>JBIKMR010000296.1:0-5246 GCA_044359155.1 Candidatus Hydrogenedentales bacterium | reverse complement strand
GACGAAGTTCTCGCAGTCCATCATGCCAATGATGCCGCGCACGAGATCGTCCACAAAGCAGAAGGAGCGCGTCTGCTGGCCTTCGCCGTAGATGGTAATCGGCTCGCCGCGCAGGGCCTGCACCACGAAGTTGCTCACCACGCGCCCGTCGTTGATGAGCATACGCGGACCATAGGTATTGAAGATGCGGATGACGCGGATGTCCACCTTGTTCTGGTGGTGGTAGTCGAAGAACAGGGTCTCCGCCACGCGCTTGCCCTCGTCGTAGCACGAACGCGGGCCGACACAGTTCACATTTCCCCAATAGCTCTCCACCTGCGGGTGGACCTGCGGGTCGCCGTAGACCTCGGACGTGGAGGCCTGCAACACGCGGGCCTTCACGCGCATGGCCAGACCCAGCATGTTCAGCGCGCCCATCACGTTCGTCTTCACCGTGCGCACCGGGTCAAACTGGTAGTGAACCGGGGACGCAGGGCAGGCGAAGTTGTAAATGCGGTCCACTTCGAGGTCGATGGGGTTGATCACATCGTGCCGGATCAGGTCAAACCGGGGATGCCCCAGCAGATGCTCAATGTTCTTCTTGCGCCCGGTGAAGAAGTTGTCCAGGCAGATGACTTCCTCGCCCCGGTCCAGCAGGGTCTCGCAGAGGTGCGAACCAATAAACCCGGCACCGCCGGTAACAAGGTTGGTAAACGGTTTGCGCGACATGAATGTCCTTTCCAGCACGCCCGCTCCAATACGGGCGCGCCCCCTAATACAAGCCGCACGGCGACACCGATGTCGCTGGCAGCGCCTCGATTGTACCAGCCCCGCGAGGAAATTGAAAAATACCCTAAACGATACTGCTCAGGTTGAGCATGGGCAATAGCATGGCAATGACCAGAAACCCAATGATAATGCCCATGACCACGATAAGCAGCGGCTCGAAGAGGGCGGTAAAGGCCTTCACGGCCCGGTCCACCTCGATGTCGTAGGCGTCTGCCACGCGCTTGGCAATGGCCCCGATGCGCCCGCTCTCCTCGCCAATGGCAAACATGCTGACGATGAGCGGGGGGAAATGCGGGCACTGGTGCAGGCATTCGCTCATGGCTTCGCCTGCCATAACGCCGGAATGAATGCGGGCAACCTCGTCGCGGATGACGGCGTTGCCCATAGTATCGGAAGTAATCTTGAGCGAAGTGAGCACCGGCACGCCGTTGTCCAGCAGGGTGCCCAGCGTGCGTGCAAACTTGGCCATTTCGTATTTCTGGATGACGGTCTTCAGCGCGGGCACACGCAGCAGGAATCCGTCCAGCTTGCGTCGCCCCACGGGGGTGCGGGCATAGCGGGTGAAACCGGCCACAATGGCCCCGCCCACCAGCAACACCGCCCACCAATAGCTGCCCATGAACTGGCACACGCCCATCACGATCTGCGTGGGCATGGGAAGCTCGGCGTTGAAGTCGTCGAAGATGGCAACGAAATTCGGGAACACGAACGAGACCAGGATGAAGATGGCGGCAAAGCCGACGATGGTGAGGAAGGCTGGGTAGATCATGGCGGAGGTCGCCTTGCTGCGTAGTTCCTCTTCCTGTTCCCCGAAAGACACGATGCGCCAGAGCACCTCGTCCAGCATTCCCCCCGCTTCGCCCGCGCGCACCAGGTTGGTGTAGAGCAAAGGGAAGGTGCGCGGGTGCCGGTCCATGGCGTCGGCCAGGGTGTTGCCCTTCTGCACGTCGTCGCGCAGTTGGTCGATGATCTCCGCCAGCATGGGGTTTTCGGTCTGGCTCACCAGCGCACGCAGCGCCTTGGTCAACAACATGCCCGACTCGACCAGGTTGGCCAACTGCCGGAAGAACACGTTGCGTTCTTTCAGCTTGATGCGACGCAGCGAGCGGCGGAACTGGTTCAGGTCAAACCCCGCCTTCGCGCCCTGCTCCATCGCGCCGCCCTTGTGCAGCTCGACGGAGGTGGGGAAATACCCCATGTCGCGCAGTCGGGCTACCGCCGCCTTGCGGTCTTCCGCCTCGATGACGCCATCGAACTTTTCGCCGGGGCCGCGCTTGGCTTCATACCGAAAGCGGGGCATTGGCGCTCTCCGTGGAACCGAGCATCTCGGCGTCCGCCGTCACGCGCAGCACTTCGTCCACTGTGGTGGCCCCGGTCAACACGCGCAGCCAGCCCGACTTGCGCAGGGTCTTCATGCCCTGCTTAAGCGCCATGTCCTTAATGTCGATAGCGGTGGCGCGCTCGACGGTCAGGCGCTTGATCTCGTTGGTGAAGGGCATGATCTCGTAGATTGCGGCGCGCCCACGATATCCCGTGTTACGGCAATGGTCGCAGCCCACCCCGCGCCGGAACTGCGCCCCGGCCAGGTTGCCCTCCTCCACCCCGAACTCCGCCCGCAGCAGGACGAGGTCAGGCTCCACGGTGGTACCGCACTTGGTGCACACGCGCCGCACCAGACGCTGGGCAATCGAGCAGATGACGGTGCTGCTGATCAGGAAAGGCTCGACCCCCATGTCGGCAAGGCGCGTCACCGCGCCTGCGGAATCGTTGGTGTGCAGTGTGCTCAACACCAAGTGACCGGTAAGGCTGGAACGTATCGCCATCTCCGCCGTCTCGTAGTCGCGTATTTCGCCGACCAGCATGATGTCCGGGTCGTGCCGCAGCATGGACCGCAAGCCCAGCGAGAAGTCGAAGCCAATCTTTGGCATCACCTGCATCTGGGTAATGCCCGTGAGCTGGTACTCAATCGGGTCCTCGATGGTGATGATCTTCCGGTCGATGCTGTTCAACTGGCTCAAGGCCGCGTAGAGCGTGGTGGTCTTACCGCTACCGGTAGGGCCGGTGACCAGGATAATGCCGTGCGGCTTCGAGATGAAGCCGTTGAACAGCGTCATGTCTTCCGGCAGGAAACCCAACTGGCCCAGCGTTAGGAAGACCGAGGCCCGGTTGAGGATACGCATGTTCACCGTTTCGCCGTGGGGCGTGGGGAGAATCGACACGCGCAAGTCGTACTGCTGGTCGCCCAAGGTGGCAAGAATCTTGCCGTCCTGCGGCAGGCGCTTCTCGGCGATGTTCAGGTTCGCCATGATCTTGATACGCGACACGATGGCCGCATGGAACCCACGAATGCTGGGCGGCACCGGCGCCTGGTGCAGGATGCCGTCGATGCGGTAGCGCACCCGCAGCTGATCCTCGAAAGGCTCGATATGGATATCGGTCGTGTCGCTCTGCACGGCCTCGAGTATCAGCTCATTCACGAACTTGATGATGGAAGCGTCGATGCTGTCGTCGCCGAGGTTGGCGCTCTCTCGGCTCTGCTCCAACTGCACCACGTCTTCGAGATCGTCGCGGTTCAGCATCCGCTCCATCGTGTCCGCGCCCACGCCATAGAGCTGCTTGATGGTCTTCTGAATCTCGCGCGGCGAGGCCACCGCCGGAACGATGCGCTGCTTCAGCACCATGCGAATGTCGTCGAGCAGGTGGGTGTTCAGCGGGTCGCTGATGGCCACGCGCAGCGCGCCGCGCTCTTCGCCCAGCGGCACAAAGCCATAGTGCGTGGCATAGCGCGCGGGCACCTTGGCTATCGTCTCGGGGGAAATCTCTTCCTTAGACGGGGCCACGAAGCGCATCTCGCAGAAATCCGCCAGCGACTGGTACAACGCTACCTCTTCGGCATAGCCCAACAGCAGCAGCACCTCCGCCAGCGGCAGGTCCTTGTTGGACGCTTCCGACCGGGCGCGCGCAAGGCGGTCTTCATCCACCAGCGCCGTGCGCAACAGGTGGTGTTCAAAGGGACTCATGGCTGCCAAACGAATTGCTCCTCGATGCCTGAGTCTTCAGGCGTGCTGGATGGTACCAAAGCAGGCCTACCCCCGCAACGCCCCACGCTACACCCAAGAGTTACCCAAGTAACGCGCGGCGGCGGCATTGGGGTGACGGAGGCTTTCCAGCAGGAACGGCACGATGTCCGGGCGAAACTCGATCTGGGCATACTCTTCCCAAGAAACCCAGCTCGCCTCGACCACGCGTGGGTCTTCCGACGCACGCACTTCCCCGCCAGTTATCCGTGCGCAAAACACCACATGCACCAGATGCCGCTCGCCTTCGGGATGGATGCTGTCCTTCACCAGTAGCAGCTCCCCCACTTCAATTTCCAGCCCTGCCTCTTCCATCAGCTCACGGCGCAAAGCGGCATCCAACGCCTCCCCCCATTGCACCCCGCCCCCCGGCAACATCCAATACCCCGTGCCGTCTTTCTCATGGCGGACGAGGAAGAGGCCGTCTGCCGATGCAATGGCAGCGGCAACGCGGATGCGGGGATTGTTGGGAGCAAGTTGTAGTGTCACTGCCGGTACGTCTCCTTCATCACAGAATAAAAAATCCCGTCGTTCCTTTTCAGTTAGGAATGGCGGAAACATATGCGCCTCAACACCAGCCCCGTTAGGTCATGCGGCTGCTCCATCGAAAGGTTGGGCGATTGGCCTCGCCGCTCCCCGGCGGGTAGTATACCGACACCGTTGTTGTGGGCAAATTTCGAGGAGCGTATCAATGCAGTGGATGAATCGCTTGTTGGCCGTGGGATTGTTGACGCTGGCACAGGCCGCCGTGGCGGACGACGTCTTGGGGCCGGGAGCCTTCAGCGCCAAGGTGCGCGAGGCGGGCGGCGCAGTGGATTTCGCGTTTGGCGCGGAGCGTCCCTTCGCGCAATGCCACGCGTCCACCGTGGTACAGGCAGCCAATGGCGACATCCTCGCTGCATGGTTTGCTGGCACCAAGGAAAAGCACCCCGACGTGGGCATCTGGTTTGGCCGCCTGCACGACAAGAAGTGGAGCGAACCTACCCGCATCGCCAAGGTAAATGAGACCGCCCACTGGAACCCGGTGCTCTTTCGCGACCAGGACAATGTCGTCTACCTCTTCTTTAAGGTAGGCCCCGAGATTGAGGCTTGGCAAACCTATTGGATGCAGAGCACAGACAACGGCGAAACCTGGACCGAACCGAAGGAACTGGTGCCCGGAGACCACGGCGGTCGTGGACCCGTTCGCAGTGCGCCGATTGTACTGTCCGACGGTAGCTGGCTGGCCCCGGCATCGACCGAAGTGAAGGGCTGGAAGTCCTTTGCGGATCGCTCGGAAGACAAGGGCCTCACGTGGAACCGCTCCGTCGATTTCGAGGCGGACAAGGGCGAGCTTGGTGGACGTAATTGCATACAGCCGACGCTGTGGGAATCCGAACCGGGCCACGTACACGCGTTGCT
>JBIKMR010000295.1:0-5256 GCA_044359155.1 Candidatus Hydrogenedentales bacterium | reverse complement strand
CGGCAGCACGCACACGCCCACGAGCGTAAGCCACAGGTCCACCGATATGGCGACCCACAGGAACATGACCAGCTTCAGCGGCTCGCGCATCAGCTTCACAAAAACGCCCGCAAGACCGTTGTTCACCATGAAGATGTCGTTGGTGAAGCGCGCCAAGATCTCGCCGGAATTGTTCGACTCGAAATAGCCCACCGGCTGCCGCATCAGGTTCTCATACATCTCGCGGCCAAGGTCCGTGGTGATGTATGCGCCAATCGCCCCGGCATAAAATTCTTGAATGAACCGTGCGATGCCGATGACCAGCGCCAGCAGCACCACGATGGCCGACACAATCGACAGGGCGCGCATGGGGTCCACCCGCATCTGCTCCACCGTGCCGAGGAATTTCTGGTCCAGCGCGGTAGGCCCCCACCCAATGAGCTCTTGCATCCGCCCGGAGTAATACGTGATCTGCCCCGCAATCTCGATAGCCGGGTCAGGCCGCGCTTCGCCCGTGGCCGGCGTGGCGTCGTAGAACGTCAGCTTCACCGTCGTGCCCACGGCAAACAACATCGCCCCGAAGGACGTGGCAATCACCACGGCGAAGATCATCGATATGATCAGCTTGGACTTGTACCGCGTGGCATAGCCTACAAGGCGCTTGTAAATGCGCCAGGAGGACAACGTCGAATGCTCACGCGCGGGGTCGTGCTGGCGGGTGTCAATGCCGGTCTTTATCACGGGGAAAGGTTATTCCGTCCAGGCCGCTTTGGGCGGGTTCGTGTAGTCGGCATAGCGGTCTGCCACCTTCGCGTCGGTGGCGTCGCCCGAATGCACAAGCACGCGGTAGTTGAAGGTCAGCTCCTGCCCGGCGGGTATCGTGTAGTCGCCGTTCTCCGGCATCAGTCCCTTGTTGTAGTCCATCTCGATGAAGTGCGAGTAGCCAAAGGGGTTCGCCCCCATCAGGCCATACTTGCGCACATGCCAGCTGGTGGGGTGGCGCAGGTTGCCGGGGTTGTCCATGATGGTAAGGCCACGCTTGCCGTGTCCCTCGATGGGACCCGAGTAGTCGCACCAAGGCGACGGCTTGCCCCACACCGTCTCCTCGCCCACGTCACCACTGGCGTTGGTAATCACGCCGTCCTTGTAGGACAACTCGGGCCGCATACGCACCGCGCAGATGCCGCCCTCCTTCGTGTCCTTAAACAGCACCTCGCCCTTGTCCGCCTTGAACGTCACCCGCATGTCCGTAATGCGTGCCTCTTCCCGCCCCGAATAGAAACGGAATTCCCGCTCCTCACTGATCACCGGCGTGCCGTCCGAAGTCGTCCACGTGTTCTTCGCCAGTATCCACCCAAACGCATCGCCCGACCCAAACGTCACCTCGCCGCTCTGTTGCAGGCCAGCGCTCTCGTCTTCCAGCCAACAATCCGCCGGGCCCACATGGCCATACGCGCTCCACCACGAACGGTGATGCGGATGGTCCATCGCAAATTTCGGAATCCCCGTCTCATCCATCGGGAAGCTGCGCGTCACCGGGATATCGTCCAGCGAATTCACCGGCCACAAGAAAGGCTTCTTCAAGTCCCCGCCATAGTGGTACGCGGTGAAAAGCTTGTCCTCGATAAACACCTCGATCACGTCGGCATCAGGCTTCTTCTCCAGCCGCACCACCGGCAATATGCCCTCCCCCAGCTTGTTCGCATGAATGCGGAAGCGAACCTCTTGGCCTTCCCGCGTGCCACGCGGCACCAGCACAAACTGCTCCCCATGAACCTGCGCCGGATACTCCCGCCCCGTGCCCACCTGCTCCGCCGTCAGCCGCACCCCCGCAGGCACCGGCTCGCCGTCATACGGCAAAGAAAGCACCGGGTACACACTGTCACCCACGCCCCCGTTCACCACAATAATGCGGTCCTGCAACGGGTGTATGGGCGGATCCGCCGACACCGGCAGATCCCCCCCATGAACCCCCTCCGCCTGGGCGAACGCAAGCGGCGCAAAGGCCAACACCAGCAACGCTGGTACAACAATCGATGTAAAAAACTTCATGGAAAGCGCCCTCCACTCAGACCGTAAGGCAGACCCAAGCCCGCCACGGTTAATGCCGCACACTCTACCACACGGGGTGGAAAGCGGGAAAGCCACACTTCATCAGGACTTGCGCCCCGGCTTGCTTGGCCCCTATTCTCTGGCGGGGTTTGAGTTGCGTACTTTACTGAGGAATTTCTCATGGGTGCTGTTGACAATTTCCGGATGTTGTTTGTGATTGGCGCGCCGCGTTCGGGCACGACGATGCTGGAGCACATGCTTGCCGCGCATTCGATGATTCAGGGCGGGCCGGAGCCGCACTTGCTCACCCCGCTGGCGCACCTGGGGCCGTGGGCCAAGGTGGACAAGGCGCCGTACGACCATGTGCTGGCGGCGGAATCGCAGCGCCTGTTCATATCGCAATTGCCGCAGGGCGAGGCGGATTATTGGCAGGCGTGTCGGGCGTATTGCGATGTGCTGTATGGCCGCTACCTGCGGGGCAAGGGCAGCAAGCCGGTGTGCCTGGACAAGACCCCCGCCTATGCTCTGGTGCTGCCGTTCATGGCCAAGGTCTTTCCCGATGCTTCATATGTCGTGCTCACCCGCCACCCGCTGGCCATGTTTTCCTCCTTCGCCAATTCTTTTTTCGATGGCGACTACCAGGTGGCGCAGCAATACAACCCGATCATCGATCGCTATGTGCCCGCCATCGCCGCGTTCCTGCGCCAGCAGGATGTCCCCTTTCTCCACGTGCGCTATGAAGACCTGGTGAAATCGCCCGAGGTGTGGTTCGAGAAAATCTGCACCCACGTGGGCGTGCCCTACGAACCCGAGGCCATCGAGTATGGTCGCAGCGGCGAGGACGCGGGGCGCGCGCAGGGGTTGGGCGACCCTATCGGCGTGAAGCAACACACCCGACCGCAGACCGGCTCGATAAAGAAGTGGGTGCAGGAACTGGGAACGGACCCCGCGAAGCTGGCGCTGATGCGCGGCGTGATTGAGCGCCTCGACCCGGCAGACCTCGCCACCATCGGCTACCCTATCGAGACGCTCTGGAAGCCGCTCGAGGAAGCAGGCACCGGCGTGGCCGCGCCGCCCACGCCCAAGCTCGATCGGTATCGCTTGCAACGCAAGGCCATCATCCACCTGCGCGGCATGGCGCAGCGCAGCGGCGCTTTCCGCAAGCTGCTGCAAAAGATGCGCCTTGCCACGGACGTGTTGCTGCGGGACTGATTCCGCCGGGAGCGGCCATTGCAACTGGATATCGTCACGAGCCGCGCGCTTGCCGCAACGTTTGCCCTTGCCGCGCTGTGGGCGCTGGAAGGCGCATGGCCCATGTTTCGTGGGCGACGCGAACACACCCTGCACCATGCGCGCAATGTGGGGCTGGGCGTGTTCAATGCGCTGGTGGGCGCGGGCTTGGCAGCGTGGACCTTGCTGCTGGTGGCACAGCTTGCGGAGCAGGCGGAGTTTGGTTTGCTACGCTGGGTATCGCTCCCAGCGATGGTCGAGTGGGTAGCGGCCTTCGTGTTGTTCGACTTGTGGCAATACGCGTGGCACAGGCTGAACCATAGGGTGCCGCTGCTTTGGCGCTTTCACGCGGTGCACCACAGCGACGCAGAGATGGACGCGAGCACGGCAGTGCGGTTTCACACCGGCGAACTCGTGCTGTCCATGCTGGCACGGATGGTGGTGGTGCCGCTGTTGGGAATCAGCATCGAGCAAGTAGCTGTGTACGAACTGGTGCTGCTGCCCCTCATCCTTTTTCACCATGCCAATATTCGGATTCCTGCAGGAGTGGACCGCGCCTTGCGCATGGTTATCGTGACCCCATGGATGCACTGGGTACACCACAGCAACCAGCAGCCAGAAACGGACTCTAATTACGCGAGCGTGTTCTCGGTGTGGGACCGGCTCTTTGGCTCGTTCCGCCTGCGGGGCAACCCTTCGGAGATCACGCTCGGGCTCGACGGTTTTACTGAGGGGGAATGGCGACCGCTGTGGGGCCTGTTGGCGATACCGTTCCTCCACGATTTTTCAAGTAACACCAAACGCAAGGACTATCCCCCAGGGCCCAGCTAAAGGTTTTCGCGCACCAAACCGATAAGGATTACGGAGCCGCTCGACGCGACGAGGGGGCCCCGGCCAATGCAGGGACGCAGTGGCGCTAACCTTTCAAGGAGGAAATAGACAATGGGACTTCGTATAAACACGAACGTCGCTGCGTTGAACACGGCGCGTACGCTGCAACGCTCGACACTGGACCTCAACAAGTCGCTTGAACGCCTTTCCAGCGGCTTGCGCATCAACCGCGCTGCGGACGACGCCGCAGGCTTGGCCATCGCCGAGGGCTTCCGCTCCCAGGTGTTGGGCGCAAAGGTGGCCCAGCGCAATTCGCAAGACGGCATCAGCCTAGTGCAGACCGCAGAAGGCGCGCTGAGCGAAACGACCAACATTCTTCAACGCATCCGCGAGTTGGCCGTGCAGGCGGCCAACGGCACACAGAGCACTGACAACCGCGCCGCGCTGAATGCCGAAGTGCAGCAGCTTCTGAGCCAGATCGACGACATCGCCATCGACACCGAGTTCAACGGCGTGCGCGTTCTTTCCTCGGCGCAGACGATCACGCTTCAGGCCGGCCCAAACCCCAGCCAGACCTTGACGGTGGCGGTAACGGGCTCGAAGACCAACGACCTCGGCGTGAACACGGTTACCGTGTCCGCCGTAGCTGCTGCCGTCTCCACCATCAGCACGGTGGACCGCGCGCTCCAGAGTGTCACCTCGCTGCGT
Source organism: Candidatus Hydrogenedentales bacterium (assembly GCA_044359155.1). Classification (GTDB taxonomy): domain Bacteria; phylum Hydrogenedentota; class Hydrogenedentia; order Hydrogenedentales; family JAEUWI01; genus WGMK01. The sequence goes on along the minus strand of JBIKMR010000295.1, from coordinate 456 downwards.
GCCAACTTGGGCGCACTGCAGAATCGCCTCGAGTTCACCATCAGCACGCTGGCGATTCAGGAAGAAAATGCATCCGCTTCCGAAAGTGCCATCCGCGACGCCGACATTTCGCGCGAAACGATCCGCTTCACCCGCAACCAGATTCTGGTGAGCGCAGGCACCTCGGTGCTGGCGCAGGCCAACCTGGTGCCGCAGACTGCGCTCCAGTTGCTGGGCGGCTAATAGTTCCCGGCCACTTAATCTACCCGCACTTCCGCCGTCCCCCTTGGGACGGCGGAAGTTTTTTTCGGCGGCGTGGTGCCGTATCATCGGCGCGTGGTGCAACTGGGAGACATGCGGCGCATGAAGCAAGTGCTGGTAAAAGGGGGAACCGTTTCCGTCGAGGAAGCGCCGCCGCCATCGTGCGGGCCGGGCATGGCCTTGGTGCGGGTAAGCCACTCGCTGATCAGCTCCGGC
>JBIKMR010000294.1:0-5298 GCA_044359155.1 Candidatus Hydrogenedentales bacterium | reverse complement strand
GGGGACGTTGGGACAAGTTGTGCCTTGTGCTCGCGGTGGGCATGGTGCTGGGATATGTCTGCGTGATCATGGCAGGCACCAATCTCTTTGTGCAGGCACTGTGCTTCGGGTTGGTGGGGTTGATGCTGTATGGGCCGGACACGATCATGTGTGGCGCTGCCGCCGTGGTGGTGGCGGGCGAACGCAATGCGGTGGCAGTGGCCGGGCTGGTGAACGGCATTGGCAGCATCGGGCCGATTGTGCAGGAACAGGTGATCGGCAGGCTGCTGTCCGACTCGGGCGAGACTGCTGCCATACGTGACAGCAATTTTCTGGGGCTGGGCATCAGCGTGGTCTATCTGTTGCTCATGGTCCTGATTGTGGTGGTCATGCAGATCTCGCTGCGAAAGCGCTCTGCATGAGCGATTTTGATAAAGACGAATTAGTCATCCGCCTGGGCACGGAGTATGGGGTGGAGGAAGAGGCTGCGGTGCTTGACGTGTTACGTAAGGGCGCGCCGACGAGTGGCGACGCGTGCATCCAATTTGAGCAGGAGTATGCGTCGTATTGCGGCACGGCCCATGCCCGGTGCGTGAGCAATGGCACGGCGGCGCTGTTCCTTTCGATGGTGGCGCTGGGCGTGGGGGACGGGGACGAGGTGATCACCACGCCGCTGACGTGGATTGCCACGGCGGCAGCCGCCGAGACGGTGGGCGCGCGGGCGGTGTTTGCGGACGTGGACCCGGACACCTGCAACATTGACCCTGCCGCCATTGAGGCGGTCATTACGCCGAAGACGAAGGCGATCATCCCGGTGCATCTCTATGGCCAGTGCTGTGATATGGACGCGATTCTGTCGATAGCGGCGCGGCATGGGCTGGCGGTGGTCGAGGACGCGTGCCATGCGATTGGCGCGGCATATAAGGGACGCAAGGCGGGGAGCATGGGGGCGTTGGGCTGCTTCAGCTTTCACGAGCAGAAGAACATATCGACCCTGGGGGAGGGGGGTATGGTGGTGACGAATGACTCGGCGCTGTTCGAGCGGGTGGCGCTGTATCGCTCGCACTGCACGCGGGTGTATGGCAAGAGCACGAAGTATTGCAGCCTAGACGAGGCGGCGTTGCCGATGGGCAAGCGGTTCTGGTTTCAAGACTTTGACGACTGCGGCTATAACTTCCGCATGACGGATGTGCAGGCGGCGGTGGGTAGCGTTCAACTGCGCAAGCTGGACACGCTGAACGCGCGTCGCCGCGCGAACGCGGCCTACCTTGCCGAACAGTTGGCCAGCGTGCCGGGGCTGCGCATTTTACCGGTGTCGCCGGACCAGCACCACGTGTACCACCTGTTCCCCGTGGAGATAGACCCGGAGCTGTTCGGCATGGATAAGGAAGAGTTCATCTACCGTATGCAGCACGAGCGCGGCATCAAGGTGGGGGTGCATTACATTCCCCTGCACTGGTCCACGGCCTTCCAGAATCGCGGGTGGCGTAAGGGGCAATTTCCCGTGGCGGAACGCTTTGCGGCACGGTTGGTGACGTTGCCGATCAACCCGCGCCAATCGCGCGCCGCGCTGGATTATCTTGTCGAGAGCATCCGGGCTTTGAAAGAGAGCTAAAGGAAAGTTGTGGCGACGTCGGAAACCCTGCCACAACATGACCTCCTCGTAACGGCGTATGCCCCGTTTGGAACCAAGATACGGTTTGTGGTGTTAGATGGATTGGCGAGTCGCTTTATATCCAATCCGCATCAAACACGAGGTAAACATGTATGCCCAACAGGATTCCAACGGCGAAAAGCGGAATGCGCATGATAATGGGTTGGGCCTTTGCGCTGCTGGCTTGCATGTTTGGGGTCATGCTTCTGGTCGTGGGAAAGGTCACTGCAGGAATCGCGTTCGTGCTTGCGGGTTTGTTGGCCTTCCCTATACTCGCTTCACTGGTCAGGAAATCCCCCTTGGCAAATTGGGTGCACATTGGGGTGATAGTCTTTTTCTGCGTGATTGCCGTGGTCAGCATTTCGGGCACCGACATTCCCCCTTCAAACAGCGTCACGGGAATTAAGTTTGTAGATCAGGTCTTGACGCTCTTCGGCGCATTTTGGGAGCGAGTCTTATAGGATGGGGTTGGGCAGACCTTTCGCTCGAAGAGTGCTTCGCCCGATAGGGCCCGAGTCATTAATGACAACCTCGCTACGAAGCACAGCACTTTGACTCCAGGAGGGCACGGAGGACTCGTCCTTGTGGCGGGGTTTCTGGCCTTGTTACAACGTCTGGCTTAGACGGTGTATGCATGGGCTGGTGGCATCAGAAGGAAAATCTCCTATGCGCGAGTACTTCATCAAGTTGTGGCGCTACACCGCGTCGGCAAATGAGCGGATTGCCGATGCGCTGGAAGCTACGCCGTTGGACGAGGGGCGGCTGTTACTGGCGCACATTGTGGGCGCGCAGGAAGAATGGCTAAGCCGCTTCGACCCCGGCTTCACCCGGACGATTGAACTGTTTGCCGACTTGCCACTGGCGGAATGCCGCGCCGAGAACCAGCGCAGCATTGCCGCGTGGATTACCTTTCTTGAAGGGCTGGACGACGCTGCGCTTACCGCACCGGTGGATTACAAAAACATGCGCGGCGTGGCGTATCGGCACGTGCTGCAAGACTTGGTGGCGCATGGCATCAACCACAGCACCCACCACCGCGCGCAGATTGCGGCGTTAATTCGCAAGGCAGGCGGCACGCCACCGGGGACGGATTACATTTTCTACCTGCGCGAGATGGGGTAGAGGCTTAGGCCTTGTCGAAGGTAGCGCTTTGGCAGGCCGAATCGCGGTAGAGTCGGGTGATGAAACTCGCCAGCGATTCCGCGCTCATGTTGCCGTCGGGCAGGGCCACGCGCACGGGGGCTGCCTCGTGCAGCCAGCCCTTCAGTTGGCTGTCCAGCACGGCGCGTTCCCAAGGATTGAGGGGGGCATCCGCAGGCAGGCCCGCGCCCAGTGTGTAGGCCAGTGGCGCGTCGGCTCCGTCGGCCCGCAACACCTGCCTTGCCGCCTCGGGGTACAAGGCCAGGTCCACGGTGGCCAGTCGATGGCTGATTTCCGCGTGGGTGTTTTCCGTCAACGTAATGGGGAATCCCTCGCGCTGTGCGAAGAAGGCGCAGCGTTCGCGCAGTCGATGAAGTAATGCAGCGGCGTGTTGCGTGGCTTCGGGTGATCCGCCCAAGGCTTCGCCTGTCAGCGACAGCACGGCCTCGCGCAGGCCATCCACGGCGATGGGACTCGCCACCTTGGCAAGCGCAATGTAGGGTTCGCCCGACGCAGTCCACGTCACCAGCCCCAAGGGGGATGCGGCATCGGTGGAGAGCGACTCGATGAACGCGCGTTGCGCCTTGTGCGCCTGCACCGCGTGGGAGAGTACACGCTCGACTTCAGCGTCGAACGCGGCTAGCGGGTTTGCGGGGGATGCCGCGGCGGCAATATACGCCGCGCGCGCCAGGTTCAACACCACGGGCGGTAGTGTCACCGCACTTGCGTTCCAATCGCTGTTGGTCTTGGATTCGGGCTCGCGCGCAAAGCGCACGGTAAATGGCGCGCCAGCGGCAGCCGCCTTGCCCAGCATCGCGATGAATCTGTTCTGCCCCGGCGCGCGCAGGCAGGGGCCTTCCAGCGTCACGGCCACGGCAGGCGCAGGCAAGGGCGCGCCCTGCTCGGCGGCGGAGGTAATCTCCTCAATCAGCGCCCAAGCAAATTGCTGGGCCGTATGCTCGAACTGGCCGTAGGTATCTTCCATCGTCTCGCCGCCCGGCCCGGCAATGTGCAAGCCGCGCAACGCCTGCGGGACCGACCATACCACCTCGACCTCGGAAACGGGGCCGGGCAGCGCGGCGGACAGGGCGCGGTAGGCGAATTCATACAAGAGCATTTGCGCGAACTGCCGCAGTTCGGGTTCTTCCAGGCCGAGCAGGAACGGTGCGAAATATACATTCACCGCGCCCCACCTCTGCGGGCCGGTGGAGTAGTGTCGTATCAACTCGTCCCACTTCACCAAATGTGCAAGCAGGGTGTCGCCATGCTGGGCGGATGCCGCAATCAATCGCCCGCCCGGACCCTGCACGCCATGCAGAGCGAGGTGCGCCAAGGCGTGGGTCATGCCGTCAAAACGGCCAAAGCCGCCGAGCTGGTCGATGTGCAAATCACCGCGCAGGTGGGCCTCGGCCACGGCAGGGGGAAGGGTGTGCGACAACGCGTATTCTCGCCGAAGCGTCTGGCCAAGGGCATGGTCTGCCGCGCCGGGATGCTGCGCCACAGTTTCCGGCGTGCGCCCCAACAGCACACGTTCGAGCGCGTCCAGCGGCAACGGCAACGCCGCCACCTGTTGCTGTTCCTTGCGCCAGCCACGCTCCAGTAACTCTGCGCTCAACAATTCCCGCACCAGTCCGGGGGTAATCTGGCGTATACCCGCTTGAATGATCTGCCGCTCGACAGCCGTCGCCACGGCCACAGCTTGCTCTGGCGTCAGGTCGGTGTCGTTGGCCAACAGACGCGCCGCCGCCGCGCGGTTCCACGCGCTGGGTTGGCCTTCGCCCCCCGCGCCAAAGAGGCCGGGGTCTGCCTGTGCATCCTTGGCTTCCCGCTCAAAGCGGACCTCGTCGAGTTCGGTCAACAAGGTGCGCAGGTCACCCTCGCGCAGCCGACGGATGCGCGCGCGCCGGTCGCGTCGGCGGGCATAGGCCAAGGCCGTGCGCGCGTGCGACATCTGAATCAGCACCCGCTCTACTGCATCGTGTACGTGGTCCACCGTGGGCGCGCCCGCGCTGAGGTAGCGCTTCGCAAGGTAGATTTCCACCGCCACGGCTAGGCTGTCCGCCATGTCGCGGTCTTCGCCGCCCACCGCCTGCGCCGCCTCGAAGATGGCGTCCGCCACTTGTTTGCGGTCAAACGGCGCTTCCGACCCATCGCGCAGACGCACGTGCGGATGCAACAACATTCCACGCTCCGCAGGAAGCGAAAGCGCAAGCTGGTCGTCGAACAGGCCCTCGTCACGCGAGGGATCACGGTGGGGTTCAACCGCCAAGGCGGGTCTCCGGTGGGGTATGCAAGCTAGCCCGGAAGGATACGCAACAGGGGCCGGGGCCTGCAAGGGGGGAATGGGACGGATGGGACCCCGCGAAGACGCGGGGCTTTGCTATGCTATGCGCTATCAACCGCAACCTTGGGTTCCAAACCATCCCATGCCCGAATTCGTCCCAACGCCAGGCACTGGCGCCGCCACCAAGGAACGCACGCAGCTTCGCCGCCCCCGGCGGTTTAAGGTGTTGCTGCTGAACGAC
>JBIKMR010000293.1:0-5305 GCA_044359155.1 Candidatus Hydrogenedentales bacterium | reverse complement strand
ACGATGCTGTCGAAGTTCAAGCCGCTGGTGAGGCCCTCGGCATATTGGCGGAAGATTTCGGTGTCGGTGAACACACCATCCGCATCGGCATCTTCCCACAGCAACACGCCGGAAAGCGTGTTCGCGCCTTGGGGATCGAGCGGGTAAAGGTCAGACGGCTGGAAGGTGGGCCCCCAGAACGCCACGGTCACCTTGCCGACGGTTGCACCGGCGGAGAGGTTAACCACGGGGTCGTCGGCGCCGGCCACGTTGATGCCCAACAACGGCGTGCTAAGGCTGTTGGCTTCCGTGTGCTGAATGAGCAGGCGCGCCTCGTTGTCCTCGTTGTCCCAATCGCTTGCGCGCTGGAACTCGTTGGGGCGTTGCGTGGCGGGCCAAGTGCTGTAATCCGGCACGGCGGGGCTGGTGGGCGGGAAGGGGAACACCGTGGAGCGCGGCCCCACCGGGGGCAGGTCGCCGTTGGCCAAGCTGTTGCTGAAGAAGGGCACGGTCTCGTAAGCGAACTGGCCGCTGGTGCCGGTCTCGTCGAAGGAGAACTGCACTTCGCCAATGCCGGTTCCGAAGTCGAACGAGCGCGCGCCGAAGAAGCGGAAGCGGATTACGCCAACCGAGTGCTGGTTCAGGAACTTGCTCTGCTGCAGGCTGAAGGGATCGTTCCAGTTGTCGAAATCGGTCTGCGCGCCCAAGGGCACGGCATAGGTCAAACAGCCCGCTTCCCAGAAGGGACCGAAGCCGAAGAAGAGATAGCTCTCGCTGGCGTAATCGGAGTCCGACTGGTAGGTCAGCGAAAGGTCGTGCACATCGAGACCAAAGCGCAGCGGCTTGACGGACTTGGCGTTGTGCGTGCGCTCGGCCCACCACGGTTCTTCTGTCAGCCAGCGGGGATCATCTTGCCAGGTGCTGTAAATTGAGGCGCCGTTGGTGACAATGCCCTCGGGCGGGCTCATGCTGTCCACATAGATGCCGCCGGTTTGCGAGCCTGTGGTGCCGTCGAAGCGACGAGGCTCAACGAACACGCGGAAGTCGGCGCCGGTGGAGATGCCGATGCCATCGCCGGGCACGAGTGAGACGTCTTGGAAGCCACTGTCGGCGCGCACGGTCACGAAGTAGTCGAACGTGAGCTCGCTTGCCCCGGCGTTCTCTGCGCCGGCAATGTTGTCAGGAACGGCATCGAGATACCCGGCAAATCCTTCCTCGCTATCGGGACGCTGTTCGCCGCCAAAGAAACGCAAGGTGATCTTCCACCAAGGGTCTCCGCCGCCGGGCGGGAAGGGAATGTATTCCCAACCGCTGAGCGCTTCATTTGCACGGAGTGGCCGGTCACCGGGGAAATTTACACCGTTGAACACGGGGTCGGGAACGGCCGTGTCAAATCGGGCGTTTCCATTGGTGTCGCTCCACACCCACGCGCCGTTGTAAGTCTGATCGTCGCCAAAGGTTGGCTCGTAGATGTCCCAGTTCAGGTTGGTCATCTTGTCGAGACCGTCCTTGGGATTGAAGCCGCCGTTTCCGGGAGGGCCAAGCGGATCGCCGCCGATATCGGTGAATACAAGGTTCACTTCTTTCAACTGCGGATGGTCGATGATGATGGTGTCGCGCTGTCCGCCATTGCCGTCAAAGAAGTCGAAGTGCTCGGTGTTGGCCGAATGCAGGTTGATGCCGAGCACGGGCACCCATTGTTCGGTGGAAACCAACTGCCGCATTTCAAGTATCTCGCCTGCGGTCAGCTCGAAGAGCCGGTCAATCGAGTTCCACAGCGGACGGGTGTTTTCCTGCAGCGGTGTGTACAGGAAGGTGGGATGGTTCCAGAAGTTGGCCGGGCTGGCAAGGGGCAGTGCGTCGCCGCCGTCGAAAAGATCGAACTGCTGGCCGGTGATGTCCCACACGCTGAAGCTGGCAGAGTACGCCACTTCGTCCTCGAGGATTTCATTGTCGAAGAAGTTGGGGCTGTAACTGTCGATGGGCGCATTCTCGTTGTCCACGGGCACGCGTCCGTTGCGCGGGTCGATCATGTCTGCGTCGTTCACGTTCATGGCCATGGTGGTCTGGCTGCGCCACGTGGCGGAGGTGCGCACCGCAAGAATGTAGGAGTTACCGTTGAGCGATTCGTCCGCTTCCGGGGCCGCTTCTATCGGGAACTGCGGGTCTGCTGCCGTGCCATTGCCGATGAAGTCCAGCTGGTAGAAAATCTGGGTGCCGTTTTCAGAGGCATTGCCCAAGGGGGAACCGGCGGCATCGAAGGTGTAAAGCAGGAAATCGTTGTCGTTCTCAAGGCGGTTGTTGTTGCCTTCCTCGTCGTCATAGGTTTCCTGGAAGATACCGAACTCCAGAATGTCGCTGATTTGCGGGCCGTTGATGTTGGCAATGCCAAAGCCTTCGGAACCGCGCGTGTCGGGCCGCAGCTCGAAATCGAGCGTGCGAAGGAAGCGCGGGGCGAATTCGTCTTCGCCATAGCTGAGCACAAGGTTGGCCAGCGGCATCCAGTCGTGCAGCGGAACAAGGGCTTCCTTGTCACGAATGAGGTTGGTGATCTCGAGCGAAGCGGCGGGCGGGTCTTCTGCCTCCCCTTCGTTTTCGGCCTCCGTTTCGCCTTCTCCGCTTCCGGGGCAGCCCACGCAGGGGCGCACGGTGATCAACGCCGTGAGTTCGCAGGTGCTCACTACCGTTGCCTGGGTCACCGGGTTGCGGAAGGTGACTTCGAGCGAGACCGTGTAGAAGCCTTCTTCCGTGTAGCGGTGGATCAGCGGGGCTTCCTCGGTGGCGCGCGTGGCGGTGTTCACCGTGTCGCCGTCGCCGAAGTCCCAGAAATAGTTGACGGCGATGAGGTCGGCAGTGCCTTGCGAACGGTCGATGAAGGAAACGTTCAAGCCGGGCTCGAGCACGTCATTGGGGTCGGGAGTGATGTTTCCCTCGAGCGGCGAGCCAATGAAGTCTGCAAAGGGCGCGCGGCTGATCTCGATGTAGTTCTGCTTGGTCACCGTGTCGGACACGCCGAAGTTATTCGTAACCGTGACACTGACGGTGTACAGCCCCTCGTTCTGGTAGATGTTCGAGGGGTTGCGCTGGGTGCTGGTCTTGCCGTCGCCGAAATCCCACAGCACGTTGCTCACCGTGCTGTCGGTCAGCAGGGTGAATACCACTGTGCCGCCGGGCACCTGCCGGTTGCGGTCTGCGGTGAAGTCGATATCGGGCGCGGGGAGCGACGTGATCAGGTTGGTAGCCCCGGTGATGGCCGGGTGGCTGCGCACCCAGTATCGGATGTCCTTGTCGTCCTGGCTGCGGTCCACTTCCTGTACGGCAACCTGCTTCTGGGCCACTTGATCGTAGCCCCAGTAATACGAGGGGGGAGGATCGCGGAAGAAGGTGATGTAGCCAAGGCCCGTGTTGCCCCAAGGGAATTCGTCGAAGATGTCGAATTCGTCGGGCCGCTGGCCGGGCAACTGCTCATCGTCCAGCGAGGGCGTGAAGTTATCGGGGTCGGGAAGGGTAGGCGTATTCGGGCCCCACGACACGATACCAATCTGGAAGTCGTCGCCCTCGGTCATCTCGCGCGAAGTACGCAGCACAACGAAGAAGTCGGAACCGGTGTTGGGATCGGCGCTGCCCAGGCCAAAGGTCTGTGGCACCCACTGGCGGTGCTGGGTCTGGTCCTCGTAGGGCACCGTGGTGCGGCCCTGAAGGTCGTCTGTGCCGGGTGTCGAGAACACCATGCGCACCTGGTACTCGGGCTCGCCAGGCACGCCAATGAACGTGGGGGGCGCGTCGAGGTTAATCGGCAAGTCGATGTACTCGGTCACGTTGCCGCTGCTGTCCAGCACGGGCGGGTCGAACACGCCGTTGCGGTTCTTCGCGCTGAAGTCGTTGTCGCGATACAGAGACAAGCCGCTGAATAGGTCGGCAGCGGGGTCTTCAAAGTTCATCGGCAACAGGTCGCGCTGGGGATCGAACGCACCGTCAAGCTCGGCATCGTACATTTCCACGATGACCTGCTCGAGGAAGGTGGGGTCTTTTACCAGTATCCACGGGCTACCCACACGGGGCTGGCCTGCGCGCAGGGTGAGGTCGTTGTTGGATACGGCGGTGATCTCAAATGCCTCTACGCGGGACTCGAAGGTCGAGGCGCCGGGGTCGCTTTGGCCAATGAGGTACATACCCACGACTTCGTCGGTCCAGCCGCTGTCGTAGAATTCGGTGGTCGGGGTCTTGGTGAAGCTGGCGGTGGTGTAGCCCGAAGAGTTCTGGCTTCCCGAGGCGCCGGCACCAATCTGGTTGGCAGGGCGGTTGGCCGAGGAATCAATGCCAAGCACGGCAACGGGCGCGCTGCCCGGCTCGATTACGGGAATGGGAATCAGCGGGCTGGGTCGCAGGCTGGCGGTGAGGTCCACAATCTTCGAAGGCACGCTGCTCTCGAGCATGTCGTGTCCAAGGAAGGATTGCACCACGCCTTCTTCGGGGTCCGTCTTCACAAAGGACTGAACCACCGGGTAGGTTTCGGGCGACATTTCGATGCCGGCAACCTTCTCCGATGCGGGCGAGCGCGTGGGCAGTTTGGACGGAATGAGCGCGCGGAACTGCTCGAACTGGGAGATGGTGTTTGAAGTGCGCACAGCAATGAAGAGATCGTCACCACCGTTGCTGGTAGTAGCCAGTTGCTTATCGCCGCCAGAGGAGAACTGGGCGAGATCGATCAGCGTGGGTGCCTCGGTCCAGAAGCTGGGCCAATCCAGCAAGCCCTTCTCTTGGCTAGATTTCGCATCCGCCTCGCCCGCAATGTCGGTAAAGGGCACGGTCCACTCTGCGTCTGGCTCCAGTCGCAAGACCCAAGCGGTATCGAGCAGGCCGTCATACGCGGGATTGGCGGCAAAGTTCTCGCGGTCGGCCTGTGTCAGCGCAATTAAGCCGTCGCCGCTGAGGTCATCGGCCTTGAAATCCCCATCAAGGTCGATGGGTTCGGCCCCGGTTCCAGACCACTGAAGGCTGTCTGGCTCGACCGGCACAATCCGGTCTCCCGCGCTGATGGTGGTATTGGTGATGGGATTGTTGATTCCGCCATCGAACACGCCATTGCCGTTGATATCCTCGTAAAGCAGTACGCCGGAGGATATCAAGGTGCCATCGGGGTCGAGCGGGGCAAGGTCGCTTCGGTCAAATTCGGGGCCCCAAAACGCGACGGTAATGCTGTTAAGGCTCACCGTCTCGGATGCGTTGACGATCGGGTCATCCACGCCGGCAAGGTTGATGCCGAGCATGGCGGTGGGTACGGAGTTTACTTCGACCTTCTGCTTCAACAGGCGCGCGGCGCGGG
>JBIKMR010000292.1:0-5322 GCA_044359155.1 Candidatus Hydrogenedentales bacterium | reverse complement strand
GTCCTTCAGCCCAATCTCTTCGACCTGCTTCGAGAACTCCTGCGCCAACGACGCCCCGGAAAGCAGCAACGCCCCGGCAAACATCCCACCCATCAGCTTGCGAATCATCAGACAGACCCTCCCTGTGCGTCGGTCAAAGTTCAACACCCTGCCGCACACACCCAACAATCTAGTCCAATCCCTCACAATCAGCAAGCAAGATTAGCACTCGCTGTTCGTTATTGAGAACTAGGAGATTGGCCGCAGAGGATACAGAGATAAAAACTACTGAGCACCTTCTCCATCTCTGTGCGCTCTGAGTCCTCTGTGGCATAACTCACTCCTCGACCACCACCGCCGTTCCATACACCAGAATCTCTGCCGCGCCGGAGGCGATGCTGGAGGAGGCGAAGTGAACTCCGATGATGGCGTTGGCGCCCAGCTTTTCGGCGTCGTGAATCATACGGTCCAGCGCCTGCTCCCGCGATTCGGCGAGCATCTTGGTGTATTCGTTAATCTCGCCGCCCACGATGTTACGGAACAAGGCGAGGATATCTTTGCCGATATGCTTGGCACGCACGGTGCTGCCGCGCACCAGGCCGAGAGTGCGCACAATCTTTTTCCCGGGGAGGTCCGGGGTGGTGGTGAGAATCAACGGTGAACCTCCCGCTCGTAACGGTCGGTCTTGAGCGTATGCAGGCGGTTGCGCAGCACCGAAATGAACAACAGCAGCAGCCCGGCAACGGGCACGGCAATCAACACCTTGAGCAGCGCGGGCCCCCAGGGTTCGGATACAAACTCGAAAACCGCAAACAGGCTGATGGCGACTACCCCAATCAGCACCACCCCCCAGGCAAAGCGCCGCTCGATACGGTTATACACGTCGTCCAGAAAGGTGTCCCACACCGTGTCCGCCGGGTGGGCCGGGGCAAACAGGGCATTGGTGCCCACAAACAAGCGCTGCATGGACTCGACCTCCTCCCGCCGCGAGGGGCTTTCAGACAGCAAGGCCTCGAAGCGCAGCATCTGCGCCTCGTCCAGTTCGGCATCCAAGTACCCCGACAGCAGCATCTCGAATTCTTCTTGCGTATTGCTCATGGTGTACGGCCCCGGGTTAGCTCGCCGCCCCGCCCCACGTTGTCGTGTTTCATGATACCTCCGCAGTGGCGAGAATATTCGCCCCGGCACCCAATTCTTCGAGTGCCAGCTTCAGGTTCTTTCGGGCGGAATACAGCCGCGACATCACCGTGCCTTGCGGTACCCCCAGCGTGGCGGAGATTTCCGTGTAGGACAGGTCCATCATGTGGCGCAGCCGGATGATTTCCTGCTGGTCCGGCGTCAGCTTCTGCATCGCATCACGCAGGTGTCGCTTCAGGTCCGCCAGTTCCGCCTCGCCGCCCGGGCCGCGCCCATCCTCGCGCGCGTCATAGCCCTCCTCCACCAAGGCATCCAGCGATTGCTCGCCCCGCCGCCGCTTGCGCTTCAGGTGGTTCAGGCTGGTGTTGCGGATAATCTGCGCCAGCCACGGAAAGAACGGCATCTCCGGGTCGAAGCGGTGCATGGCTCGAAATGCGCGCACAAACGCGTCCTGCGCCACGTCCAGCGCATCGTCGCGGTTGCCCACATAGCTATATGCGGTGGCGTAGGCGCGACGCTGGTGGGTCTTCACCAACTCTGCAAACGCCGCGCGGTCCCCCTTGCGGGCGGCCGCGAGTACCGCCGCTTCTTCCATTGTGCATACCTTAATCATGGCAGGCCTGATACAACTGGCCCACAGTTTTATTCGTGCGACTCTAACCGACAGCGGCGGCGTGCGACAACTGGCGGCTACCGCAACATGGTCTTATGGTATATCTTTCGGTACTCAACGCGGGAGACGGGATTTGCAGGCAGGAATAAAGTGGGCCTACCTGGGGGCAATGCTCCTGCTGTGGCTATTGGTGGCAGCCTTGGGGGTGGAAGCCTTTGCGCGAGCGCAGGGCCTCCTCTCCGAATGGCGCTACGCCGGGTATTTCGAGGAGCAAACCGCCAAGGTTTACCGTATGGCCCCCGCCGACGAGGTGGCAAAGCAGTACACCCTGCCCGCCGGGAAGGCCACCGCCCTGCCCGCGCCCGCAGCATCGACAAACTGCGACGCCAGCCCCGCCGAGCGCGATGCCGCCCGCGACGCCTTTGCCTCGAAGAACGACGAGGCGCGGCAAGTGGTAACCACGGTGCGCGGCGAACTGCGCGCCTCCCTCTCCCCCGCGCGGGAACTGCTCGATATCGAGGGCGACCCCTATTTGGAGGAAGCGTTCCGGCGGGGCATCGCACCCAATGGCAGCCTGTTCAATTTCCATCCCGGCATGGCTGCCGCCATTCAGCAATTGCAGGCTGGGCAATCCGCGCCACCCACCCCGCACGCGTTGGACGGCAAGTACAACATTGAAGCCGGCGTAGATTTCAGCACTCCCGATCGCATAACGGTGCTGGTGCGCGAAGTGCCCCCCCTGTTGGTGCTGCCCGACCCGCCGCTGGGGGCCGAGGTCAGCTCTGAGATTCCCGGCGTGCGCTACAAGAGAAACTGGCGCCCCGAGGGAGCGCTGGGCACCTACAACAACTACGGCTTCCGCGACGACGACGTGTTCTTGCCGAAGCCGCCCGGCCTCTACCGTATCGTGTGCATCGGGGGCTCGACCACCGAGGAAGGCAACACCAACGAGACCACTTACCCGAACATCGTCGAGCGAAAGTTGCAGGCAGCCTTCGGCAAAGGCCGGGTCGAGGTCATCAACGCCGGTATATCGGGCATCCACTCCTACAACGAGCGCCGCCGAATCGAGGACTTTCTCGAACTTGACCCTGACCTGATCGTGTATTACAACGGCGTGAACGACGCCACACACATGCACATGCACCGTTGGCGCGACATGGCGCCCCCCGCCGCCAAGCGCCTGCTCTGGTCGCGGATACTTACGCGGGCCTACAATCGAAGCCTGCTGCCTGACGACGCCGTGCTGTCTGACTTCATGCGGCGCACGACCTTCCGCAACCTACGGGCCATGGCCTACCGCGCCAAGGAATGCGGGGTGGATTTCGCCGTGTGCAGCTTTGCCTATCCCCGCATGGAACGCCTGAATAGCCGCGACCGCGTCTACCTCGACATGAACTTCCGCGAAGTCTACAACGGGGCCTACCTCACCTACCCCACCTACACGGCTGTGATGGACCTGCACAACCAGTTGGTGCGGGAAGTCTGCGCTGAGGACGGGCTAATCTATTTGCCAGTGGCCGAGCAACTCGACGCCGGCGTGGACCACTTCTTCGACCTATGCCACATGACGCCCTTGGGGCTGGAACTGAAGACTGACATCATCGGCGGCCTGCTGCAACCCGTCGTCGCCGAGAAGCTTTGAGAGATATTACATGCGCTGGATATTCCGAATAGCCGTTTCATTGATGTGGCTGACAGTGGCATGCCTCACCTTCGAGGCAATCGAAAGGGCGCGAGTTCTTTTCTCCGAACACCGCTATGCCCAATATTTCCAGGAACAGAACAACAAGGTCTACCGCATGGCCCCCGCCGGGATGGGGGGCGATACGCTGACCAACCCCAACGCCACGACTTCAGCCAATACCCCGCTTGCCTCGCCGCGACCGCCTGCAATCCTGTGCCCGCCCAACGCTGCCAATCGCGATGCTTACGCCCAGCGTGGTAAAGAGGAACGCGCCGTCATCGCCACCGTGCGCGGGGAACTCCATGCACTGCTGACGCCAACCTTCGAGATAAAGGAATACTGGGGAGACCCGTTCTTCGAGTATCGGTTTGGAAACTGGAACAGCACGCAGAGCACGGTTACTTTTCACAAGGACTTGCATGGGGCGCTGAAAAATCTGGAGCGCGGATTATCCACGGGCCCTCTACCGGATATGTTGGATGACCTGTATCCCATTGAGGCGGAAGGGTTTCTGCGGGAAGGGCATTACCCCACACCCGATCACGTCGAGCTGGTACTGCGTGAAGTCTCCCCGGTGCTCGTCTCCCCCAACCCACCCGTGGCGCAAAGCCACAGCACCGACATACCCGGCATCCGTTACAAGCGCAACTGGTTTGTGCCCGGAGAAATTGCCTCCTATAACAACTACGGATTCCGCGACGTTGACGTAGTGATGCCCAAGCCACCCGGCCTCTACCGCATCGTCTGCATTGGCGGCTCGACCACGGAAGAAGGCAACAACAATAACGACACGTACCCCAACATCGTCGAGCGCAAATTGCAAGAGAAACTCGGGAAGGAAAGGGTCGAGGTCATCAACTGCGGCATCTCCGGCATCACCTCCTACAATGAGCGCCGCCGCATCGAAGACTACCTCGAACTCGACCCCGACCTGATCGTGTATTACAACGGCGTGAACGATGCCACCCACGAGCACATGGGGCGATGGCGTGAAATGGCACCCGCCAGCGCACAGCGCCTGCTCTGGTCCAAGGTGCTCACCCGTGTCTTCAACCGCTCCCTGCTTCCCGCCGACGACGTGCTCCGTGACTACATGCAACGCACTACTTTCCGAAACATCCGGGCCATGGCCTTCCGCGCCAAGGAATGTGGGGTGGCTTTTGCGGTGTGCAGCTTTGCCTACCCGGCCCCGGAACAATTGGGATTCCGCGACAGGGTGTATCTCGACATGAACTTTCGGGAAGTCTTTAATGGCAAGTATCTCTACTACCCTGCCTACACCCAGGTGATGGACCTGCACAACGCCCTAGCACGAGAGATTTGCAAGATAGACGACTTGCTCTACCTGCCCGTAGCGGAGGAATTGCAAGTTGGCATGGACCACTTCTTCGACCTATGCCACATGACCCCCGAGGGTATGGCGCTGAAGACCGACATCATCGCCCGGCTCCTCCAGCCCATTGTTGAAGGTCGAAAGAATTAGCGACGAAGCGCTACCGACCACTCGAAACGGGAACCTGCGTCCCCCTGTTTTTGGCAGGGTCTATGGAACTCGAATAAAAACAACAAGCGGGCCGGTGTTCCTGAAAACACCGGCCCGCTGAATGTTGAGCATCGACGGGTGATTAGCCCTGGCGCGCCTTCAGCTTGGGGTCAGACTTGCAAATCACATAGACGCGACCCTTGCGGCGCACCAGCTTGCAGTCTTTGCTGCGATTCTTCGCGGACTTGAGAGAAGACAATACTTTCATGACAACCACCTCTTGGGCTTGGTACGTGTTCAAAGAGGCTAAAGTATAGCCATTGAACAGGCCACGTGTCAAACCGGATTCCACGGGCCGTACACACTACTCAGTTCTTTAGGGATTTTCAGCCCCGAACGAACAAAGCTTGATACCCCCAACTC
>JBIKMR010000064.1:0-17977 GCA_044359155.1 Candidatus Hydrogenedentales bacterium | reverse complement strand
GCCCCAATGCACTTATTTCTCGAGGATAACGAGAAAGTCGTTGTAGCTTTTGCCGTGGTTGGCGGTCACCGTGTGAACGTTCCAGCCGTCGCGCAACAAATCTTCCAGCTTCTCTTTGCCGGAACCATTCGACTCGATAATCAATGACGTCTGCATATAACGCCTCCTCCTGTTCAAACAAACTGCAACACCTGCGGCACAAGCCCAGCGCCGCCTCATTCGCGGGGAATAGTATCACCCGCCATTGGGGGGTGTAAAGATACGGCATCTTGCCGCGCAGCGCCCCCAAGCTGCCCGTTTAACCCTGCCCTTGGTGGCGGGTATACTACCGGCTTTTCAGCGGTCAGGTCTGGGAGCCGGGTCTTGAAACTATCGCGGCGGGAATTCATGGGGCATAGCGCTGCCGCCCTGGCGGCGGGTTGGGGCGCATCCAGCCTGGTGGTCGGTGCGGCCCATGGGGTGAATCCCCAGCGTTCCGCATTGCCCCAGCGACCGAACGTGGTGCTGATTATTTTAGACACGCTGCGGGCAGACAAGCTGGGTTGCTACGGCTTCCAGCACGACACCTCCCCCGAGTTTGATCAGCTTGCCCGCGCGGGTGTGCAGTTCGAGCGGGTGATTTCCCAATGCCCTTGGACGCGCCCCTCGTGTGGTTCCTTGCTCACCTCACTGCACCCGCGCACGCTGGGGATATACAAGGAAAAGAACGAGATTCTGGACGATGCGTTCGACACGCTGCCGATGCACTTGCAGCGCGCGGGGTATGCCACCTTTGGCTCCACTGCCAACCCCAACATGAACGAGCTCTTCAATTTTCATCGCGGCTTCGACAAGTATGCCGACAGCAACGTGGTGTTTTCGTGGATGCCCAAGAGCGCAGACACGGTGATGCGCGGCTCGAAGCACGGACTGCTCAAGGCGGTGGACCTGTATAAGGACGCGCTGACGTGGGCGCAGAACAAGGGCGAGAAGCCGGGCTACATCCAGATAAACGCCATGGAAATCCACGAGTGGTACGCGAGCCGCTCGGTGATACGACCGGAATATCGGAAGCACTACCTGGACGCGGGTGAGAAATACCCCGCCTACCTCCAGGCGGTGCGACAACTTACGTCGGACACGGCCAAGTTCGTGGCCAGCCTCTCGGCCTTGCCCGGTTGGGAGAACACGTTCTTCGTGTTTGTGGGCGATCACGGCGAGGGGCTGGATGAGCACGCGGGCCTTGCCCATGCGAAATACCACGGCTGGATGCTTTATGAGTCGCAGGTGGTGGTGCCGTGGATTCTTTATCACCCCAAGTGGAAGCCGCCAGTGCCCTGCATCACCCAGGGCGTGCGCCTGCTGGAAGTGATGCCCACGTTGCTGGAACTCGCGGGCGTGCCTGTGCCCGCAGGCGCGCACGGCAAGTCCATGCTGCCTGCCATGCTGGGCGAAGTGGAGCGCGTGGACCTGCCGCCGTATTTCGTTACCGAGACCAAGTGGCGCGATGCGGACAAGATTGCGGTGTATGCTGCGGACTGGAAATACTTTGACAACCGCGTGGTGCCAGAAGGCATGGCGCGGCGTGAATTGCAACGGCGTGGCGGCGGCGAGCGGGGGATGTTGAGCGACGTGCTGGTGCAGCACCCGGACATTGCCGCGCCGATGATGGCGTACCTGGAAGAATGGGAAGCGGCGCACCCGGCGGCCAAGCCCGTGTCGCAGAAGCGCGAGATTACCAGCGAAGAGATTGAACAGTTGGAAGCCGTGGGCTACATCCAGTAGGGAAATCCGCCATGATGAGTTTCTGGAAACGCGAGCACGGCAGCGGTGCCAATGCCATCGGGCTGCTGCTGACCCTGAGTGGGCTGGCGCTGTTTGGCTACACACTCCTCGTCACCGCATGGATATCGGACGACTGGTATATCACCGCGCGCACGGCGGACAACTTGGTGAATGGCCACGGCCTGCGCTGGAACGTTGTCGAGCGGGTGCAGTCGTTCACGCACCCGCTGTGGCTGTTCTTGAACGCCGCCGTGTACGCCGTTACCCGCGAGGGTTTCCTGACCTGGATTGCCGTTTCGATGACGGTGTCGTTCCTCGCCGTGCTTACGCTGACCTTGGGCGTGGCACGCAACTGGGGCGGCGCGGCGCTGGCGCTTGTGGTGCTGGTGTTCTCGCGCGGCTTTATGGATTACTGCACCTCGGGCCTCGAGAACCCCCTCAGCTACCTGCTCATGGCGCTGTTCTTTGTGCTCTACTTCCGCTTGCAATGGAACGTACGCACGCTGTTTGCGTTATCCTTGTTGGCGGGCCTGGCCACGCTGAACCGCATGGATCTTGTGCTCATCTTCCTGCCGCCCGTGCTTTATGCGTGGGCCTCGATGATTTCCTTCCGCGCAACGCTGGCCGTGGTCCTGGGCTTCTTGCCCTTTGTGGTGTGGGAACTCTTTTCGATTGTCTACTACGGTTTCCCCTTCCCCAATACGGCCTACGCCAAGCTGGGCACCGGCATTCCCAGTGGCGAACTCTTCGAGCAGGGCCTGCACTATTTCGGCCACACCTACGCGCGCGACCCCAGCACGCTTGTGTTCATCGTCATTGGCATACTGCTGGGCTTCTTCTTCCGCGAGCGCCGCTACGCCATGCTTTCGATTGGCGCAACGCTCTACCTGTTCTACGTGGCCAAGATTGGCGGCGACTTCATGGGGGGGCGCTTCTTCGGCGTGCCGCTCTTCGTGGCCGTGGCGCTGCTTTCCCGCGTCGAGCTGCCGGCACTCAGCCCGCGCACTTGGGTGATTGCCATCATCGCGGTGGTGTTCAGCCTGTCGCGCCCCTTTGCCCCGCCCACCACGGGGCCCGACCTGGGGGGCAAGGTCTACGCGCACACGGAGGAAGGCGGCGAGGAAGTCATTGGCTTCAAGGACGAGCACGGCATCGGCGACGAGCGCCGTTTCTGGTACCAGAATTCTGGCCTGCTGGCGGGTGCGCCGCCAGCGCCGGAGGGCCTGCCCGGCCCACTGGCCAACGTGGCCCGCGCGGCGTTGGCTTTCCGCCACGGCACCACCAAACCCATGCCCGACCACAAGTACGCCGACGAGGGGCGCAAGTATCGCGAGACCCAAGCCGTTGGCCCCGAGGTGCATGGCAGCGTGGGCTTCCGGGGATTCCTGGGTGGGCCGAGCATTTACATCATTGATTACTACGCGCTGGCCGACCCGCTGCTGGCGCGCATCCCGGCGCGCTTCGATCCCAAGTGGCGGATTGGGCACTTTGCCCGCTATCGCCCCGAGGGTTACGAACAGGCCGCGCTGGGCGAACCGGGCAAGATTGCCAACCCGCAGCTGGCCGAATACTACGCACACTTGCGAACGATTACCCGTGACCCGCTGTTTAGCGCGGACCGTTGGAGGGCGATCCTTGCGATGAACTTTGGCAAGTACGACAGCCTTGTTCCGTGGGACGAGTTGCGCTTCCCCGGACTGCGAAAGCTGGACTACTCCGCCGTAAGCAGCGGCAAGAAGTCGGGCAGCGCATGGAACGCCGAGGGCAACATCATCCTGTCCACCTCGGGCGCAGAGGTGGCGCTGGGTGGAATGATGAACAACTCGCTGGTTGAGTTCAGTTTCGACAACAAGGACACCTATCTCATCCTCTACATGCGGGGCGGCGAAGTGGTGGGGCAGCGCATACAGACCAGCCCGCCGCAGCCCAAGGGCGGGCTAAGCGTGGTATCGGTGCCCACCCCGCTCGAGGCAGTGCGCAATGGGTTCGACGCTGTGCGTGTGTTCCCCTACCCCGACGCCCGTCGCAAGGAAGACCGGTTCAGCATGGGCCATGTGAAGCTGCTGTGATGAAACTTCCCGAGCACATCCTCATTACCAACGACGATGGCATCGACGCGCCGGGCATTCGGCTGTTGCAACAAGTGATAGAGGCGGCGGGCGCGAAGCCCGTGCTTGTGGCGCCCATGGATGCGCAAAGCGGGTGCAGCCACCACATCAACCTCTACTCCCCCTTCAAGGTGGAACAACGCGCCGAGCGCGAGCACGCGGTGGATGGTTCCCCGGCGGACTGTGTGCGCGTAGCGTTGCATACCTTTGCGCCGAAGACGCAGCTGGTGCTTTCGGGAATCAACGCGGGTGGCAACATGGGGCACGACGTGTACCTGTCCGGCACCGTGGCGGCTGCACGCGAGGCGGCGTTCTACGGCATTCCCGCCGTGGCGCTCTCGCAATACATCAGCCCCGAGCGACACCTGGATTGTGACGCCCTGGCCCGCCGCACCGAGCAGGTGCTTGCCGCACTTCTGGAACGCGCCACCCTTGATCGCGCCTTCTGGAACGTGAACTTCCCCGACATTTCCCCCAGCCTGCCCGACCCCGAAGTGGTCTGGTGCGAGCGCTGCCGCAGCGCACTGCCCAACCAGTACCGCGTAACCGAGGCCGGCTTCCACTACGAGCGCGGCCACTACCACGCCCGCGACTTCGACCCCCAGTCCGACGTGGCCACCTGCCTGGGCGGAAAGATTGCGATTACCACGATTCCGCTCTGAGGCTTTTCGCCCCGTTTGCGGCGGTGCGTGCACGGTAGTATGATTCGGTTGGTAGGCGCGACAGCAGCGAGGGGTAGTGGAATGGTTTCCGAGGTAGTCACGAATCGAATCCGGGTGAACGTGAAGGCGCTCTTTCTGCCTGAGCATTCCGATCCGCCCAACTCGATCTACGTCTACGCCTACCGCATCCGCATCACCAATGAAGGTGACGCCCCAGCCCAGTTGATGCGCCGCCACTGGATCATCACCGACGGCCTCGGCCATGTCGAGGAGGTCGAGGGCGAGGGCGTGGTGGGCGAGCAGCCGCGCCTTGCCCCCGGCGAGAGCTTTGAATACACCAGCACCTGCCCGCTGAATACGCAGTACGGCATCATGCGCGGGCGCTACCAGATGGTGGACGACCAAGGGAACCGCTTCGAGGCGGAAGTTTCCCCCTTCAAGCTCTTCATTCCTGCCTTGTCTAACTAGCACGGCCACCGGGTTGGACGACGCCAGCGCCATACGTGCCAACCTGTTGCGCTGGTTCGAGCGCGAGGCGCGCGATCTCCCTTGGCGACGCACCAGCGATCCCTATCGTATCTGGCTTTCGGAAGTCATCCTCCAGCAGACGCGCGTAGATCAGGGGTTGCCCTATTACGAGCGCTTTCTCGACGCGTTTCCAACCGTGGAAGAACTGGCCGTCGCGCCGCTGGACAAGGTGCTGAAGCTGTGGGAAGGCTTGGGTTATTACACCCGCGCGCGCAACCTGCACGCCGCCGCGCAACGGGTGACCAACGAACACCACGGCAAGATGCCGCCGCGCGCGGAGCTGCTGCAATTGCTGCCAGGGGTGGGGCGATACACGGCAGCCGCCGTGGCCAGCATTGCCTATGGCGAACACACGGCGGTGGTGGATGGCAACGTGAAGCGGGTGCTGTCGCGTCTCTACAACATTGAAGAGTGCATCGACGACACCGCGACCGAGCATCGCCTATGGGAACTGGCCAACCAGTTGCTGCCGCGCAAGCGCCCCGGCGACTTTAACCAGGCCATGATGGAACTCGGTGCGCGCGTGTGCGTGCCGCGCACGCCGGACTGCGGGGCCTGCCCCGTGGCGGGGCAATGTGCCGCGCACCGCGCAGGCGTGGCCGCGCTGCGCCCAGTGCGCAAGGCCAAGGCCGCGCCGAAGCAGAAGGAACTGCTTACTGCGCTGGTGCGCAAAGGCGATCTCTATTTGCTGCTGCGCCGCCCCGACGAGGGCTTGCTGGGCGGGCTGTGGGAATTCCCCTCCTTCGAGCTGACCAAGGCGGCAGATGCAGGCGGGTATATTGAGAAGGCTTGCCAAGACGAATTGGGCATCGTCGTGAAGGCAGGTGGCCTAGCCGCCAACGTGCGCCATGCCTACACCCACTTTCGCGTTTCGATAACGGCGTATGCTTGCCGCCACGTGTCTAGCGAACCCGTGCCCGCGAACCATGTCGAGTGGGCGTGGGTTCCGCTGGATGTGTTGACGGACTATGCCCTGCACAAATCGCAGCACAAGCTGATCGAAGCGCTGCGATAACCGGAAAGGAACGCTGCCATGGCCCGGCTTAAACTTCCCAAGCGGCGCACCCAGCCGGGGGCCATGCCCGGCACTCTGGTACCTGATCCACAATTGCCCGCACCGATCATTCGGGTCATCGCGTATGACAGCGAGCGGATCATCGAGGCCACGCTAGAGGGCCCAGAACAGGTGCGCGAATACCTCGGCGCATGGCGCGTGGTGTGGGTGGACGTGGATGGGCTCGGCCACGCCGACACCCTTGCCGCACTGGCCGAGCAATTCGGCATCCACGGCCTTGCGCTTGAAGACGTGGTCAACACGCACCAGCGCCCCAAGATGGAATCCTACGAGGAGCAGTTGTATGCCGTCACACGCATGGTTGCGCGCGAGGAAGGCCAGACCGAACAGGTGAGCCTCTTCCTCGGGCCCGGCTACGTGGTTTCTTTCAATGAGCGCGAACTGGATTGCTTTGATCCCGTGCGCCGCCGCATCCGCGAATACCGTGGCCGCATTCGCCAGCAAGGGCCCGACTACCTGCTCTACTCCCTGCTCGACGGCGTGGTCGATTCCTTCTTCCCCCGGCTCGACATACTCGGCGAAAGGCTGGAGCGGCTCGAGGACGAGGTGCTGTTGCGGCCCGGGCCGGATGTGCTCAAGGGAATCAACGAATCGCGCCACGAGTTGCTGGGCATACGCCGCATCATGGGGGCCACGCGCGAGGCCGTGAACTCCCTCATCCGCGACACGGGGGCCGAGATCGAGGAAAGCACACGAATCTACCTGCGCGACTGCTACGACCACACGGTGCAGATTATCGACATCGTCGAGTCGCAGCGAGAGATCGCTTCGGGCCTTATCGAGATGTACCTGTCCAGCGTGAGCAACCGCATGAACGGCGTGATGAAAGTGCTCACGATTATCTCCACCCTCTTTATCCCCCTCACCTTCGTGGTCGGCGTATACGGCATGAACTTCAATACCGCCACTTCCCCTTGGAACATGCCCGAACTCGAATGGTTCTACGGCTACCCGCTCATCATGCTCATCATGCTGGCCATAGTCGTTGGCGAGCTCTACCTCTTCTGGCGCTGGGGCTGGCTGTGGGAACCCCGGCGCAGTAAGCGGAAGCGGCGGGGGTAGGGGAGGGCGTTACCCGCAGCTACTCCAATTACACACCATTTACAAAACGTTTTTTCTCGAATATGATAATGCCCATGTGGGTATTTTCTTTACGGCGCACGCGTATCGTGTTGTTCGGTGCAATGCTGGCGGCAACGGTGGCATTGGGTGTTTGGGTGTCTGCCCCGCCCCAGGCACCGGATCCCGCAAACAAGCCCTTGCCTGTCACCACTGCATCCTTTCTTTCCGTCGCCGCGGACCCGTCGCCACCGCTACCAAATACAGAAGCCGCAACTCCGGTCGAGCAAGAGGCGCCCATCCGGGAAGCCACACCCTTGGAAGCCCTGCGCTACCACATGTTCGAGGGCATGACCGAGATCGAGAAGCAAGAAGATGAGCGCTGGGCGGTGAGGAATGCGGTCAAGGCAGAAACTACGGCGGAGTCTATCTACCAGCTTGCGCTGAATCCATTCAGCCGACTCTTCAGCCCAAGGCTGGTCTCCTTCGCTCACAATCCGCCTTTCGGTTCGAGCGATGCAGCCAACGAAATGCTACAGGAGCCGCGAGTGGCGAAGCTACATCAGGTTGCCAAGAACGGCACGCCCAAGGAACGCGCGGAGCTATTCAAGCTGTTGTTAGAGGTTGTTGATTCCCATGCGCAAGTTGATTCAGAAGTCCGCATTACAGACATTACCTCGCCCCACGAATCGATGCTGGGGGCCATTCCATTCCTTCTGGCCGAGGCGGGCACCCCAAGGCAAAGCCTCGCCGTCGTAAGTCGTCTGATTGATCTATACATTGGATCGGGCGAACACAACTTTGGGTGGTCGGGCGCAAACGACGTAAGCCCCTATGAAAAAATATCCTGGACAGGAATGGGGTCAAGCCCACTTGCTTATGCCATGGAGCGCAGCATTCTGCGGGTGGCCGATTCAAGGACCGTTGACGTGTCGCAAAGCCCGTCGTTAACCCGGTACTACGAAATACGGGACGAGCTCCGTGCCTCCGTAGAAGCGGAGCTTCCAAAACTTGGGCAAGAAGATGCTGCGAAATTTTCTACTGAGCCCCCCGCCTACGGCAAGTTGGAAGACATGACGCCCCAGCACTTGATACAGCTGATACAGGGCATCCAGTTCGAGACAGGTGACATGACGCCAATGCCATACTTCCGAGAACTCGAAGAGCAGCGCTTCTTCGCGGACATCTGCCTGGAAACCCTGGCGCTGCTAGATAAGCCTAGAAATTGAGCAGCCAGAACTACGAATGCAAAAGCCCGAACTGTTTTGTCACCGAGGGCGTCGAGCGGCGAGTGCAGACTTTTTAGTGGGGGTTGGCTTGGTGGCAGAAGAAGGCTTGGTGACCGGAGCAACCTTTGCTACCGAAGCAACCTTGCCACCTGCCGTCGCCTTGGCAACGGGCGCCGGCTTGGCCGCGCCAGCCGTAGCCGCC
Source organism: Candidatus Hydrogenedentales bacterium (assembly GCA_044359155.1). Taxonomy (GTDB): domain Bacteria; phylum Hydrogenedentota; class Hydrogenedentia; order Hydrogenedentales; family JAEUWI01; genus WGMK01. The sequence continues at coordinate 9,350 of JBIKMR010000064.1, read as the reverse complement.
AGCATCAACCGTTCGAAGTGCGCGGGCAGCTTGGTTTCGAACTCCATGCGCTGGCCCGTGGCCGGGTGGTTGAATCGCAGGGCGAAGGCGTGCAGGGCGAGGCGCTTTTCGGCCTGCTTGGCCGGGCCATATTTGTCGTCGCCGAGAATCGGGTATCCCGCCTCGGCGAGGTGAACGCGAATCTGGTGCTTGCGTCCCGTCAGTAGCGTCAGCTCGAGCAGGCTGCGGCCATCGATTTCTTTCACCACGCGGTAATCCGTGTGGGCAATCTTTCCCTCGCGCGGGTCGCGCGTGGAGTGAACCTTAAGCGCGCTGCCTTCATACAGGTACGAACTGAACCGCCCCGTGGTCTGCGACAGGTTCCCCTGCACCACGGCGTAGTACTTCTTCTCGGTCTCGTCCCAATGGTCTTGCAACAGGGACTTCGCCTCGAAGGTCTTGGCGATTACCAGCAAGCCCGAAGTCTCGCGGTCGAGCCGATGCACGATGAAGACCCGGTTGCGCGACTTGGTGTTGCCCTTGCGCACCCAGTCGGTGAGGCGGAAGTAGACGGTGTTGATCCGTTCCTTCTCCGTGCCAATGGTCAGCAGACCGGGGGCCTTGTCCACCACGATAAGCGTCGCGTCTTCGTGGACAATCTTGATTCCCTGCGGAAGGTGTTTGCTCTTGGCGGGCGCTCCCATGTTACGACCACGTGACCCAGGCGGTAACCAGCATCAGCAGCCCGCAGGTGAACTTGGCGACCATGCCGCCCACCTTGCCCAGCGCCGCGCCCGTGCCCACCCAGAGGGACTTTTCCACGCCCGCGTCGTGCTTCAGGTACTCGTAAATGGCCGCGCCCACAAAGGCACCCACGCACGCGCCCAGCAGCGTGCCGAGGATGGGGAACAGGGGCGTGCCCGCCACGGCACCCAGAATGCAGCCCACCAGCGCGGCCACCATGGCGCCCTTGCTGCCGCCAAACTTGCGCGCGCCATACCCGGCAAAGGCGGTCTCGAGCACTTCGCCTATCACCGCGAAGGCCACGAAGGCTGTGATGCCCATCCAACCAAAGGGCTCGAAGCCATAGGCCATCCACGCGCCCCCAAGGGCGATGAGGATCAACCAGTTTCCAAACAGGCCGACCACGTTCAGCGCCAGCGCTATCAGCACCGTTACGCCAAACACGGACCAACCCATGATGCTTAATGCGAGCGTCATCGCCGTTACTGCTCCCACGGCCCCGCGCCGCGCTATGCTACACTTTACACCGAAAGACGGTGGGATATTCTTCTCCACCACTTCGACGCAGCCGACCGCCCCAGCGTTTAACTGAGGAACCAGATGAAAGCCCAACCTGAATGCTTGGCGTGCTTCATGTCGCAGGCGCTGCGCACGGCCCGCCTTGCCTCGCCCAGCGAGGCCGTGCATCGCGCCGTGATGGATGAGACCGCAGCGTCGCTGCCGGGCATGAACCTGAGCGTGTCGCCTGCGACGCTGTCCATCGCATTGTACCAGAGCGCGATAGACCACAGTGGAAATGCCGATCCCTTCTATGAGCAGAAGCGTGCGCAGAACGCCCTCGCGCTGGAACTGGAACCCGAGTTGCGCCAGCTGATTGCCGACAGCAAAGACCCGCTGGACACGGCACTGCACATCGCCGCCGCCGGAAACACCATCGACCTTGGTGCTTTGGCCGCCCACGAGATCGATGTGCGCGGCACGCTCGAGCAGGTGCTGCACGACCGCTTTGCCATCGACCACTCCGCCGCCCTGCGCGAATCGCTCGCACGCTGCAACGACCTTGTCTACCTGCTCGACAATGCGGGCGAGATTGTCTTCGACAAGATTCTCATCGAGCAGTTGCTGCACTACACCCCGGTAACTGCCGTGGTGAAGGGCGGACCGATCATTAACGATGCGCTGATGGAAGATGCCGAGGAAGTTGGACTCACCGCCCTTTGTCCCATCATCGACAACGGCGGCCCCTACATTGGCTCCCCGCTCGACCTCGTGCCAGAGTCTTTCCTTGCGCGCCTGCGCGCGGCGGACGTGATCATCGGCAAGGGCCAGGGCAACTACGAAACCGTGGACGTTTTCGACGGTGACGTCTTCCTCATCCTCAAGGCCAAGTGCGAAGTAGTTGCCCGCCACATGGGCGTGCGCTATGGCCAGGTGGCCCTCATCTCGACCCGCCAACGCGCAGCGGCAGCCTGACCCATTCCTGCCCGCTGGACACCTGCACGCTGCCATGTCAGAATTTTGGCGTGCGTGCCCAACAGCGCACAGTGAGGAATCTCGAATCTGATGGACGCGATAGCCATACGCGGGCTGACAAAAGACTACAAGCAGGTGGGCCGCCGTACTCGGCGTAGCCTCGACGCCCTCACCCTATCCATACGCGAGGGCGAAGTCTTTGGTTTTCTTGGCCACAACGGCGCGGGCAAGACCACGACCATCAAAATACTGGCGGGACTGGTGAAGCCGACTGCAGGCGAGGCGGAACTGTTTGGTCAATCTGTGCGCCAGCCCGGCGCGCGCCGCCAGTTGGGCTACCTGCCCGAGCAGCCTTACTTCTACGAATATCTGACCCCGCGTGAGACCATCGAATTTTACAGTCGCCTGCGTGGGCGCACGGCTGCCGAGCGGCAGCAGGATTGGGACACCCTATCGAAACTGCTCGACCTGCGCGAGATAGCCAACCAGCCCATCAAGAGCTTCTCGAAGGGAATGCGCCAGCGTATCGGCTTTGCCGTGGCACTGGTGGGCAATCCGCCGTTGCTAATACTCGACGAACCCATGAGCGGGCTGGACCCCGCCGGGAGGCGCGGCATTCGGGAACTCATCCTGCGGTGTCGAGACGAGGGCAAAACCATCTTCTTCAGTTCGCACGTACTGGGAGACGTTGAGCAGATCTGCGACCGTGTCAGCATATTGGCCAAGGGCAAACTGATTCGGCAGGGCCGCATCGACGAACTGCTGGGCAACGGCTCGCACGGGGTCGAAGTGGTGACGCGCGGTCTGAATGCCGAGGCGCGCGCCAAGGCGCAAACCCTTGCGGAAACGCACCGGCAGGTGGACGAGCTCGACCTCTTCACCACCGCCACCCAGGAGACTGGCAACCAGCTTGCGCGGCTCGTGCTCGAATGCGGCGGCGAGCTGGTGGAATACAACGCGATCAAGGATTCGCTCGAGGCCTACTTCATGCGCGAGCACGACGCTGCCGTGGCGGGGGCTGCCTCATGAGAATGCTCATCGTTGCCCACAACACCTTCCGCGAATCCGTGCGCGACAAGGTGCTCTATGTGCTGTTGTTCTTTGCGGCGGCGGCCATACTCGGCTCGAAGGCGCTAGGCTGGATTAGCATCGGGCAGGACATCAAGATCGTCAAGGACATCACGCTCGCCTCGATCTCCGTCTTCGGCGCGCTCATTGCCATCTTTGTGGGCACCAGCCTGCTTTACAAAGAGATCGACAAGCGCACCCTTTACACCATCCTCAGCCAGCCCATGCACCGATGGGAATTCGTCCTTGGCAAGTACCTCGGCCTCATGCTGCTGCTTTCGGTGGTTGTGCTGATCATGACTGCTGTCTCCGCCGCATACATCCTGCTGCTCGGTGGCACGCTTGATGGCCTGTATTTCCTTGCCGCTTTGCTCATCTTCTGGAAGCTCGCGCTGGTCACCGCGTTCGCCGTGCTGTTGTCCGCCCTCACCTCCCCCATACTCGGCGCAGTCATCGTGTTCTGCCTCTATGTCTTCGGACATGCCACGGGGGTCTTCATTGATCTGCCCCCGCAGTTCGATGGCACCACGGCCAAGGCCGTTCTGGAAGCCTGCTACTACATCTTCCCCAACCTTGCGAATTTCGACATCGCTGCCGAGGCTGCAAACGGCGTGCCTGTGAACCCGGCGTATATCGCCTTCGTTCTGGTCTATGGCTTTTTGTACAGCGGCATCGTGCTGCTGCTTGCCACGGTCGCCTTCGACAGCAAAGACCTATGAGCACGATGCTGGCAACTGCATTCCGTGGCCGCGCCCTGCGCATCGGCTTGGCGCTGCTGCTGACTGTTGGCATGGTGTTGGTGCAGACACGCGTGGATATTGCGCGCCCGCAGCGCAACCCAGACGACCTGCTCTACCTGCCCAACGAGCGCCTGCTCAACCACTTCACCGCAGGCACCAGCAACGTGATCGCCGACTACCTCTGGGTACAGTGCTGCACTTACGTGGGCAGGCAGGTGCAGAGCACGTGGAGCTTCGAGTGGTTGCAGCAAATGGTGAACACGGTAGTGCGGCTCGACCCGTACTTCGTGCCCGCGTATCGCTATGGCGCGATGTTCCTCGCGGCGTTGCGACAGGACGAGAATGCCGCACTCGAGCTGCTGCACCGCGGTATGGTACTGAACCCGGAGGCATGGGAGCTTCCCTATGAGGCGGCAATGGTACACCTGCTCAACCGCAAGGGCGAGGCAGACTCGGCGTACAACGCGGCGTTCTACCTGACGCTTGCCGTGGATACCGGCAACGCCCCAGCCTTTGTGGCGGAAACGGCTGCGTCTTTGCAGGGGCAATACAACCTCATCAGCCTGGAGAAGGAGATGTGGGAGAAGTTGCTGGACAGCGAAGACCAGTTGTTGCGCGACATGGCCAAGGCCAAGCTGGAGGAGGTGCGCATCCGCCGCAACCTGGAAGTGCTAGGCGATCTCATCGAGCGGCACCGCGTGCAATATGGCGCGCTGCCGGAATCGCTTGAGCGCCTTATCGAGGTGGGGTACATCCCCGCCATCGAGCCTGACCACCAGGGAGGTAAATACTTCCTCGGCCCGAACGGTAAAGCCATGAACGAAACCCTTCAGGCCAACGCCGCGCGCGACCAGCGCAGCAACATCGAGGAAGCCATACGCGCTTACAAGGAAAAGAACAGCGGCTTTCCCGAGAGCCTGGAGGCCGCCGCAAATTCCGTGGGTATGCCCGTGCCCGTGGTACATCCTATGCCCGGCAAGCAGTGGACTTATGACCCCGCAACGGGAACGCTGGGAGAAGCCGCCGATGGATGAAGCCCACTTCCGCATGTTGGAGCGCATGTACCACGCAGCGCCCTGCAACGTTTACTACAAGCCCACACTGCGCATTGAGAAGGGTAAGTCTGAGCTGCACATTCCTATCACCCCGAACTTATGGCACGCCGCCCGGGCCGCCCACGGTTCCGTCTGCTTCAAGGCCGTGGACGATGCAGCCTATTTCGCCGCTCTCTCGCTTGTGCCGGATGTTTTCATTCTCACCACCAGCCTCAACGTCTACCTCACGCGCCCCATCACCGAGGGAACGATCATCGGCAAGGGCCGAGTCACCTTCGCTTCAAAGAACCTCTTCAACGCAGAAACCATCCTCACCGACGCGGACGGCAACGAAATAGGACGCGGCACGGCATCTTTCGCCCGCAGCAAGATGCCCTTGGAATCGGGGATCGGCTACGGGTAGTCGCGCTGTGTTTCGGATTGAATGTTAAGATTCGATTAAAATTATTGTTTTTATGGAATTTATGAAGTAGCCTTACGGTACCTGCCATGTTGGGCGCATGGCTGGGGGAGGGACCGTTGATGGCTATGCGTGCTTTGGGGATTCTGCTTCTTTGTGTGTCGGCTTGTTCTGTGGCGTGGGCTTCAGCCTATACCGTGGTGGATGTGGGCAGCACGATGGAATACATCGAGCCGCTTTCCGATTTGCCGAACTCGGGCACCCCGCTTGGCTGGACTGCCCAGACCTACAACGTCGCGCAGGACAACGGCAAGGGGGACGCCGGGAACGGCTCTGCCAATTGGCAGTCCGGAACTTATGGCGTGGGCTTTGGGGATGCGGACGATGCCAGCCTAATCGACAGCGATGGCAGTGTCTTTTCGGTTTACACCCGGACCACGTTCAACGTGACGAATGCCGCGGCCATTCTGGCCATGACGCTCGAAATGGATTATGACGACGGCTATGTGGCCTGGCTGAACGGGGTGGAGATCAGCCGCAGTGGCGGTATGAATGCCGTAATCCTGGGCTGGAATTCGCTTTGCCCGGTGAGCCGTGAAGCCACCTTCAACTGGGGCACGGCTATCGACCTGACGGCATTCGTGGGATCGCTTCAGACTGGCAGCAACACGCTGGCGATTGGCGTGTGGAACAACACCGCCAACAGCAGCGACATGACGTTGCGCCCCCGGCTGACGTTGTATGACACCGCCTATCTCCCGCCGCCCATTCACACCTACCTGACCTGGCAGGGCGACACGGGCACGACGATGACCGTGAATTACCACACGGGCGCAACGGCGGGGCAGAGCAAAGTCTATTACGACACCGTGTCCCACGGCGGCAACGTCGCATCCTACGCTTTCCAGACAACGGGGGCGTCGCACACAGTGCCGGGCCTGAGCGCATTTGTCGCACGCAACATCCATTGGGTGGAGCTGACAGGGCTAACGCCGGGACAGACCTATTATTTCGTGGCGGGCGACCCGGCGGTGGCGCTTACGCCCGAGCTGAAGTTCCGCACGATTCCTTCGGGCGACGTTCCGATCACGTTTACTCAAGGTGGGGACATGAGCGCGGGTGCGGACACGGGTCAACTGATGGCAGGCGCTGCGGCGCTTGAACCCCAGTTCATGGTGTTCGGCGGCGATTGCGCCTACGAAGACGGTGCCCTTGCCAACTATGGCCTGTGGGACTCGGTGCTGGAATATTACGAAGACAACATGGTCACCCCCCTCGGGTATACCGTGCCCATGCTAGTCGCCATCGGCAACCATGAAGTGCAAGGCGGGTGGGGGCAGACGCCCGCCCAAGCGCCTTTCTATTACAACTACTTCGCGCAAGCTGGTTCCGTGGCCTATTTCAACCGCGCCTTTGGCAACAACCTGATGTTGATTGCCCTCGACAGCGGGCACACCGCCCCCATAACGGGGACGCAATCGACGTGGCTGTCTACCACCCTTGCAGGCGTCACGGGTTACCCCTACCGCTTCGCGGTTTACCATGTGCCCATGTATCCCAGCGTCCGGTCCTTCACTGGCGACGCGAACATCGTGAGCGTGCGCAACGGCTGGCGACCCATCTTCGACCAGTACCAGCTCACAACGGCCCTCGAAAACCACGACCATGCCCTGAAGCGTTCGAAGTTAATGAAGGGCGACCAGCCTGATCCATCGGGCACGTTGTATATTGGCGATGGTTGTATGGGCCAGACGGTCCGCAACCCCGACCAGGCCGGCAACTACTACCTCGAACGCGCGGACGGGGTCCAGCATTTCTGGAAGATCGACGTGCCGGCCAGCTGCGTGCCTGGTGCTTCAGCCGTCTACACTGCCTATGACATCAATGGCCTCGTGCTCGACCGCCATTCCAAGCGCGCCGAGCCTTCTGGCCCCACCACGTTGGTGGCCACGGGTTCCACCTGGCGCTACCTGGACAACGGTACGGACCAGGGGACGGCATGGCGCGACCCCGCCTTTGTGGACACCGCATGGGCGCAAGGCCCGGCAGAGCTGGGTTACGGCGACAGCCCGGTAACCACCGTAAGTTTTGGTGGCAACGCCGCCGACAAACATGAGACCACATATTTCCGCCACACTTTCAATGTGGCGAACCCCGCGCTGTATGGGCATTTGAAGATGCGCATCAAGCGTGACGATGGCGTGGTGGTATATCTGAACGGGGCAGAGGTTTACCGCGCCAACGTGAGCATGACGGCGGCAATTGCATTCAATACCCTTGCCAACGTGAACGTGGGCGGTACGGACGAAGAGGCATTCTTCGACACGCCGGACTTGCAGAACATGTTGGTGGCTGGCAACAACACGCTGGCCGTGGAGATACACCAGGACACCATTACCAGCAGCGACATCAGCTTTGACCTCGAACTCCTTGCCTATCCCACCACCGAGACTGTGCTTTCGCCCAAGGGCGCAACGTGGAAGTACCTGGACAACGGTACCAATCAGGGGACCGCATGGCGCGCAGCAACCTTCAACGACACAGCTTGGGCGTCTGGCCCCGCAGAGTTGGGCTATGCCGATGCGCCGGTAACCACCGTGAGTTTTGGCGGCAACGCTGCCGACAAATATGAGACCACCTATTTCCGCCGCAGCTTCACCGTGGCCGATGCTTCGCTTTACCGGGGCTTTGGGGTGAACGTGTTGCGGGACGATGGCGTCATCGTCTACCTGAACGGCACGGAGATCTTTCGCTCGAACATGCCCTCCGGCGTGCCCACCTTCACCACGCTGGCCTCTGCCGCCGTGGATACCTTCCAAGAGAACACCTACTTCCCCTCGCCCGTGCTCACGAACATCCTAAAGGACGGCACGAACGTGCTGGCCGTCGAGGTCCACCAGAACGCTGTAACCAGCAGCGATCTCAGCTTCGATCTGGAGCTGGTCGGTGTGACCGGGCAGAACACCATCACCGCCACGGCGGGACTGAATGGGAGCATCTCGCCCAATGGCGCACAGCTGGTTGCGGATGGAACCAATCAGCTCTTCACCATCACCCCTTCCGGCGGATACTACGTGCAGGATGTGCAGGTGGACTGCGTTTCCATCGGGGCGGTAAGCAGCTACACCTTTACAGACGTGAACGCGCCCCACGCCATCACCGCGACCTTTGCGGCGAACCCCATCATCACGGCAAGCACGGGCAGCGGCGGAACCGTGTCTCCCCTTGGCGCGACCACGGTTACCCCCGGCAGCAACCAGGGCTACACCATCACGCCCAATGCCTGCTTCGCCATTGCCGACGTGCTGGTAAACGGTGTATCTGTGGGAGCCGTCAGCAGCTACACATTCAACAACGTCACCACCAACCACACGATCAGCGCATCCTTCACCGCCAGTGGCCCGAGCAACATCACGGCCAGCGCGGGCGCCGGTGGCAGCATATCTTCGCCGGGCATCAGCAGCGTGGCCTGTGGCGGCTCGAAGTCGTACACCATCACCCCCAATGCCTGCTTTACTATCGCCAATGTCTTGGTGGATGGCGCATCGGTTGGGGCGGTGGGCAGCTATAACTTCACCAACGTTACCACCCCGCGCACCATTGCCGCCTCGTTTGTAGCGAGCGGTCCATACGGCATTACGGCAAGTGCCGGTGCGGGCGGCACAGTCTCCCCAGCCGGTTTGACTAACGTGGCCTGCGGCGCATCGCAGTCCTACACCATCACGCCCAACGCCTGCTTTACGATTGCGGATGTTTTGGTGGATTGGGCATCGGTTGGGGCGGTGGGCAGCTATAACTTCACTAACGTCACCGCGCCGCGCACCATCAGCGCAACCTTCACCGCCAACGGCCCGAACAACATCACGGCCAGCGCGGGCGCCGGTGGCAGCA
>JBIKMR010000063.1:0-18110 GCA_044359155.1 Candidatus Hydrogenedentales bacterium | reverse complement strand
GGACGTGGTAGGTCTCTTCCGCCATTTCGAGCGCGTTGCGGGCGGGCATTGCCGCTGGCTTGGCCACGGGTCAGTCCTCGCCTTCTGGGTCAGGGTCGGTTTCCGGGTCAAAGTCAGCTTGCGGCTCGGTCCACAGCTTTCCCTCGTGGAATTCATCGGGCAGGCGGGCGATGCCGTCTGCCAGGGCGAAGAACGTGAACCACAGCACGGTGACGGCGGCGGCAGCTTGCGCGGTGAGCAAGGCCACGGGCCAGCGGCGCGCAGCTTTCTCAACCTCTACGTGTAGCTTCTCCAAACAGCGCACGCAGAGCACCCGGCCCTCGTGCTCGGTCACGCATTCGCGGCAGTAAAAGCGCGCACACTCGGGGCAGCGGGCGGCCGCCTCGCGCTGGTCGTGGTGAAAGCACCGCGCCCTGGCCAGCGATCCGCTCACGGCGCGTCCTCGCCGCTGGGCGGAAGGGACTCATTCACCGGGGGCAAGGGCGGCGGCGCAACGGAAGCCGCCATGGGGGGTGGCTCGGGCGCGGACATGTTCACCCCGCGCGCAAGGCGCATGATGCCAAGCACGCCAATTGCGGTCATGGATGCTACGTCTACCAGCAGGAACCACTGATATGCGGGGTAGGCCATCATCTCCGTTGAGCTTATGTTGAAGTTGGGAGCGGCGGACCCAGAAGACATGATGATGAAAGGCATAACCGTGGCAGCAAAAACGAAGCTAATCGCAATGTTCGCAAAGACCAGCCAAGTGAGCAGCTTCAAGTCCCACGGGCAACGGCTGGTGTTTTGCCGGATAATTGCCATGACTAACGCGATAAGATTCAGCAGCAACCCCGCCATGCCAATATTCTTGAGCACGTCGGAGTCGTAGTAGAAGGAAGTGGCACCATTCGCCGCGCCTGCCAGAACGAGCACGAAGTTCATCCAATGGAACAAGGGTTTCAACGGCGGATTGGGCGCATCGCTCTTACTCGTCGCGCCAGACTTGGGTGCAACTGCGGCGCGTGCAAGGATGGGCTGGATGGGTTGCTCGAAGCGTTCTGTCGGAATCGCGCCCTGGGTGGAATCCAGATAGGGGCGAATGAAGGCCACGAATTTTTCTGACTTGCGGAGGCTGCTCAATGCCAGCACCGGGTGGGCTTGCGTAGCGGTATGCACGACGCAGATGCAGGAGGGCATGGCAATCAGGCGGGTGGCTGAAGCCCAGAAAAGAAGCACCGCTACCGAGGCGAACACGATGGTAAAGACACTTCTCAGCGCAAAAGATGCGTCTGAATCCGCAGAGTAGACCTGTATTAAGCCAATCAACAGCAACAGTAGAATGCCTATTGCGAACAACCCTGACCCCACCTTGCGTGCCGTTGGGGTTGGGGTAATCGTTATCGTCTGGATATCGTCCAGATAAATGCGCTTGGCTTGTTCGCTATAAGCGCCTGCCTCAATAACGAGCAGGTGGTCGTGCGCCATCCAGATTTCGCCCTTGCGGTTTGACAGGGTGAAAGCCGCAGGGTGTCGCCCGGTGAAGGGGAGCTTGGTGTAGGCGGGTTTATTCTCCGGCATAGCTGCTGCTTTCGTAGAAGAAGGCCCCGAATATCATGACCGCTGCGCCGAGGAGCAGCATCAGCTCGAGCACGGCGAGGGCAATGGCGACGACGAAGCGCCCGCGCCCGCGCGGCGCTGCGCTGATGGGTTCGTTCCAATTCTTGATGGCGAGGAACAGCGCGCCGGGCGCGAGGAAGATGGCGAAATACCAGAAGGGCGGCACGAGCGCAATGCCCGCCAGCAGCAGGGCGATGCGATCAAACCGGGTGTAGTTGCCGCGAAAGGTTTCCTTGCCGGTGTCTGCCACGCCGCGCTCGACGCAGCCGGAGCAGAGGTGCTTGCCCTGGTAGTCGATGTCGCACAGGGCGCAGAGGAACCTGCCGCAACCTTCGCACACGATGGTGGCGCGCTTTTCCGGGTGGTGGAAGCAAGCGCTGTCGTCGTGGATGATCAGCCGCTCGCCCGCGTTCACGCCGTGTTCGTGCCAGAGCGCGGGGAATACGTGCAGTTCCGTGGGCGCGCCGCACTTGCCGCAGGCCGCGCCGCCCACGGGGGACAGTATCTCCGCGCGAACCGGCGTGCCGCAGGCGCCGCAACTGGTGGTGAGGGTGGCCATGCTTGGTCTAGTTCACCTTCACAACGCGGGTGTCGCAGATGCGGTCGTGCAACGTGCGCTTCTCATCGTCAAAGGCAGCCATGATATAGCCGATGAAGAGGATAAGGTTGCTGAGATAATCTGCAAAGAACCTTCCAGTTGCGCGGCCATAGGTGAGAGACGAACCATCTGCGCGGACGATACGCAGCCCAAGCGCCATTTTGCCGGGGGTTGCGCCGAACTTGCCGACGAAGTAAACGTAGTAGGCGATGCCAAAGAGGAAACCGCCGAGCGTGGAAAGTATGAAGAGGGGGCCGAAGGCAGTGGGGTCTTCTTGCGGCAAGAGCAGGCCCAACGTGAACTGCCACAACATGCCGATGATGCCAGCGATGATGCCATCGACAAACTTGGCGACAAAGCGAATCCAGAACCCGGCGTAGGTGAACACAGTCGCTGCGCCACCAGTTTCTTTCACGCGCTGGAAGTAGACGGGCTTGCAGGCCGCGCAGATGTGTTGATTTTGAAAGGCGACCATTTCTCCGATGGGAAAGCGCTGGCCGCATTCGGCGCACAGTTCGGTGCCGGGGCTGGCTTGGCTGCGCACTTCACCCCAAGGGCGCCAGTCGGTCATGCCATCTCGCCAGACCAGGGTGGTGTCGTCAATGATTCCGTTGGTTATCGCCCGAGTAAAGGCGTCTTGCTCTACCGGGCCTACCCGTTCCCCGCCGTGCGCGTAATACCACATGCGTTTTCCTCCCCACTGGTGCGGTGTTGCAGTTGCGAATGCTCTGCAATATAGCCAACCGGGTCAAGTCATATCCATCCGCTGCAATGCGCGTACCGTTGGGCGGGGCAGATTATTCGCCGGGGGTCAAAAGATCCTGCTGGGATTGCTGCACGCCGGGCTGCATTCGGAAGCCGAAGTTTTCCACGAGGACGGTGGCGGAGGAGTCAGGCACGGCGATGTCTACGGTGGCGGGGTAGAAATTTCCGTCGGGCAGCTTGCGGAATTTTACTTTGCCCTCGACGCTGCGGCCTTCGACTAGGGACTGGAAGGTCATGGACTCGGGCTCCCCCACGCCGCCGACGGCGATAAGCTCGACGGAATCTTCCGGCATGAGGAAGCCGGATTGCCTGAGGAAGAGTTCTCCTGCCCCAGTTTCAGCCCCAAGGTTCTCGACCTGGATGAGGCGCTCCATCGCGCCGGGTTGAGGAAAGGTGTACGCCCGGGAGAGCGCGCCGAGGGTGGCGGCGAGGGTGAAGTCTGCCTCGGTGGCCACGACGGCGTCCGCCACGCGGGTGACGCCCTGGGTGGGTTCCATCCTGCGGTTCACCTCGCGCACCTGCACGTCGCCGTTCTCGTCCGACGTGGCGCGGAAGAGCAGGTGGAGGGTGAAGCTGCCGGGGAGGCGGTAGCGGATGCGGCTGTTCCAGGAGAGGTTGCGCAGCTGCCGGTTGTTCTCGCGAAATTTCTTGCGACAGGCCTCGAGTTCTTCCTCGATGTTGCGGGCGGTTTCGCCCTCGGGAGAGGCTTCCACTTTGCGCTCGGAGATGGGGCCGAGCGAGAGGAAGGCCTCGGGCGGCGCAGTGAGCGGGCGGCTGGCACAGCCGTACAGCACCAGCAGCAGGGCGCAGGTGGCGGTCAGCCGGAGCATCGGCGCAGGATTTCCAGGATTTCCTTTACGGCGGCATCGAGCCCGATGAACACGGCACGGGCGATGATGTCGTGGCCGATGTTCACCTCGTGCAGCGCGGGCAGCAGGGCCACGGGTTCGAGGTTGCGTATGCTGAGGCCGTGGCCCGCGTTGAACACCAAGCCCAGTTGCGCGGCCAGCGCGCCGGATTCGCGCAGGCGCGCCAGTTCGGCATCGGCGCTGGGGCCTGTGGCGTTGGCGTAGCAGCCGGTGTGCAGCTCGACCATGTCTGCGCCGGTGGACTTGCTCGCCTTGACCTGCGTGGGGTCGGGGTCGATAAACATGCTCACCTGCACGCCGTGCGCGTGCATGGCGGCGACCATGTCGGTGAGTTCGGCCACGCGGCCTGCCACGTCTAGCCCGCCCTCGGTGGTGACTTCCTGCCGGTTCTCCGGCACGATGCACACGCAATGCGGCTTGACGCGGTGGGCGATGGCTTCCATCTCGGGCACGGCGGCCATTTCAAAATTCATGCGCACGCGGAGCGACTGCGCCAGTTCCTCGATGTCGTGGTCCTGGATGTGTCGCCGGTCTTGCCGCAGGTGTACGGTGATCTGATGCGCGCCCGCATCTTCCGCCACGCGAGCGGCTTCCACCACGCTGGGGAAAGCCTCACGCCGCGCCTGCCGCAAGGTGGCCACGTGGTCAATGTTTACGCCGAGTTCTATCATGGTGATTCTCCATGGGACGGAGGGGAAATAATCCAGCAGGTCTCATCGGTCCCATAGCCTTTACGGTGGCTATGCGTATTTACAGCGCCTTCACCTTGTCGCCCAGTTCCTTGCAGACGCGGTCTGCGGTGCGGAGCTCGGGGTGTTGGACCATGACGCGGACGATGGGTTCGGTGCCAGAGGGTCGGATGACGATGTTGCAGGCTACGCCGAGTTCGGCCTTGGCGTTGGCCACAAGTTCGTCGAGCTGGGCTTGGGCGGGTTTGGCGCGGCCATTGAGCGGGACCTTGACGTGACTCTCGGGCATTTCCTGGTAGACCTGCGCGAGTGCGCTGAGAGGCTGGTCTTTGCGCACCATGATGGCGAGGACCTGGAGCGCGGCGATGACGCCGTCGCCGGTGACGTTGTGGTCGAGCAGGAGGATGTGGCCGGAGGATTCTCCGCCCACGGTGAGGCCGTGTTCGCGCATGGCTTCTACCACGTAGCGGTCGCCCACCTGGGTGCGCACCACGCTGCCGCCGTAGGGGGCGATGGCTTGTTCCAACCCGCCGTTGGCCATGATGGTGGTGGCGATCTGGTTCTTGGGCAGCGCGCCGCGTTCGAGGCAATCGACGCCGATGACGGCGAGGAGGGCGTTGCCGTCGAGCAGGCGGCCATGTTGGTCTGCCATGACGACGCGGTCGCCGTCGCCGTCGAAGGCGATGCCTAGGTTGGCGCGTTCTCGAATGACGGTGGCGCGCATTTCTTCGGGGTGCATGGAGCCGCAGCGTTCGTTGATGTTGACGCCGTTGGGCGTGCAGCCAATGGGGATGACCTCTGCGCCCAGCTCGCTGAGGGTGAAGGGGCCTGCCTTGTAGGTGGCGCCGTTGGAACAATCGACCACGATGCGGAGACCGTCGAGCCGCATACCCTTGGGGAAGGATGCCTTGACGAATTCAATATAGCGGCCCACGGCGTCGTCGATACGGCGGGCGGTGCCGATGTTCTCGGCGGTGGGGCGCAGCTTGTCTACCTCGCCGGTCTTGATGAGGGCCTCGATCTTGTCTTCCATTTCGTCGGGCAGCTTGAATCCATCTGGCCCGAAGAGTTTGATGCCGTTGTCGGCGAAGGGATTGTGCGAGGCGGATATCATGATGGCGCCGTCGCAGCGCAGGCTGCGCATGATGTAGGACACGCCGGGCGTGGGCAGCGGGCCGGTGAGCAGCACGTTGATCCCCACGCTGCACAGCCCTGCCGTGAGCGCGTTCTCAATCATGTAGCAGGAGCGGCGGGTGTCTTTGCCGATGAGGATGGTGTGGGGGCGGTCTCCCTTGCGGAAGAGCGAGCCCGCCGCGCGGCCCACCTGAATCGCCAGCTCCGCCGTCATGGGGTGCACGTTGGCCAGCCCGCGAATGCCGTCGGTTCCGAATAGCCTATCGCCCATGTTCTTCCGCGCTCCCGTGTAGTATGGCTTCCGTCATGCGCACCACGCGCGCCATGGCGCGGACGTCGTGTACACGCACGCAGGCCGCACCGTTCATTACCGCCACCGCCATGGTGGCCGCCGTTCCCTCGGCGCGTTCTTCCACCGGGGTGCCCAGCACCGCGCCGATCGTAGACTTGTTGGACGTGCCAATCAACACGGGCAGGCCGAAGCGGTTGAACTCTTGCAGACGCCGAAGGATTTCGAGGTTGTGCGCTACGGTCTTGCCAAAGCCGAAGCCGGGGTCGAGCCAAAGCTGTTGGCGCTGGATGCCCGCTGATTCGGCGAAGGCGATGCGCTCCTCGAAGAAGGCGCAGATGTCGTCCACCACGTTGTCGTAGACGGGGGTGGCTTGCATGTTTTGGGGATTGCCGCGCATGTGCATGAGGGCGCAGAGGCAGCCGGTCTCCGCCACCACGCTGGCCATGCCTGCATCGCCGTGCAGGGCGGTGATGTCGTTCACCATGCGCGCGCCCGAAGCCAGGGCACGGCGTGCCGTCTCGGCGCGGTAGGTGTCCACCGAGATGGGCACGCCCAGCGGGACGATGGCCTCGATGGCGGGGAGCACGCGGCGAAGTTCCTCGTCCAACCCCACAGGCTCCGCGCCGGGGCGTGAGGATTCGCCACCGATGTCGAGCCAGTCCGCGCCGTCTGCAATCAGCTTGCGCGCGCAGGCTTCCGCCTCGGCAGCGGTATGCACCCGGCTGCCCGCATAGAAGGAATCGGGCGTGATATTGAGCACGCCCATGACTTGCGTATGCGCCACGGCAGTCATTCTTGGCTCTGCTTAGCTGCTAGAGAGGGTTTGTTCAACGGGTGCATTATGATAGATTACCTTTGGAGTTGCGAAGATGCCGATCGATACAGTGGACGCGATCTTGCCATGCTTTAGGTACCATCCAGATCCAATTGCGACTGGCTCGATTGTTCGTGGCGATTCACCTTGTCCGTGCTGCGACAAGGTGACCGGGTTATTGTACAGTCGCAACCTGCATTGCCCCGAAGAGGTGTCAGGCATTTGTCCTTGGTGCATTGCCGATGGAACTGCGGCGGCAAAGTTTAACCGCTCTTTCAACGACGCAAGCCCACTTCTAAGCGCAGGCATTAACGCATGGATTATTGAAACCGTTACTCGCCACACGCCCGGCTATTGTAGTTGGCAAGGGGACGATTGGCAGACTTGTTGCAATGACGCTTGCGCCTTCCTTGGCGATTTATCAGCCTCCGAATTGAAAAACATTCCAATGCTCGAATTGCGAAGCATACTGTGGGATAGTAAAGACTCCGACGAACAACTGCTGAAGTTTGTAAGAAACTACACACCTGGTGGCAGCCCTGCCATTTACAGTTGGCTCTGCCTGCATTGTGGCCGCAAGAAATACAACGCAGACAGTGATTGAGTGCTACCAAGTCTCGGTTCTTGAAGTCATCTTCCTTCGGCTTTGTAACGTCTTCCGCCTCGGCGGCGGTATGCACTCGGCTGCCGGCGTAGAAGGAATCGGGCGTGATGTTGAGCACGCCCATGATCTGGACTGGTTGGTGCATGGAAATTAATCTTGGCTCTTGTGCATTCGAATCAAGCGCGTTTCGCCGCGCTGCATATTCAGAGTGTGTGCGGAAGTAGAAGTGTTTAGGGATTCATTTGTAAGCGCGTCAGACAGGGTGACGGCTTCTGGAAACCGAAGCGTGCGTTCCCCATCATCCCGCGCGTGCAAGGTTATGAGTGATTGGTTCACGTACAGGGTATCGTCTTTTTCACTATAGAGATGCACCCCGGCTTGGCGGGCGAGTTCGCGGTAGAAGGCAGGGGGCAGGTCGGGCGAAATGGCGTATACCGAGTTCCAGTTGGGGAAAGAACGCCACGCCATGTTGATGGCTTGGGATTCCGGGTGCTGCCCAAGCGGCTGGGCTTCAGGGTCGTTGACATGAATTGCGGGGAGTGGTCCTGTCTCGGGGCCGCAGGGGTCAGGAAGTGCCGTGCCGATTCGTGAACCAAGTGGCGTGGAAGCGTGGACAAAGTGCGTGCGGAGGGGATTGGAAATGCTTTCGCCTGCTTCAAGGGTGATGCCGGTCAGGTCGCGCATACCATCAGCGGCCTTCTGGTTCTCGTTGAAGTAGCCGGGCGCGTAGCACCACATCAGCCACTTGCCATCGCGCTTCAGCTTGCGCTCGATGCGGCGGCGGTCGCGGTCGTTCATGTTGTAGGCGTTGAGAAAGATCACCAGCTTGTAGCGGTCTGGGTCGATGCGGTCGAGGTCTTCGAGCAGCACTTGATCGACGGGTGCACCCAGTTGCGCCAGCGCCACCTGCGGGCCTTGCAGCGACAGGCCCAGCACGGGATGGCGATGGGTAAGGTAGGCGCAGGACACCTCGTCTGCAACCACCAGTATTTCCGCGACGGAACTCCGGTCTTGCGAAGCCATGCTTTCTGCCATGCGGGTAAGGTCGCCGATTTCCTGCATCAGCTCAGGGTGGTCGAAGTATCCGCCGTGAAGGTCGAAGAAGCTGGCGTACATTCCCGAGCAGAGCGAGAAGCCAAGGGTGCGGCGAAACATCCAGCGGGAGGCCTGTGGCGTGTCGGTGTAGCCCAGCAAGCGCAACTGCCCCCAGTAGGGGTCGTTCTCGCGGCCGGGCTGATCGAGCTTGTGTATCTTGGGGGCGAGGAAGGAGATGGTGTCGTTGTCGTGGTACCAGACCTTGTCATGCAACTGCACCGAGTACGCGGGAGAACGCTGGTAGTCCGCGCCCACGGCAGCCTCGCGGTCGAAGTAGCTGGCGGTGACCAATAGATAATCGAGGGCATCTTCTTTAAGGAATCGGCCCAGCGCATTGTGGCCAAACTCGGGGTCGCCGTTGAACTCGTATTGGTATCCATAGAATGCACCGATGGCCTTGTCGCCCCCGCTGGCTTCTTTGGCAACCCGCGCGAAGTAGCCGATGGTTTCCGGGATAAGCTCATTCCAGAACGTGAGGTAGTCAATCAGGGGCATGGCCGTGGCTGGGTCGCGGAATCCCGGCGTAGCGGAATCCTTGCGCTGCGCGCATGTGGGTGGCTCGATGTTGGCAAAGCGTGCGTCTGGGTTATTCCATGCACGACTTAAGGCAGATTCATTCTTATACTTCGCCTTGAGCCAAGCGCGGTAGGCCGCCACGGTGTCGGGACTGTACCCCGCGCATTCCTCCGTACCCGCGCTCCAGTGGTACCACTCCTCGGTGTGCATGCCCACCAGCATATAACCGAAGATGTGCGGCCCGAACCCGGCATCTTCGATGTGCTGAATGAATCGCCGCAGGGCATCGGCTTGGGTTTCGCGCCAGAGCGGACTGGCAAGACTGGGGTAGGCGCGGTCTTTGGGAAGCGTTACCCCCAGATTTGCCGGGTCGAACCGCGTGCCCCCGCCTTCCAATTGTTCCAGTGCCTCGGGGTGGGCGTCGAGCCACCAGCGCGGTGTGCCGAAGTTTACGCGCGGCATGACCATGGCATCGGGGCGGGCTGCCAACACGCGTTGCATACGCTCGTCGAATTTTGTGTAGTCCCAGACGTCCACCTCTAGCCAGGTAGGCCATGAGTGTCCATAGTCACAGGCGGTCACGTTGGAGTTGAAGGTGAAGAGGCGCGTGCCGACTTCTGCAAACTGGCGGAAGTAGCGCTCTTCGGGAATGTAGGTTTCAAAGGAGGGAGAGAGAAACGGTGAACCATTCATGTAGAAAGTGGGCACGCCGTGCACCGAAGTGAGGGAGACCTTGGGACCGGTGGGCTGCGCGGCCACGTTGGGCAGGCACATGAGAACCAAGAAGAGTGATGTCGATGCGATATGCAGGATGTACTTCCGCATCGAATTCAACATCTGCACGTCGCAATTACTCATCATGGGCGCCTATGCCGCGAAACGAACAACCTCGACTTCGGCCCCGCTTTGGATGGCCTCTTCCGCCAACCTCAGCACGGCTGCACCTACCTCCTCGCTGAGGTAATATTCGCCGCATACGCCGCATACTTGCGCGGGCACGTGCTTGACGACAACGAAGGAATCTCCCCGCTCCATCATGACATTTGCATGGCCGGGCTTTGTTTCACCGCTCTTGCAGATTTGGCATGTCATTGAGGCTTCCTCACGCTGTAACCGTCATCCCAAAGAAAATCGTCGGGCACATACACTGTAATCACCCGCCCCAATCGAGATTCATTGTCAACGCCAATAACCACGTGCAGGGGCCTGCCGTTCGGCTCTCCCAACATCACATAACTGGGAAACGGCTTGTCATCCTTATACTCGATGATCACCTTGCCGCCAGCAACAACAGCGCCTACATCTGCTGTTGTCACGTGCCTTTCAAACATCCGGCGAATGGCATGTCCACTGAATTCTATTCGGTCACATTCCATGCACCTGCCTACGCCAGCCCCGGGGTAAAGTCTCCGGGGGGCATACCGGGAATCGGGTTGTCGCGCTCGGGTTCGGTTACGGACTGTGGCACTAGGGGCGATGAGGGCGGCTTGGGCTTGGGCGTGTCAATCTTTTTACGCGGCTCGGGAATGATGTGTTCCTTGCCGTGCTTTTTGATGATGTCGAAGACTTCGTCGCGACTGAGGGTTTCGCGCTCGAAGAGGGCCTCGGACAGGGCGATGAGCAGGTCCTTATGTTCAGTGAGTATGGCCTTCGCCTGCTTGTATCCTTCTTCAAGAATCTGGTGAATCTCGCGGTCTACGGACGAGGCGGTCACTTCGCTGAATTCGCGCGAGCGGGCGAAGTCGCGGCCAAGGAAAACTTCCTCGTTGCTGCCGAATGAGATGGGGCCGAGTTCGCTCATGCCCCATTCGCAGACCATCGAGTGGGCCAGGCGGGTGGAGTTTTTCAGGTCACTGGAAACGCCGTTGTTAAACTCACCGAAGACGATGTCTTCTGCCGCGCGCCCGCCCATGCTCATGCAAATCCACGCCAAGCATTGCTTCTTGGACATGGTGTGGCGGTCTTCGCTGGGCAGAATGCTGGTGACGCCGAGGGCGGGGCCGCGCGGCACAATGGTCACCTTGTGCAGGGGGTCGGACTCGGGGAGCAGGATGGCCAGCAGGGCATGGCCAATCTCGTGGTAGGAAGTGGTGAGCTTTTCCTCGGGGGTCAGCAACATGCTCTTGCGGGCGGGACCCATGAGGACGCGGTCCTTGGCGTCTTCGAAGTCCACCATGGTGACCTTGTCCTGGATGCGGCGAGCAGCCAGCAGGGCAGCTTCGTTCACCATGTTGGCCAAGTCTGCGCCGGAGAAGCCGGGTGTGCCACGGGCGAGGATTTCAAGGTTCACGTCCTCGGTGGTGGGCACCTTCTGGTTGCGCACGTGGATTTCGAGAATCTGCGTGCGGCCCCGGATATCGGGATTGGGGACGACGATCTGGCGGTCGAAGCGACCGGGGCGAAGCAGCGCGCGGTCCAGCACGTCGGGGCGGTTGGTGGCGGCCATGAGAATCACGCCGTCGTTGGTATTGAAACCGTCCATCTCGACCAGCAACTGGTTGAGGGTCTGCTCGCGCTCGTCGTGTCCGCCGCCGAGGCCTGCACCACGCTGGCGGCCCACGGCGTCGATTTCGTCAATGAAGATGATGCAGGGCGCGTGCTTGTGCCCTTGCTGGAACAGGTCGCGCACGCGGCTTGCGCCCACGCCCACGAACATTTCCACAAAGTCGGAACCGCTGATGCTGAAAAAGGGCACGTTGGCCTCGCCTGCAACGGCGCGGGCAAGCAGGGTTTTACCGGATCCGGGAGGGCCCACGAGGAGCACGCCCCGGGGAATCTTTCCGCCAAGGCGGGTGAACTTCTTGGGGTCTTTCAGGAACTCGACGATCTCCTGAAGCTCTTCCTTGGCCTCGTCCACGCCAGCCACGTCGTTGAAGCCGACGGTCTTGTCGCTCTGGTTCACCATGCGGGCGCGGCTCTTGCCGAAGGACATGGCCTTGTTGCTGCCCCCTTGGGTGTAGCGGAACATGAGGAACCAGAACAGGCCAATGAGAACGATGAGCGGGAGTATGTTCACCAGCAGGCTGGCGAGCATGGTGCTCTCTACCTTGTTCTCCAGGTCGATGTTCTGCGCCCTAAGGATCGGCTTCCACTCGTCCGGCTCGGTGGAGGTGAGGAACTCCATCGATTTCTGGCCTTCGATGGGTTCCTTGAAGGTGGCCCGCAGGGAGAACAGGTTGTTGCCCGCCTCGGTCATGACGATGGGCGAATCGATGTTCTGCTTTTCGAGCTGCTCCTCGAAGTCCGCTTCGAGGAGTTTCTTTTGCTGTTGCTGCATTCCGGAGAAATTGAGCAGCAGCAACACCAAGATGATGAGCAGCACGAGCCACAAGGAAATCTGTTTCAGGAATGCATTCATGCGCTTGTCCTGTTTGGCCCGGTATCCGGGCCGCCACGATACAACACTGCCTGCCCCATCCCATTGTGGATGCGGCAAGCGCTGAAAATTAGTCTAGTTCTGCATCCCGTAGCATAGCATACGAACGAAACCCTGACAAAGCCGAGAACGCCTTGCGTCGCCCTCTGGCAGCGTGCCCGCACGGGGTGGTATAGTTCGGGTCGTGGCGCCCCTTGGCGTTGTTCCATCAGTCCCATGGCCCATGGGCAATAACACTGTCGGGGCCGCGCGCCATTCCAACGGTGCTGAAATCGAAAGCCGCTGCATTCCTGCCATGACCAAGCCCGAAACCTCTGTGCCCCAACGTGATACGTCTGCCGTGCTGCGGTTGTCGTTCCTCACGCTGTTTCTGGACCTGATGGGTTTCTCGCTGATCTTCCCGCTTTTTCCCAGCATGTTGGAATATTACCGGGAGGCAAGCGCGGGGTCGGGGCTGTTTGGCTGGTTCCACGAGGGGCTGGTAAACCTGAGCCAAGTGTCTGGCGCAGACCCAGAATGGGGCGTGCTGGTGTTGTTTGGCGGGATACTGGGTTCGGTCTATTCGCTGCTGCAATTTGTGTTCGCGCCGCTCTTTGGTGCGCTGTCCGACCGCTACGGCCGCAGGCCCATCCTGTTGCTCACCCTGTGCGGCATGTTCCTGTCCTACGTGCTGTGGTTCTTCGCTGCCCGGTTTGAGGTTCTGTTGCTGGCGCGTTTCCTTGGCGGCATCATGAGCGCGAACATCTCGATCGTGTCCGCTATCGTTACAGACGTGACCCCACGCGAGCAGCGGGCGCGGGGCATGGCGGTGCTGGGTATCGCGTTTGGCATGGGCTTTGTGCTGGGTCCTGCGATTGGCGGGGCGGCCACGCTGCTTGACCTGACAGCATGGTGGCCGGAGCTTGCAGCGTGGGGCATCAACCCCTTCTCGGGTCCGGCATTGATATCGCTGGGGCTTACGGGCGTGAACCTGCTGGGCGTGGCATGGCGTATGCCGGAGACGCGGTCTGCGGATACGGCGGCAGCTGCATCCACGCGCACGGCCAACCCCATTGCGCTGTTCCGCGCGGGGGACACCCCCGGCGTGGCGCGCACCAATCTGGTGTACTTTCTGTTTATCTTTGCGTTCTCTGGGGTGGAGTTCACGCTGACCTTCATGGCTGCCGCGTATTTTGGCTATGGTCCGCAGTTGAACGCCGCGATGTTGTTCTTTGTGGGGGTGAGCCTGGCCCTGGTGCAGGGGGGGTATGTGCGCCGGGCGGGGGACGCGGTGGGTCCGCGCCGCATGGCGGTGCGTGGATTGATGGCGATGTTGCCCGCCCTCGCGCTGATTGCCGTGGCCGGGCCTGCGGGTAGCCAGCTTGTGCTTTATGTGGGGCTGCTGCTGGCGGCGGTTGGCATGGGGCAGGCCGTGCCCTGCCTCACTTCGCTGGTGACGCTCTATGCGAGCGACGACGAGCAAGGCCGCATCAACGGGTTGTTCCGCTCGGTGGGCGCGCTGGGCCGTGCGCTGGGGCCGTTGAGCGCCAGCGTGATCTATTGGCAGTTTGGTTCGGTGAGCACGTATGGCACCAGCTTGGCCATGATGGTGGTGGCGCTGCTCGTTGCTGTGCGCCTTCCCGAGATTGCAAAGCGGACGGCGTAGTCCCCTACGGAATGCGGCGGAACTTGGTGAAGTCCGGCTGGCGTTTTTCGTTGTAGGCGTTGCGGCCTTCCTGTCCTTCTTCGCTCATGTAGAAGAGCGAGGTGGCGTAGCCTGCCAGCTCCATCATTCCTGCCTGCCCGTCTTCGTCGGCGTTTAGCGCGGCCTTCAGGCAGCGGATGGCCATGGGCGAATTGGCGAGAATTTCTTGGCACCACTGCACGGTTTCGATCTCGAGTTGGGCGAGCGGAACCACGGTGTTCACCATGCCCATGTCGAGCGCCTGCTGCGCGTCGTATTGCCTGCACAGGAACCAGATTTCGCGGGCCTTCTTCTGCCCCACCATGCGGGCAAGGTGGGCCGAACCGTAGCCCGCGTCGAAGGAGCCTACCTTGGGACCGGTCTGCCCGAAGCGGGCGTTGTCTGCCGCGATGGTCAGGTCGCACACATAGGCCAAGATGCAGCCGCCGCCAATGGCCCAGCCCGCCACCATGGCGATGACCGGCTTGGGACAGCGGCGGATGGCGATGTGGATGTCGAGCACGTTGAGGCGGTGCGCGCCGGAGCGGCCATCGACATAACCCGCGTGCCCGCGCACCTTCTGGTCGCCGCCCGAACAAAAAGCCTTGTCGCCCGCGCCCGTGAGGATGATCACGCCAACCGCCTCGTCAAAGCGCGCGTCTTCCAGCGCGTCGAGGATTTCATCGTTCGTCACCGGCGTGAAAGCATTGTGCACATGCGGGCGGTTGATGGTGATCTTCGCCATGCCGTCGGCCTTGTGGTAAAGGATTTCGGTATAGGCCTTGGCTTCCTGCCATTCGGGGAGGGTCATGGGGATCTTCCTTGTCTCGGGTTTATGGTACGGAGAGGACTGATGCGACGGATGGGTCCGGGGGATCAGGCCGAGAGAAAACTCTTTAGCACGGTAGTATACGCACCGGGGGATTCCAAGTGAACGTTGTGGCCGCAGTCGGTTAGCGCCATGGTGGCCAAGGCGGGGTTGGCCTGGGTCATGCGCTCGGCAATCTCGACGTACTTGTGATCGTGCTCTCCCGTGATGAGGAGCGTGGGCATGACGAGGTAAGGCAGCGCGGGCCACAGCGAGGGCTGACGGCCCACGGAGTAGGAGGCCATAGCATGGGCGAGGGATTGGGAATTTACGCCTGCCCTTTCCACCACGAGTGCATCGACCAATCCCGCCTGCTTATGAAGGCTGCCCCAGAGCGGTGCAGAGTACCATTGGCGCAGCCACGCCTCGACGGACTCCCTGTCTTCAAGTGTCATCAACTCCGAGGCGAGCAGGTCGTCATGATGGCTGCGGCTCTCTCGGGTGTGTTCGTCATCGATGCCGGGTGATGCGGATTCGAGCACCAGGCGGGAAACGCGGTGCGGGTGTTCCAACGCAAAGTGCAGCGCGATGCGCCCCCCCATGCTGTATCCCACCAAGGCGGCGCTCTCGATGCCGTTGGCATCGAGGCAGTCTAGAAGTCCTGCCGCCACGGAAGCAAAGGGAACGCGTTCCTGCAAGGGATTGGCACCATGGCCGGGAAGGTCGGGGCAGAGCACGTAGTGTTCTTCCGCGAGCGCACTGGCGATGTTACTCCAGTCGCTGCCGGAACCCAGGAATCCATGCAGCATGACGACGGGCGGATGGGTTGGATCGCCCAAGGCGAGCACCGGCCACTCGGCTCCCGGCTTCACAGTGCGGCATCCACGGCAGCGGCGATGCGGTCTTGCAGCGCGCGCTGCATCTGCACGTTCTCGGTGCGGTTGGTGCGCACCTCGATCAGGGTGGCGCAATCATTGTCCATGGCGTGGCGATACTCGTCACGGAAGGCGTCGAGGTGGCGGGGCTTGGCGTATTCCAAGCCAAACTGTTTCGCGGCGTGCTCGAAGTCCATGCCGTGGGGGGTGCCGAAGCAGGCCTCGAAGGGGCCGCCGTGTTCGGAGATGGGCAGGAAGGAGAAGATGCCGCCGCCGTCGTTGTTGATCACCACGATAGCGGTGGGCTGTCGCTTGCCGCGCAGCAGGGCTAGGGAGTTGAGATCGTGCAGGGTGGTGAGGTCTCCCAGCAGGTGCGTGGCGGGTACGCCGAGCGCATCGGCAAAGCCCGCCGCGGTGGCGATGTTGCCGTCGATGCCGCTGGCGCCCCGGCTGGCGGTGTCAATTCCCCATGCGCCTGATGCTGCGGCGTACATGTCCAGCTCGCGCACGGGCAGGCTGTTGCCCGCAAAAAGCAGGCTGCCCTCGGGGCGCAGCTTGGCGATGGTATGGGCAAGGGCGGGCTCGGTCAGGCCGCCGCCATTGAGCTCGTCGGCCAAGGTTTGGGCAACGGCCGCGTGGCACTTGTGGAATCGCCTTGCCCATGTCGAGGGCACGACTTCTGCAAGCGCATCGCGCAGGGTGCCGCAGACTTGGGCCACCGGCGCGACGACGCGATGCGTAACCTGGTGGTTGGGGTCCAGCCGCGCGGGTTTGGGATCAACATGGATTATCACAGGGCGCACTCGGGCGAGATGTTGCAGCAGGCGCTTGGACACGAAACGCCCACCGACGTGCAGCACGATCTCGGGGCGGAACTGCTTGCGGAAGGCGTCGCTCAAGAGCAAGAGATCATAGTGCGGCAGCAATTGCGCGTGCGATTCTCCCAGCCGCAGGCCGCTGGTGAAATCGGGCAGCACGGGCCAGCCCAGTGTTTCTGACAGGCGCAACACCTGAAGGCGGTCCTCGTCGTTGCGCAACTCGCCCGCGAGTATCACCCCCTGCGTGTGCGATAGCAGCAGGTCGGCAAGTGCTTCCACATCGGGCACGCCTGCGGTTTCGATTTGGCTGGTGAAGGGTTGCCCGTTCTCGAGCCACGCATCCACGGGGGCAAGCCATGTGCGCAGGTCTGCGCCATCGGGTTCCGGGGCGAGGGGTTCGCGGAACATACAATTGATGTGTACTGGACCCGGCGCGGGGAATGCCGCGCGACGGCAGGCGTCGTTCACGGAACCCAGCACATAGGCGGCAGGTATCTTCGTGTCGGGACAGGGCAGCTCGATGGACGCGCGCACATAGGAACCATAGAGGTGCAGTTGGTCGATAGCCTGGTTCGCGCCGCAATGCAGCAGCTCGGGGGGGCGTTCTGCCGTTATCAAAATCAGCGGCACGCCAGCAGCTTCCGCCTCGACCACGGCGGGCCAATAGTTGGCGGCGGCGCTGCCAGAAGTGCAGACCAGCGCCACGGGTTTACCCAAGGCCTTGGCCCGGCCCAGCGCATGGAATGCTGCGCCGCGCTCGTCGAAGTGCATGACATGCGGAACGTCGGCGCGCTCGGCCACGGCCAGCGTGAGCGGGGTGGAGCGTGAACCCGGCGACAGTACAAAGGCCGACACGCCGCAGCGGACCAGCTCCTCAACGAGGAGCCTGCTCCAGGCGTGGTTCAGGTTGGGGGCGTCAGCTATCGGCATTAGGGAGAATCCGCAGGAAGTTGGCGAGCTTGTTCTCTATCTCGTCCCACTCTTCTTCGGCCACGCTGCCGGGCACGATACCCGCGCCCGCGTAGAGCGTAAGGTCGTTGCCGCGCACGAGGCCAGAGCGTATCGCCACGGCGAACTCGGCGGCGTCGTAGCCAATCCACCCGACGGGCGCGCCATACACGCCGCGATCGAAGGGTTCGTGATCCATCAGCCAGCGCAGGGCGCGGTCGCGCGGGGTGCCGCCCACGGCGGGCGTGGGGTGTAGCGCCTCGATAAGTGGGGCGTCCGCCTCGTTTGCTTTCAGCACGCCCTCAATGCGGGTGTGTAGGTGCTGGCAATTTCGCAAGCGCAGCAGGCCGGGGCGGTCTTCCACGGTGAGGCTGGTGCAGAAGAGGGTGAGGTTGTCGCGCACCATGCGTACCACGAACTGGTGCTCGCGCATTTCCTTTTCGCTCTCGAGCAGTTCGCGGCCCAGCGCCTCGTCGCCCTCCTCGGTCTTGCCGCGCGGACGGGTGCCTGCCAGCGCCTCGCTCTGCACGAAGCAATTCTCGCGCCGGTAGAGCCGCTCGGGCGACGCGCCAACAAAGGCACGCGCGGTCACGGGTTGAAAGCAATACTCGAAGGAGTTGATGGTCTGCTTGCGCAGGTGCGCCAGC
>JBIKMR010000291.1:0-5413 GCA_044359155.1 Candidatus Hydrogenedentales bacterium | reverse complement strand
TGCGCAGGTCCAGCACCGTACCGGAATAATTCACCAGCCGCGCCAGCCGCGTGAACTTCGCTTCTGTGTTGCTGGCGGCGACCAGCTCGAAAGGTTCCGTGTCGATCAGCGGCGGGGTCTGCCAGTGATCGAAGGTGAAGGATGCGCCCGGCGCAAAGTAGAGGGAATACTGCCCGCCCTCCGGGCCAAGCCAGAAGCGGTCCTCGCCGCCATAGGCATTGAACTGCGCGCGTGTTTCTCCCGAGGCTATCAGCGCATGGTTGATCCACCCGTGGCTGCGGCCTGCTTCGCCCGCGCAGCTGCTGGTCATTACCCGGCCTTGAAACTGCGGGGAGACAATCAGTTGGGCGCTTTCGCTGTGGAGCACGAAGGCATCCGTGTGCCGTTGCAGGAAAGCGGCATCCTCCCCAAAAGTGAGATTTGCCATTGGGACAAACGATCTCCATGCCGTGTGTGCTTACATCAAGCGGGCAGAATAAACGAAGCCCGGCGCACACCGCACTGCGGATATGCACCGGGCTTTCAATCAAATGATTACAGCGCCTTGGCGGCGGCAAGCACCGCGTCGTAGTCTGGGTGGGCGGAAATCTCGGGCACGTATTCGACGTACTGGAGCGTGTCGTTCTTGTCCACCACAAACACGGCGCGGCTCAGGATGCGCAGGCCGGGGAGCAGGGTGCCATAGGTGCGGCCAAAGTCCACGTCCTTGTGGTCGCTCAGGAAGATGACCTTCGCCGGGTCGATGTTCTCCGCGCCGCAGAAGCGCGCTTGGGCCACGGGCAGGTCGGCGCTGATGGTGATGAACTTCACGTCGGGCAGGTTGGCGGCTTCCTCGTTGAAGCGCTTGGTCTGAAGCGCACACACGGGAGTATCGAGCGAGGGCACTACGCTGTAAATGCGGGCCTGCCCATTGAAGGAACTCAGCTCGAGGTCGGCGCCCAAATCCTTACGCACGGTGGCGTTGGGGGCGGTGTCGCCCACCTTCAGCTCGGGGCCTTCGAGGGGGATCGGGTTGCCATGCAGTGCAGAGGTTCTATCAGACATGTGTGTATCTCCCATGGGTTGTTGTTCGATTGGATTGGGGGCACTTGCCCCAAGCAGAAGACATGGTAGCACAGGAACATTCATCGAGGAATGAAGAACCCGAGTCGCCTTATTCCACCTTGTCGCGCGACAGCACCTCGCCTGGTAGGGTGCTGGTGTGCGGCCACATTTTTCTGCCGGGGTAGATGCTGGTGTTGATGCCGGTGTGGACGTCGTCGGCAATGATTGCGCCGAACTTCCTGCGGCCCGTGTCCACCAGCGTACCGTTGTAGTCCGAGCGGTGGGTCTTGCCGTCGTGGCGGAAGTTGGCGACGACCGTGCCGCAGCCTAGGTTGGCGTTCTCGCCAATAATGCTGTCACCCACGTAGCTGAGGTGGGGGACCTTGGCGTGGTCCATCAGGATGCTGTTCTTAATCTCGCAGCCCTGCCCCACCTTGCAGCCGTTGCCAATGCTGGTGCCTGCGCGCAGGAAACAGTTGGGCCCTATCTCGCAATCGTCACCAATCAGGATGGGGCCTTCGGCATACACGCCCGGCTTGATGACGGTGCCCTTGCCCACGGTGACCAACCCCTGAAACGCCGCCAGCGGGCTGATGGTTCCGTGGTTCTCGCCGGTCACTTCCTGTTTGAGCAGGAACTCGTTCGCGTCCAGCATGTGCCAGGGGTAGCCGATGGCCAGCCAATAGCCCTGCGCCCGCACCACGCGGAAATCGCCCTGTTCGGCCAGCGTCTGGATGGCGGAAGTGATCTCGATCTCGCCGCGCTCGGAAGGCTCGGTATGCCGCAGCACCTCGAACACCTCGGGCGTGAACTTGTAGACCCCAATGCTGGCGAGGTTTGAGAATACCTCCTTGGGCTTCTCCACCAGCCGCAGCACACGGTCGCTGTCGTCCACTTCGTAGATTCCAAACAGGCGCGGGTCCGGCACTTCTTTCGCCAGCGCCCCCTGGTCGCGCTCGGCCACGCGGCGCAAGTCGGCGGGGTCCCACAGGTCGTCGCCGTTCATGGCGAGAAAGGGCTCCTTGATCAGGTCGGCGCATTGCAGTACGGCGTGCCCCGTGCCGCGCTGTTCTTCCTGCACCACATACTCGATCGCGATGTTGCCATAGCGATCGCCAAAGCGCTCGCGGATCATCTCCTGCTTATAGCCCACCACCACCACCACGCCATCCACGATGCCCGCAAGGGCATTCAGCTGGCGTTCCAGAATCGTCCGGTTGGCCAAGGGCAGCAAGGCCTTGGGGCGCGTCAACGTGAGTGGGTAGGTGCGGGTGGACTTACCCGCCGAAAGAATAACCGCTTTCATCCGTGCTCCCCTAAGTTCTTGCTGCATTCTAGGCGCGTGCGCCGGGGCTGGGCAAGCAGCACGATTCCCGTTTCGATACATTTGCCGTGTGCCATTTCGGGAATATTGTCAGTGCGGGACAAGCTCCTTTTTCCTTGAGCTTGCTAGAGCAATTCTCTAACCCTCAATGCCGCAATACGTTAGAGGATGAAATCGCACTATTTCCCGATTGGCATGGGCATTGCTGAATATCCGTTGTGACCCTTAGCCCGGAATTCCTGGCCGCGTGTACCCGTTAAACGCATCGCGGCCCACCGTCACCGGACGTTTTCAAGAGAGAACGTCGGGCATCGCGCGCGCAGAGGTAATGAGTACGCGGTGGCGGTTGATTCTCCGGTGAACTGGCGACTCGGTCGCGGTCGGGATAAAGATCCCGGCCGCGCCCCGAGCACCGGGTCAGGGTTGCCCTCGAAGGAGAGGAGCTAGGCCATGAGTAAAGATCAACACCTGTGCCCAAATTGCGGCAGCAGTGCCAAAGCCGGGGAAACCACCATTACGGCGGACCGTGGTTCGGGTGTCTTCGTGGTGCGCAAGGTACCCACACTGCGCTGCAATCGCTGCCGCGAAGAATGGATTCCCGAAGTCGCTGCTGCCCGCCTCGAACTGCTCATGAACCAAGCCGCCCCGCGTCGAGGCGAAGCCGAGGTCCTGCAGTTCCCCTAATCCCGCTGCCTACTCCAGCGCCTCGCCGCGTGCCATGCGGTCTAGGTTTTCTCGGGCGGCTCGGGCGTGGGGGTTGATCTCCTGGGCCTTCTTCCAGTCCGCCTGCGCGGCTTCCTTGTTGCCCAGCTTTTCGTGGGCGATGCCGCGCAGCACCCATGCCTGCGCGTGTTGCGGGTTCAGCTCGATGGCCTTGTTCAGTTTTTCGAGGGCTGCCTCCACGTCGCCGCCGCGTTTCTCGGGGGCGTAGAGTTGCCGCTTCGAACTGGTCACGTAGGCGTCGGGGTTGGTGGGGTCCATCTCGAGTGCCTTACTGGCGGCGGCGTCCATGTCCTTGGCGTATTGCTTGCCATGGTATTGCGTGCGGATCATGGTGGCGTAGAGGTCCGCCGTCAGCCGGAATTTCTCCGACGTGTCGGGCAGGGTGGCGAGTGTTTCGTGGGCGGTCTTGGCAAGGGCGTCAATCGTGTCGCCCACGGCGCGGCGCTTTTCGATCTCGTTCAGCTTCAGGTAGTCGTAGCGGTTGAACTCGCAGACGGTGAGCGCGGCGCGCACGGCGGCCAGCTTTGCCTCGTCGTCGGGGTGCTCGGTGGCATAGTGCGCGAGCGCCACATAAGCGGCCTCTGCGGCAGACAAATCCTGTTCCTGCCGGGCATGTTCCGCCTTGGCACGCAGGGCGTCAAGGTCTTCGGCGGAAGCCGCCGTTGCAAGTATCACTACCAACGCGCCCAGTGCCCATCGCATAGAATCGAGCCTCCTACAATTTCTGCCTTGGCGCAGCCCACGCCAGCAGGGCGGGGGTGAACAACAGGTCTGCCGCGAGCGCAAAGCATAGCGCCACCCCGCACAACAAGCCGAAGTTTACAATAGGCACGAAGGACGATGCAGTAAGCGCGAAGAAGCCGATGCCCGCCGTGATGATGGCCAGTGTCATGGGGATGCCCGCCTCGACCATGGTCACCCGCAGGGCCACGTCTGTCGGTGCGCCCTCGCGGCATTCGCGCAGGTAGGCGGTGATCACGTGCAGCGTGTTGTCCACCGTGATGCCCAGTGCAATGCTTGCCACCATCACCGTGCCCGCGTCCAGCGATATGCCCCGCACCACCATGACTGCGAAAACCGTAAGTATGGAGAACATATTCGGCGGCATGGACAGCAGGGTCATCCGCCAGTTGCGCAGGCCCACGTAGATGCAGAGAAAGATGAACAGGAACGACAGCGCGAAGCTGCTCACCTGCGTGCGTACCAACTCACGCTGCATCGCCTGCATCCGCGTAACCGCGCCGGTGATTTCTGCCGACAGCGGCGCGGGCAGCGCGGCAATATGCGCGCGCGTGGCGTCCACCAGTTCACCAAAGCGCGCCGCCTCGGTCGAGGCGATCAGCGCCGAGATTCGAATCTCTTCGCCATCCGCCCGCACCAGCCGCTTGATCTCCTCCTTCTCCGTGTCGCCCAGCGGATCCCACAGGGCCAGCGCTTCCTCGCGCGTGGTGGGCAGGGTATAGAACGCAGGGTCGAGGTCGTGCTCCCACTGGTTCACCTTGCGCAGGAAATCGAGCGGCGTGACCACGCGCGCCACCAGGTCTGATTCCAACAAGAACGCTTTCAGTTCTTCCAGCGCGGGCCAGTATTCTGGGTTCAGCCAGCCGCCCGGCGTGGCCACCATCAGCTCCATGGTGTACATGCCGGTGAGGTTCTTGCCCACGTATTCATAGGCCTGCACCGTGGGGTGGTTTTGCGGCAGCACTTTCAGCGAGTTCGGTTCGCTCTTTATCTGCGTGGCCAGCAATCCCCCCGCCACCAGCACCAGCGAGAACACCGCAATGATGGGGCGCTTGCGCCGCAGCACGAAATCCGCCAGGCGACCGAAGGCTTTGCTATCCGTGCTGGCTTGCCAGCGCGGCTTGGGGGCGCGCAGCAGGATCAACATCCACGGCCCCACGACCATGCTCACGGCGTGCGCAGCCATGATGCCAAAGCCAATTCGCAGCCCGAACTCCCGCACGGGGGACACGTCCGCCGTCATCAGGGAGAGGAACCCAATCGCCGTGGTGATGGCGGCCAGCGTGCAGGCGAACATCACGTTGTTCAGCGCCATGCGCGCGGCTTCGCGTGGGGTGCCGCCGAGCGCGCGGAAATGCTGGTAGCGCGCGACGAGGTGAATGGTGTTGGCCAGCGACAACACCCACAGCACCAGCGGTATGGCCGAGGTGACGAGGTTCAGCGGCTGCCCAAGCACCGCGGAAAAGCCGAGCGTGATGGCAATGGCCAAGCCACTGCACGCCACCACTACCAGCGCCGCGCGCGCCGAGCGCAACAGCACCAGCAGGCACACCAGAGAGGCGATGGCCGCAATGGGGAAAT
>JBIKMR010000290.1:0-5448 GCA_044359155.1 Candidatus Hydrogenedentales bacterium | reverse complement strand
GTGCGCGGCCACCACCTGCACGCCACCGATGGCTTCGCGCAGGATGCGTTCGCTCGTCCCATACGCGGGGCACGCGGTGCCCGGCACCAGCCACAGGGTGAAACCATCGGAACGCAGGGCGATGCCGTCGCGGTAGTAATCGCCCAGGTGAATGATGCGCGAGGTGTCGTGCGCGTCACGCAGGGCATAGGCCGCCGACCGCATCAGGTCGAAGTTACCATGGGTGTCGCTAATAATTCCGATTCGGGACATGCATGGTTTCCGTAAATACTTGTAGCGTTACGACAGTTCTACATCCCCCGCCCTTCGGGCACCCCCTTCAAAGGGGGACTTGGGAGGGTCACGCTGTGGCGTGACTACTGCGCTGCCGAACACGCAGCATTAAACCCAAAACACGTATTCTTGGTCCCCCTTTGAAGGGGGACGATGTTTCGCTTCAGCGCAACATCCGGGGGATGTAGCCCCCGCAGCATGCTCTCCAACTTTCTACGGGCGTTCCTTAGCGAACGCGTCATACAACTTCTGGCAGGCGGCCTGGTCCAGCGGGGTGTCGCTCCACACCACGCGATAGTGCAGGTCGAGTGGCTTGCCCTGTTCCACGTCTGGCTCGAAGAAGGCGCCGAAGCGTGCGTACTTGCGGATGCTGTACACGGGTACGCCGCCGGGGTTCGAGGGCGGTGTCATGTGTAGCACATGGCGACGCTTGCCGCCCACTTCCGCATTCACGCATGCCCACCATGCGCCGGTCACCGCGTCGTCGTCGCCCACCTTGGCGGACTCGGGCAGCACGTACTCCGTGCCGTCCTCGTTCTCGGCCACCTCATCCGCCAGCCGCACCTGCATACCCGCGTGCTGCAAGTCTCCACGCAGTTGAATGGTTCCCTCCAGCGACTCGATGCGGCTGCCAAAGTCCGCCACCAGCGCGCCATTGTCGCCGGGAGTAATGGCAATCGTGCGTTCTTCACGGATGAAGGGCGTACCGTCTGGCTTGTTCCAGAGCACTTCGATCTTGTGCCCCGCCCCGCCCTCGGGCGCGGTGTAGTCCAGCGTCTTGCCATAGGCTTGATAACAGTTGCTCATGTGCCAGGTGTCTATGTCCTCGCCGCCCACCATGGTGTCTTTCCACCCGATGAACAGTCCGCGATGGTGGGTAAACTTGCCGCCCACGCCCTTGGTTATCGGCGCGCCCGTGGCTGGGTCGAGCAAGTGGGTGTAGACCTTATACGTCACCTCAGGGTTGTCCTTGGTGAAGGGGGTGATCATCGTGCGCGCGACGGGCTTACCGCTCAGCGTGATATCAATCGACTGCTCCTCCACCGGCTGCGGCTCCGCGCAACAGGGCAGGGCCAATAGCAGAAACGCCAGTGCAATCCGGTTCATGGTTTACTCTCCCGCCTTGGGGGTCTTGGTGTAAATCTTCAGGTCGTCAAACAGGCCCACGTCGTCAAACGAACCCAAGCCAATCTTGCCCTCGCCAAACTGGCGATTCATCGCCGTCATCACCGGGGTCTCCATGTCGTCGAAGTACACCTCGATGTAGCCTGCCTGCGCATCGCGCTTGATGCGGATGTTGTGGAAGCCATCGGTCCACTTCGTGCCATCGGTGCGCTTCTCCGCAATGCCGGTGCGCGGGGCGTCGTTCACGAGAAAGATCGAGTTCGCGTTGGCGTCTGCCACCGACGCGAGATGCACGTAGTAGAAGCGCTGTTCGCTCTGCCCGCCGAAGAATATGCACAAATCGCGGTGGTTGTATTCCTTGCCCGTCTGCTTCGCCTTCACGTCCAGCACAAAGTCCCCCGCCTTGAAGTCCTTAATCCAGGCAATGTTCAGCGGCGACCGCACCGGCGGCGCATACTTGCTCGGACGCTTGAGTGCCAGCAACGTGTTGCCTTCCGCATCCTCCAGCCCCCAGGCCTTGGGGTCGGTGAAGTCGAACTTGCCGAGGCTGCCCTCGCCGAAGGCGTCCTCATAGGCAAGGGTATAGCCCTCTGGCGCGGCGGGTTCTGCTGCCCACGCAAGGGGCGACAACACAACAACGGCGCCAAGCGCCAGGGCGAATCGAGTGAACATGTCCGGTATCTCCGGTTGGGGTGAATTGGAACAGCTAACGATAGCCCGCGCACGTGGGGGTTTCAACCCCGGCGCGCACGCGGGAAACAGCAAAGGCCCCCGGGTACTGGGGGCCTTTGGCGAGAGTGCCGGAAGTTGGGTCCTGGGCAAGGCCGTCCGGCAACGATGAGGCTAGGCGGGTTGGGGCGTGGCGCGGAATTTCTTGCGACGCTTAACGATGTAGCGGAGGCCTACTATCAAGGCTATGAAGAGCGCCAGTGCAATGGCGGCGCGGGGCAGCAACCACGGCAGCAACACCGTCATCATGGCGCGCTTCCAGATCAGGGGCATAATCTCGCGCTGCATGTTGTCCGGGTCCACGCGGGACATGCGCTTGCGAATCTGGCTGATTACAGCCCCGACCTCTGACATGCTGATATCCCCGTCGCCGTTAAGGTCGAAGCGGTCGCGGCGTTGTTCGCTGGCCGATGCCAGTACAGCCGAGAGATCAGCCTGCTCGATGTCGCGCTTCACCCAGTCCACGTAGCCACGGCGCAGGGCGAGGTTCTGCGCTTCCGTGTCGGTGATGAAGGCCATGGTGATGCAGGCCATCTCGTCGGTGGTGGACGGCCCAAAGGTGATCGGCTTCGGGGGGCTGTTGGGATTGCGGGGATTGTCGGCAGAATTGTCATACACGAATTCAAGGTCGATACGCGTGCCTGCGGGCAGGGGCAGGTCTTCTTCCAACTGGTACTGCTCCTGCCAGGCGAAGTCCCAATCACGCACAGACACGAGGGCGATTGAGGTTCCATCGGGCAGCGTGGCAACGGCCTTCATGCTCTTGGCAATGTAATGCGCGTGCGGCGACACCATGCTCAACTTCACATCCTCGGGCAGGGTGAAGGACTCCTCGATTACGTAGTTCTTCTCGCCTGCCGGGATGTTGATTCCCGCGAGTAGGCCGAACCCGAAAGGCAGGTCGAGGCCCGTCATGTAGCGGGTGGGGGCCTCGTCGGTCAGGTAGAGGCCAATCTCGGCCCGCTCCACTTCAGGCTTGCCGCTGGGGTGAAAGTGTGTTGCCAGCACCAGGTCGGTGCCGTCTTCAATCTTTACCGATACGCCCTCGG
This sequence comes from Candidatus Hydrogenedentales bacterium, assembly GCA_044359155.1. Taxonomy (GTDB): domain Bacteria; phylum Hydrogenedentota; class Hydrogenedentia; order Hydrogenedentales; family JAEUWI01; genus WGMK01. Next base: position 2,272 of record JBIKMR010000290.1, on the reverse strand, counting down.
GGTAGAGGGGCTGTATGGCGCCCACGGCCCAGCCGCCAATGCGGCCAATGCTGAGGTTGGATTCCATGCCACCGAAGCCGGGCTTCGCCGTGGCTTCCGAGCGTTCGCGCAGGTCGCCCGCTGTATCGAGCGAGAACAGGGTATGGTGCGCAGAGCCGATGGCCTTGGGGCGGTAGGCGAGACCCTTCAGGTATTTGCCCTCGGGGATGTTGGGAATCCGCACGACGAAGCCCCGGTAAATGTCCGGGCCATCGGCGGGAATGGGCATGTCTTCTTCCATCTGGAGGACTAGGTCCGGTTCGCCGTGCGGCCAGTCGCTGGTAAACACCGGCACAGGTGGCGCGGCGGCGGCGTCGCCCATCGGGGCGTCTGCATCGGCCCATGCGGCAAGCAGAGCAATGTGCTCGTCTGCCAGGTGACGTTCGCCGTGGAACGCCACGTCGCCAGGCTCCGCCTTCCACGGCGGCATGGTGCGGTTCGCCGTCACTTTCGCAATCATTCGTGCCCGCTTCTGCACGTCCTCATAAGTCAGGAAATCCATCGGCGCTCCGCCACCGGGGCGGTGGCAGGGGGTGCAATTGGTGTACACCACCTGTGCCACGGAACCCGAGAAGGTGGGTGCGCTGGTTGTGGGCGGGGTTGCCGATTCTTCGACCGCCGCGAAGGCGGGCACTGTGGTTAACAGGCACACACCCGCCGCCACCCAGCGCGCCATCTGTTTACCGAGGTTCTGCCGATTCATTTTCCGTCGTCTCCTGTTGCGCGGCAGCGGGCGCCGCGTCTTTGGGGGTGGGCAAGAAGCAGCCCACTGCCTTGGTCTCGGGGTCTTTCACTTCGCGCCCTGCCAGTAGCGCGTCGAGCGCGTCTCGCAGGTCGTGCTGGGTGGCCTTCTGGCGATACTTGCCCAGGTCTTCATAGCGGTTGTTGATGCGCCCGCGATAGCGGCGTTTGCCTTCGCGGTCAAAGACCACTGCTTCGGGGGTGATGGTTGCACCGGTCAATTGCACCAGCTTTAAGTCGCCATCGCGCACGGCGGGCATGGGGAGCGAAAAGTCTTTGCCATGCTGCGCGATTGCTTCGTCCGTCAGCATGGCATCGGCGTAAACGCGGTAGAAGGCAACGTCTTGCTTGGCGAATTCCTCATGCAGTCGCGCCACTGCGGGGGCCATGCCGTTGGCGATGGGGCAATCCGTAGAGATGAACAACAGCACGGTCGCAGCGTGCTCGTCGAAGCGGGTAGCCTCGGCGGCGGGCGTGGGCGCGGTGGCCATCAGGGCCAGGGTTATGAGCGCGTGCGTGAACATCTACTCTCCTTCATACGCCCCGAGAGTGTGCCGGGGCTGGCGTGCGGTTACAGGGGATGATGACATGAATGGAGTAGGAGTCGGCGCTGCGACAAGCCCCCTCACCCTAACCCTCTCCCCCGAAGACGGGGGCGAGGGGACAAGATGGAAATTCGTAATGATCTGGGGCTTTCGCAACTCTTTGCCCAACCAGAAGAAATCTAAAATAAGGCCTCTGGTCCCCTCTCCCCCTGGCAGGGGCTTGTCCGCCTCTGGAGGGGAGAGGGTTAGGGTGAGGGGGTTACCCGCAAATCTTGCAAAACATTTCTTTACTCCATCATCCACCTATATGGTGCATCTCCACCTTGGGCTGCGGATCGAGCAGGGCGAAGCGCTCTTCTGAATAGCGGTCGCTGCGACCTAGCCATACCCGCGCGAGTACATCGCGCAAGGCTGCGTCGTCTGCACCGGAGCGCAGCAGGTCGCGCAATGGGGTGCCGTGTGAGGAGAACAAGCAGGTGTACAAGTCGCCCGTGGCCGCGAGGCGCAGGCGGTTGCAGTCGCCGCAGAAAGGCGCGGTGATACTGGATATGAAACCCACCTCTCCCCCGCCATCCGCATATCGGTAGCGGGTGGCGACTTCTCCGCGCCACGAGGGGGACACCGGCTCGACGGGATGCCGCTCATGAATGCGGCGCAGCAACTCCCCCGAAGGAACCACGTCTGCACGCTGCCAGTGGTTCACGTTGCCCACATCCATGTATTCAATGAACCGTAGCGTGACCCCGGTGTGGCGGAAGTGCTCGACCAGCGGGAGCACCGCGTGTTCGTTCACCCCGCGCAGAATCACCACGTTGACTTTGATGTTCGCAAGGCCCGCTTCTCTTGCGGCGTCGATGCCATCCAGCACTTCTTGCACATGGCGAGGCCGACCCGACAGCGCCTGAAAGGCGTCGTCATCCAGCGCGTCCAGACTCACCGTCACCCGG
>JBIKMR010000289.1:0-5452 GCA_044359155.1 Candidatus Hydrogenedentales bacterium | reverse complement strand
GTCGAGCCGTGGTGGCTGGCCGACCTGGCCAAGACCAATGCCGACATCCTGCTGCGCATTCCCGAGCGGCAGGGCGAAGGGCTGGACTACTTCAAGAAGACTGCCCTCTACAACATTTACCCGAAGGAGCGCATTGCCGCTGCACAGCGGCTCTCGGGTTCAAGGCGTGGCGAAGATATGGCCGCTGCCGCCTTGGGCTACTTCCGTTCCGCCTCGCCCGCCGAGGCAGAGAAAATGCTTACCCAGACCGCCGGGCTGGTCATGTCAGCCGAAGCCAGCGGCATAAACGTGGATGAGTTTACAAGGCTGATGTTAGACGTGGGGGAGGGTGACCCCTTTGCCGATATTGCACAAGCCCACTCCGACAGCCTGTGGGTGCGCGCGTGGCTGGTACACGCCACCAGAGAGCACGCAGAGGCCAAGCGCTTTGGCCCAGCCAAGAAGGCCGCCTTTGCCATTGCAGATACCTGGCCCAAGGAACGCGACACCGGCGACACGCTCAACTGGCTGGCGAAAAGGGTGGAAGACGCGCAAGGCTTCGATGCCGCCGTGCCGCTCTTCTATAAAATGGCCGAGGCATCCCCCGACCACCACCATTCCGACGACGGTCTTCTACACGTGGGCGACACCTATGCCGCGCGCGGCAACAAGGAAGAAGCCCTGCGCGCCTACAACTTTTTAGGCAGCCACTTGAAAGATGCCAAGCTGCAAGACATGGGCTACTACAAGGCAGCCCTGTTTGAACAACGCAACGGCAATGCCGCTGGCGCGCGCGCCGCATTGGAAAATGCAGCCAGCCTGGCCCCCGGAAAATTTTACGCGCACCGCGCGCTCGACCTGCTCGGCAAGGGCGTGGAAGGCCCCAAGGTGGATGGCGTGACAACCTACCTGCGCGCCGCTCCCGGTATGCAAGCCACCCCGCCTGCCCCCTCGCCCATGGTGGCGAATGCCCCGCAGTTCAAGCGTCTGCATTTCTTTGGAAAGTATGGCCTTGCCGAGGGAGAATGGGAGGCGCTCGACCTGTTGGAGAAGCTCCAGAAAGACCCCGCCCACGAGGCGATCTACCAAGCCATAGCCGAGACCGGCTTCGCCCACACCGCCCTACAATTCGCACTGGCCCACGGTTGGGGCATAGCTGCAAACGGCGACAAGACACTCGCCCTGCGCCGACTCGAATTGCCCCGCGCCTATTGGTCCGAAGTCACACAGCTCGCCAAGCAAACCGGCGTGGACCCTTACCTGATCCTTGCCATCGCAAAACAGGAAAGCACCTTCCGCGCCACCGTCGTGTCCCACGCGGGCGCGTCCGGTGTTATGCAGCTCATGCCCAAGACAGCACAGTGGCTGCAATCCAAAGACCCCGACATTCCCGCCGGCGCGTCGAACAACCTCAAGTGCCCCATCAACAGCATCAGCCTCGGAGCAAACTACATCGAGCAGATGATCGACCGCTCCGGTGGCAACCTCATCTACGCTGTCGCTTCCTACAACGGCGGCCCCGGCAACGTGGACAAATGGCGCAAGCAGTTCCCCACAGACAACCTCGACGCATTCATCGACTCGATCCCCTACGAGGAAACCAAGGACTACGTCCGCAAGGTGCTCGGTTACTACATGGGCTACCGTTCACTCTACCCCGACGCGGGAGTGTAGCGAGAACCTACACCCCCAGCATCTTGCGAATCAGTACGTCGCGCACCCTGTCCGGCAGGCATCGCGCCAAGAGGAACTGGATGAACGCGTCGATGCCCACGCGGTAGCGGGTGCGCGGGCGGGTCGCCGTAAGTGCATGGACCACCGACCGCGCCACATGGTCCGCAGGCACGGCGTACTTCACTGTCTTTTCCACCTGCTCCTTGATAGCATCGATGGCCTTGCCATAATATGTGATGGCCTCCGGCGGCAGGCGTGACAACAGGTCGTCTGCGTCCGCCTTCGACTTCTCCCATATCTCCGTCTGAATCGCGCCCGGCTGTATAACGCTCACCTGGATTCCCCAAGGCGCAAGCTCCACACGCAGGGAATCTACAAAGGCTTCGATGCAGTATTTGCTGGCGCTGTAGGGTGCCATGAACGGCGCGGAAAAATACCCGCCCGTGGACCCAATAAAGCACACGCGCCCGCGCGCCGTGCGAATCAGCGGCATGAATGACTGCGTCACCATGATCTGCCCAAACACGTTGATCTCTAACTGGCGGCGGAAATCCTGCATGGGAATGAACTCGAAAGGCCCCGCCACCGCCACGCCCGCATTGTTCACCAACCCCGCCAACCCTGCGCCCGCAGTCCGCGCTTCAATCAATGCGCGTGCCGCGTCGATCTCGTCCTGCTTCGTCACGTCCAGCGTGATTGGCTCCACGTTCGCTCCCCCCGCCACCCGCAACGAATCTGCATCCGAAGCCTTGCGCACCCCAGCGAATACATGAAAGCCCTCCTTCGCCAAGGCCAGCGCACACGCCCGGCCAATGCCCGTGGATGCGCCAGTTACAAGAACGTATCGTGTGCCCATGAAATGCTCCTGTATCAGTCCAAGTGCCCCGGCCCCGGCGCGCGGCTGGCCTTCAGGCCCTGCGTCTTTTCCTTCGCAATGCGCGTGGCAATCTCGCGTATCTTCAGCTTCAACCAGCTTGCCGCCTCACTGCTCGGCAGGTAATTCGCCGATGCAAAATGATCCACTCGACCACTCGCCCGCAGGTTATCAGCGTTCTCGTGCGACCCCGCCACGCTCGGGTCATACACCGCAAAGGCCAGCCCCTTGTGCTTGCGCACCACGCTGAAGCTCGGCACGTCGCTCGGGCCATCCGCCACATAGATCATGTTGCGCAACGGCACGCGCCGGTCGTTCTCGTCGATAACGTCATTCACCGAAATCTCGGGGTGCTTGTTCACGCCCTTGTTGATTTCGAACATGGCGCGCGTCTTGGTCGTGTTGTCGAGGAACCCCGCAATCTGAGAGATGGGCGCTTCCGCAGGAACCTCGCCCCGCTTGAATCCCGGCGGCGCGGGCTGTTCGATAAACTCCGAAGCCCACACCCCGGCGATATACGGCGCAATGGCAGAGCCAAGAATCATTTCCTTCAGCCCCGTGCTCACCACGTAATGCTCAATCTCCAGGTCCCAGGTCTTGAACTCCGGCGCCTCCAGCACCCCGCTCAATTCCCGGAACACTTCTGGTATTCCCGGATAAAACTCGATCCGCGCCCCCAGTTCCCGCAGCCGCGCATTCGTCAGCCCCGGCATACGCCCCGCCTGCACATACGTAAGCAGGTGCCCAAGGTAACACGTGTCCCTATTCACGCTGATGCCCCGAGCCTGGTAATACGCCGGCAGCGCATTGGTCTCCTCCCAAAACGCCGCCTCGTCCACGTCGAACGCCTCGAACAACGGGCGTTGCATATACTGCGGGCTCAGCGTCCGGTCGAAATCCCAGAGGACTGCAATGATATTCTGTGAAAAAACAGGCCGGTCCGCCACGGCGAAACCCTCAATGGTTGTCGACTGCACGATAGCAACCCGCCCTCGACAGGGGCAAGCGCTATTATAAGGGAGAAGAAATGAATCCCCACCACAGCGAAGAGGATTACTTTTCTTGAATGAGATTACAAGATCACAGGTCTTGTGGGAATACGCGACGGAGCTTCAGCGCTTCGCCCCTGTCATTGAGAAGCTATTCAAGGAACGAAATTTTCAATCACACTACAAAATTTGTGAATACGAGTATGAGGCCAATATTCAGCTTGGGCTCTCAGTAAGCGTCCTTGACGACGTTGGCGACTTTCTGGATAGCATCTCTTTATTGCTTACAAACGAGGACGAAATCTACGTTACAGTTGGAAATCTGGAATCGGAATTGCTGGAAGCGATCCATGAGGCGCTAGACAACTTGGCTTGAGCAGGGCGTGCCCTCGAAAGGAAAACCATGACACGCGACATCCTGCGCTGGGGAATTGTATGCTTGGCGGCCTTGCTGGTTTTGCCTGCCCCTGCGGACGAAGCAACGGAGGCTCCTGTGCTGCGGCTGGTTACGTATAACATTCATCACGCTGAAGGGCGCGACAAGGTGCTGGACCTGGACCGAATCGTGTCCGTGGTGCTGGCTTTGCAGCCAGACGTGGTCTGCTTGCAAGAGGTGGACCGCAACCTGCCGCGCACCCAGCACCTCGACTTTCCCGCGCTGCTCTCCGAAAAGCTGGGGATGCCGGGCTACTTCACCGCCAACTACAAGTTTCAGGGTGGTGAATATGGGAATGCCACTTTCAGCAAGCTACCGCTGCTGTCATGGAAGAACGAGGCCCTGCCCGGTGGGCCGGGGCTGGAACCGCGCGGCTGCCTGGAAACTGTGTTCGACTGGAGCGGGGGACCGGTCACCGTGTGGAACACGCACCTGGGGCTAAAGCCCGCCGAGCGCGACGCGCAGGTGACCCATATCTTGACCAATGGCTTCCCCGATTCCGTGGTCTTCTGCGGCGACATGAACGAGAACACAAAGGCCAAGGGCCTTGCCAAGGTGGTGGCTGCGCTGGGCGAACCGCCCGAGCTGCGCTGGTGCGACGACCCTAGCTTTCCTACCCTCAGCCCGCGCATGAGGATAGACCATGTCTTCGCAGGCAAGCACTTCCACGTGACCCGCTGTGAAGTGGTGCGCAACGATATCACCAGCATCGCGTCGGACCACCTGCCCATCGTGGCGGAACTCCGCCGCGCCCCCAAGTAAACCCAGCATGGAATCCCCTCGCTTGCAAGTGCCCCCCCGCTTGCAGGACCACATGAACTACCGCAAATTCACGGGCGGCCCGCCCCGCCTGCTGATACTCGAAAGCGACTACTGGCTCGACGGCCCCTGCTATCGCGCGGCGCAGCGCATGGGGTGGACCGTGCAGCGCGCGCCCGTGGTGCAAGAGGGCGTGCTGTCGCGCGAGGCCATCGGCGCGCTCATCGAGTCCGTGCTGGCCCTGCGTCCCGACTTCATCCTCAGCATCAACGCCAGCGGCATGGACGAGCAGGGTCTGTTGGCCGGGCTCTTCGCCGACCTGCGCGTGCCCCATGCCCTGTGGTTTGTGGACGATCCCCGCACCATCCTCTTGCAGCGCGATTGCTACGGCACCGACTACGCCGTCGCCCTTACATGGGAACACGCTTACGAGGGCTACCTGCGTGAGCGCGGCTTTACCGAGGCCCACACCGTTCCCTTGGGGGTAGACGATTCCCTGTTCAACGCTCCGCCAGCGGAAGACACGCAACACCCGCCCACATTTATTGGCAACTCGATGGCCGATCTCGCCACGCGGGAATGGGCGTGGATTGCACACCACTCCCAGGTGGCCGCCGCATTGAACGAAGCCTTCGCCGCTGGCCGCGTCACCCGCCAGAACTTCGGCTTGGGCATCCAGACCTTGCTCGGCGATACGAACATCGAAGCATGGGACGAGCATCAACGACGACACGCGGAGAT
>JBIKMR010000062.1:0-18284 GCA_044359155.1 Candidatus Hydrogenedentales bacterium | reverse complement strand
GCACAGTGGTGCCGGGTTGCACGTAGTAGACAAGCTGCCAGTTGAAGTTCCATGCCGGAACAGTTAGCAGATCGATCTCCGTTGCATCAGGTTGCACTGCCGTCATGCGCGCGTATTTTCCGCGCAGGTGCATGTGTGTGCTTACACCGAGAACGGACAGTGTTCTATCCAGTGTGGCCTCGTGGGTGAGCTCGTGTTGCGCGGCGTGGGCTGGAATGGTGAAGCCGCGTTTGCTGGTGATGACCGTGTACACCTCCTGCATCACTGGCCCCTTGGGGAACATCAGCTCGACGCTGATCGTGTCCTGCTCGGGCTTGCCCGTGGTCACATAATGCAGGCGAAACAACAGGCGCGACCCCTTGGGAATGCGGGATGCCGCGCCGTCGGGAAACGTGAACGGCGGCATACCCGGTGCCGTGAACGCGAGCGCGCGCCCCATGGTCTCGGTCGATTCTTCTGGCGCAAGCGCCACCAGCGCGGCATGGTGCAGCACGCGCGAATTGCTCGGCACAATGCGCAGGCCCTGTATCCAGACATCTTCATCGACCGCAACGGGCAGCCAAATCTCTACATATTCTATATAGCCGAACGCAGGCAGTTCCGTGGGGGCGCTTGCCGTTATCTTTATATCGGGCGTGAATGCGATCGCTGGGGCAGGCGCCGGCTCGGCCACTGTCGCACCTTCCGGTTTGCCTGCATCATGCCAGTGTTTAAACAGCCGCCGGTCCGTGCGCGTTAAGGTGGGCGCGTTTGTAAAGGGCAAGTCTCCGCCATGCGCGTACCACGGCGGCATACGTTCTTCTGCAAGCACCTCGGCCACCATGGCGCTGCGGTTGGACAGGGCGGTATAACTGTTGAGCGCCATCGGCCCCACGCCACTTCCCGAGTGGCAGGGCATACAGTTCTGCGACACCAGCGGGGCAAGGTTCGCGTAGGTTGGGGGCTGCGCCCCGCTTGGTGCGGATTCTTTGGACGCGGGCTGGGGCGTGGCTTGGGCCAATGGCAACTCCATGCTGCCGGACAGCAGCGCCTGCAACGGGGAGATCAGGCCGGAAGCATCGCCCAAGTAGAGCGGGCTCAGCTCGCTGTCCAACAGTGCCACGGTTCCCGGTGCTCGCACCCCAAGCGCCTGCTCCATGCAACGATCCATGTCCTTTCCAAACGGAAATGTCGCCTTGCGCCACATGGCGTCTTGCGCGACATCGAACAGGGAATCTTCGGGGGAGATATTCAGGTTGAGGAACACGATGCCCTGCCGGGCATATCGTCTTTCCAGCCCGGCAAGCGCCTGTAGTGCAGCATCGGATTCCGGGTGCCCAAGCAGGGTGAATGCCACCACATACCCGCACCCGGCCCCGTAATCCTCCAGCGTTTGCGGCAGGAAGTGCGTGTCGCGAAAAGCACACGCTCCAACCTGGCCCTCACTTTATGCGGCAAAGGCTGGGACACAAGAAAGCACGGCAATAAGCAGCGCCTTTGTGGTGGGGTAGAGAGTCATGGAAAGATATAGATTCTTTTACGGAATACACATCGCTCGGGCGCAGCTATTCTATACAGAATCCATCTTCCGTTGCCTTGCCGTGCAATGCTTCCGTGGCAACGACGTAATTTAATTTTGTAGTAGTACAAAATTATTTACAAATTATCCAACGATTCCCATCAATGTCTCGAGCATACGATCCGTGGTGGTGATAACGCGGGCGGAGGCCTCGAAGGCGCGCTGCACCTGGAGCAGGTTGGTCACTTCCTCGTCGATGCTCACCCCGCTCACTTCCTGCCTGCGCGCGTCGAAGTCTTCCACGGCATTCTGTTGCACATCGAGCAACTGGCTATTCGCCCGGGAATCCACACCGAGTGAAACCAGCGTTGCCTCATAGAACTGGTTGACGTCTTGCGTGTTGCTCACCAAGATCGGACGATCGCGCAATTGCGCCATCAGCAGGGCAATGGTGTTGTTGCCGGTATCCGCAGGGTTGGTGCTGTCGCTGGATGTAAGCCAGTCGGGCCGGTCGATCAGCTGTTGGTTCACGGATATCGAACCCGCATCCGTTCCGTTGAAGATGCCGCCGGTTCCTGATGCAACCAGAAAACCGCTGGTATCATTCGAGAATGCGAAGGAGCGGTTCGCCACGGGGTCGATGGTCAGCAGGCCATCGCTTACGCTTACGTTCAGGTTGGCCGAGCCGCCAATGGCACCACTGATGCTGTTGAGTGTGCTGCGGTTGATGACCGGTCCGGTTGCCGTCACCGGTACCGTAATCGTTTCCACCAGCACGTTGTTGTTATCGAACACCAGGATGTCGAAGGATCCGTCGGTAACCGGAAACGGCAGACCCGCCGCGTTGAGCTGTGTCGCGCCATTTGATACCGGGTATTGCGAGGTGAGGGTATCGTCGAAGTTGGACAGGCCCCTGCCCGACGCCTGCAAGCGATTGAGGTTCTCGATGATGGCTAGGGCCAGTGCATCCATCTGGTCCTCAACACCATTGATGGCGCTGTCGCGCGCATCGAGCAAACCACGCAGTTCGCCGTCCCGCACAGGCAACAGCAAACCCGTATCCGCAAAACGAACTTCGACCATGTCAGGGCGGTTGGGGTCCAACGTGGGATTGACCACTGCTTCGACCGGGCGCAGGTTCCGCCCCGTGACGAACTGCTCGCCGCCAATCAGGACATTGACGATACCATTGTCCTGTTCGCGGTAGGAGATGTTTACCAGCTTGGACAACTCATCGATTAGGAGATCTCGATCATCGCGCAAATCGTTGGCGGTGCGGCCACTGCCCTCGAATCGTTGAATGGTGGTGTTCAACTCGGCAATGCGCCCACCAAGCGAGTTGATCTCGGTGACGATATCCCGAACTTGATCGTTGGCGTTTGAGCGGAGCAGGTTCAAGCGGCTGTCGATTTCATTGAGCGTACCCGCAAGGGCATCCGCTTCCGCAATCGTGGCTACGCGGGTGGGCAGGTTGTCTACCGCGTTGGCGAAATCCTGAAGCGCGTCGAACAAGGCATTGAAACGATCGGCCAAACCATCTTCGCCCGGCTCGTTGAAGATGTCCTCGATGCGGTTGAAGTAGGTCGCGGCGGTCTCCGCTGCGCCTAGACTGGCCACCTCTTGCCGGTAAGCCACGTCCAGAAACTGATCGCGCAGGCGATCAATGCCGCTAATGAAGGGTCCACGCCCCACGGCTCCATAGGTTTCCATGTTCGGAACGCGCTCAAGCAGGTTGGCGCGCTGCCGTGAAAAGCCCGGTTTGTTAACGTTGGCAATGTTGTTGCCGCCAATGTCGAGCTGCACCTGCGCCACCTGCATTCCTGCACGGCCAAGGTCCAGCGCACTGAATAATGTTCCCATCCTGGCGATTCTCCCGGCGCTGCCTTCCTGGCCGCGCACTGCTCCGGCCTTGTACCAGCAAGTGCCATTCCACTTTATCGGCGCGGTTCGCCCTTTTATTTACTGGGGATCTCACAAGACCTTACACGGGCTACTGTGCAGTTTCTGCCGCAGGGTGGAAACCCGTGCCGCTTTCGGTGTGTCTGGAGATATGTTAGGCTTAGGGCTCTACAGGAGGTTTCTCGTCATGCGTCGTCAGGGTTTTACATTGATTGAGTTGTTGGTCGTTATCGCCATCATCGGCATCCTTGCAGCGATACTGCTGCCCGCCTTGGCGCGGGCGCGGGAAGCCGCGCGGCGCGCCTCTTGCCAGAACAACCTCAAGCAGTTGGGGCTGGTGTTCAAGATGTACGCGAACGAGTCCCGTGGCCAGCGGTTACCACGCATTGATGGTGACCATCCCATGGGCATTGCTGCCAACGCGACTGGGTGCGACCCGGAAACATTCCAAGTCTATGGCTATTTCATGGCAGACATGGAAGCGTTGCATCCGGAGTATCTAAGCGACCTGAACGTGCTGGTGTGCCCAAGTGATGCTGATGTGACGGGGGTCAACGACGTGCTGCAAGTAGCCGATGATGGTTCCAATACCTGCCAGTTTGTGGGAGTGGTGACCGAGGGTGATGAAAGCTACAACTATCTGGGCTTTGCCTTGGACCGCGTGGATGAGACAGACCCGCAGACGGCCCTGCCGTTCCCCACCCCTACACCCGTCATCGCTCCCACGCAGTTGGTCGCACTCTCCATTGTGGCGGGTAGCGTCATTCGGATTGGTGACCCCGTCAACGATGCCGTGCTGGAAGATGACGTGACGCTGGATCAGGATGTGGACTTGGAATCCGTGCGGGACAACTTTGGCCTCGACTACACCGGCAATGGCACGGGTGCGAGCAACACGATCTACCGGTTGCGCGAAGGGGTGGAGCGGTTCATCATCACGGACATAAACAACCCGGCGGCATCTTCCCGGGCGCAGTCTGAGTTGCCGGTATCTTGGGATAAAATCAGCGCGAATGTGGGTGACGGCGTGGGATACAACCATGTGCCCGGCGGATGTAACGTGCTCTATCTGGATGGACACGTGGCTTTTGTGAAGCTCGGTGACTTGTTCCCTGCCACGCCTGGTAACGCTACCTTGAATAGCGCTTTCTAAAATTGGCGTTCGCCTTGGGCGGCATGTTCCACGTGGAACATGCCGCTTTTTCTTTCCTGTGACTACTAACGCTACAAGCGCCGGACCCGCCAGAGCTTTCCCCGGCGAAGCTTGGAGTCAGTCCAGGCATCCTCCAAAGGTTCCACGTGGAACATCTTGCTGCGCAACGGGGTGGCCACCTCCGCTGCTTGGCACAGAAACACATCACCCTTTGCCATCCATTTGGACAGGGATTCATGCAATTGCGGTGCGCGCTCGACCGCCCGGGCGGTAATCACCCAACGTCCACCTCCATGCGGCAAACCCCGGGGGAAATCCTCCGCCACGACTTCGACATCGTCCAAACACAAAACCGTCAGCATCTGCCGAAGGATATCGGCCTTTTTTACGGAACGTTCGCAAAGAAGCATGGGCATCTTTCCGCACAGGATTCGCACAGGAATAGAAGGAAATCCCCCGCCCGGACCAATATCCAACCACTGAGCCCCACCCGCAACAGCCCCCGAAAGCTTGGCGGCCAGACTCAAGGAATCGGGGATATGGGTTTCCCAGAGACGCTTCGAATCCCCCACGGAAACCAGAGACGCCCGCTCGTTCCAGTCCTGTACCAGCGCGACATAGCTGGAAAGCAGCGGATAGGCCGATTCGATATCCTCAAAGCCTTCGGCTTGCAATAGCGCAAGCACTTCAGGAGGTAGCGTTGTTGTCGAATCTGAGTTGTTAATATTCATAGTATTATTATTTCGTTTCTTCCCCAAAGAGCCTAACCCATTGCGGGACAGCAACTTCCATTTGCCAGAAAGGCAATGCTATCATATCGGCATCCACTGGGCGAAAAGCATTACATGTGTACTCGCTGCCCGTGGAGGACCGTTTGGAGAAGCAACTCGTGGCGCAACACATCGAAATCTACGATACGACCCTGCGCGATGGCGCACAGGGACCCGGCATAAAATTCAGTTCCGACGACCAGATTACGCTGGTACGCGCGCTGGATGATTTCGGCATTTCCTATATTGAAGGCGGTCAGCCCGGTTCGAACCCCAAGGCGGTGGAACTCTTTGAGCGCGCCAAGGACCTCGATCTGCGCAACGCCAAGATGGCGGCCTTTGGTTCCACGCGCAATCCCAAGAACGCCGTCGAGGACGACCAGAATATCAAGGCGCTCCTGAGCGCGGGCACCGAAGTGATCACCATCTTCGCCAAGTCGTCCGTGATACATGCCACCGAGATACTCCGCGTCACGCTGGACGAGAACCTCAAGATTGTGCAGGAGTCCGTGTCGTACCTGAAAGCCCAAGGGCGTCGCGTGTTCCTGGATGCGGAGCATTTCTTCGACGGCTACTTCGAGGACAACGCTTACGCGCTGGCCGTGTTGCAGACTGCGCACGAAGCAGGCGCGGAATGCCTGATCCTTTGCGAGACCAACGGCGGACGGCTGCCGCACGAAGTCGCCACCGCGACGCGCGCCGTGCGCCAGCACCTGCCAACCGCGCAGATTGGTATCCACACGCACAACGACAGCGGCTGTGCCGTAGCCAATTCGCTGATGGCGGTGGTCGAAGGCGCAACCCAGGTGCAGGGGACGATCAACGGTTACGGAGAACGCACGGGCAATGCCAACCTCTGCACCGTGATTGCAGACTTGCAACTGAAGATGGGGCACGACGTGGTGTCCGACGCGCAGCTTGCGCGCCTGACGCACCTGTCGCATCTGGGCGCAGAGTTGGCAAACATGCCCGTGCGCGATAGCGCGCCGTTTGTGGGCCGCGACGCATTCACCCACAAGGGCGGAATGCACGCCGACGCCGTGGGCAAACAGAAGGCCAGCTACGAACACATAGACCCCAGCCTTATCGGCAACCGCACCCACATTGCCGTAAGCGAAGTGGCCGGGCGCAGCAGCCTAATCCAGAAGGCCACCGAGTTCGGCATCGAGTTAAAGAAAGACCAGCCCGAAACAGCGCAGATCATCGAGCGCGTGAAGGAATTGGAGAACCAAGGCTATGAGTTTGAAGGCGCGGACGCTTCGCTCGAACTGATCATCCGCAAGGCCAAGGGACACTATCGTACCTTCTTCCACACGCGGGGATATCACGTTACAGTAACACGATACAGCGACAACGAACCCGGCATGGCAGAGGCCACCGTGAAGCTGGAGTTCCCCGATGGCGAGCGCTATCACACTGCCGCCGAAGGCGATGGCCCGGTGGATGCGTTGAACAACGCGTTGCGCAAGGCATTGGAAGATCGCTTTCCCGAGCTGGCGACGGTGCAGTTGGAAGACTATAAGGTGCGCATCATCGACGGGCAGAACGCCACCAAGGCAAAGACGCGCGTGCTGATCGAATCGCGCGACGGCTCCGAACCGTGGAGCACCGTGGGCGTGTCTGAGAATATCATCACCGCCAGCTATCTCGCGCTGCTGGACAGCATCGAGTATAAACTGCTCAAGACACGGGGGCACGTGGCCTAGACCATCTTCCACGCTTCTTGTCCCCTCGCCCCCGCTTCGGGGGAGAGGGCTAGGGTGAGGGGGAGACCCAACACCAGCGCCGAGAGCATACCCTCTTACCCCAACCCTCTACCCTTAAAATGGGCGAGGGAGTAAAAGATGTATTTTGAAATTCCCGATGGTGTTGCCCCCGTGCTGGCAGCGGTCTTCCTTGGCGGCGTGGCACACGGCGCTACGGGCTTTGGCTTTTCGCTGATGGCCACCCCCATCGCTGCCGCCACGCTGGGCATGGGCACGGCAGTACCCATGATGAACCTTCTGTCCATCATCCTCACATCGATGAATCTCTACGCCAACCGCAAGGGATTGCTGTGGAACGAGGCCATAAGGCTGATGCTTGCCTCGCTTCCCGGACTGGCCTGCGGCGTGCTGTTGCTGCGCATGGGCGACCCTGAACTGGTCAAGCGCCTGCTGGGCATTGTGTTGCTGGGCTATGCCATCTATGCGCTCGTCCGGGAAATCCGCACGCGCGGCGTGGCCATGCCGCCTGTCCCTCAGCCGCGTCCCGTGTTGAATGCGCTCGCGGGATTTTCCGCCGGGTTCTTCGGCGGTTCGTGCGCAGCAGACGGACCGCCAGTAGTCGTTTACGGCAACCTGCAGCACTGGCCCAAGGAACGCTTTCGCGCCGTGCTCCAAGCCTTCTTCCTGTTCAACGGCATCATGCTCACCACCATCAACTTCTTCGCCGGATACCTAAACGAACGCATCGTCATGCTCGTGGTCTGCGTACTGCCGGGGCTGTTCGTGGGCAGCCTGATCGGCAACCTCATCTCGGGTCGCCTCGAGCCCAACCGCTTCCGTCAATGCGTCCTGGGCATGGTGATACTCATGGCACTGAACCTGTTGCTGCGATAGGCCTTAGTCTATCGGCAGTATCTCGACCTTGCGGAACTCCACGGGGTGGCTCTCGGATTGGAGGGAAATGTAGCCACCCTCGATGAGCGCCTTGCCTTCCTTGATCATGTCCTTCGCGTCGCCGTCCTTGTCGTCGTATTGCGGCTGTTCGTATTCCAGCACCAGCGCGCCATTGATGAAGTGACGAATGATGCCGCTGCCGTTGACCTCGATCTCGCAAGTCACCCACTGGTCACCATCGAAAGTCTCCGATGTCGAGTTGGTGCAATGCACGCGGCGCAGCTTGTCGTCCATCACCACATGCGTGCCCGGCGTACACAGGTTGCCCGTGGTGCGCGGTTTGCCATCGCCCAGCCCTCCCAGCAACTGCACCTCGATGGACACAGGAAAGTCCTGATCCTTGCGCATAGTCGCGGGGTCCTGGCAATGCACCATCACGCCGCTGTTGCGCGTGGCCCAGCCTTCACCGCCGGGGGCTTGGTCTCCGGTAAAGCGATACTCGACGCGGAAGCGGTACTTTGAGAAAGAGGACTTGTAGAACAGGTGGCCGTACTTACCCATGAACTGGTCGTAACCAGCGTAGCCCACCTTGATCACGCCGTCTTCCACGCGAAAGGTGTCAGCGTAATTCTCGCCAAATTCATAGCCGCGAATCTTTGGGGTCCAGCCTTCCAAGTCCTTGCCATTGAACAGGCTGATCCAGCCGCTGTCCGGGGCCGGTGCGGCCTCCTGTGCAAACACCGCGCCTGTTGCAGCCATCAATGCCACCAAGCCCATCCCGAAAATCCCGCGCATTTGTCGTCCTCCATCGGGCATTCGCCCGAGCCTTATTTCTTCACGTAAACAATGTACTTCTCGCCCACCTGCATCTTGGACTTTTTGGTCAGCTTGTTCCACTTCATGAAGTCGTCCAGCGGCACGCCATATTTCTTGGCAATCAGGTACGGGTTGTCGCCCTTGCGCACCGTGTGCGTAATCTGCTTCTGCCCGGCAGGCGCTTTCCCGGCAGTGGCCGCCTTCGCCTCGGGCTTTTTCTCTTCTGCCTTGGCCGCCGCGCGCTGCGGCACATACACCACATAGTCCTTGCCACGCGCCAACTGCGCGCCCGCGCGAATGCCATTCCACTTACGGAAGTCCGCCTCCGACACGCCATACTTTTTGGCGATGCTATGCGTGGTTTCGCCCCGGTCCACCGTATGGCCGATCTTCTTCGTGCCACCGGGTGCGACCTGTACGGGCGCTTCCTCTTCTTCCAGTTCGGGAGCAGGCTCCTCTTCTGGTTCTGGCTCCGGTGCTGGCTCTTCCTCGGGTGCCGCCTCTCCCTGTGCTTCAGGTGCAGTCGCCTTCAGGGGCGCTTCCGCAACCACAGGCGCGGCAGGCTTTGCTGCCTCGGGGGCAGGTGCGCCGCCGGGCGGCACCACCTTGATGGCCTGCCCGATACGCAGGGTAGATTTCTTGGTCAGGTTGTTCCACGCCATCAGGTCTTTCAGCGACACCTTGTACTTCGTGGCGATGCCGCCCAGTGTGTCGCCCTTGGCAATCTTGTGAACCCCGCCCTCAGACACCGCCGCAGCGCTAGCCGGGGCGTCGCTGGGCGCAGCCACGGGCTTCTCCGGCAGCGCCAGCGCCACGGTCACGCTGTCTTCTTCCTCGCGCTGCACGGCGCCCCCTGCAAACTCGAGACCCCGCGCGCGCCACTCTGCCAAGGCTGCCACGGCGGAAGCCTCGATACGGCGGCCCGCCGCAGCCAAGTCATTCGCCTCGTTCATCAAGCGGCGCACTTCGCCCAGCAGCCAGTCGCCCCGCTCGAAGTGATCGTCCGACCCGCGCGAGCTGGTCAGGTAATAGGTCTGGTATTCCTCGCAGCGGGCGAGCGTGTCTTGCAAGGGTTCGAGGAAGGCCTCGCCCCGTTGCTGCTCGACCACGCACAACTGCCGCATCAGCCGCGCCAGGTGCGATATGGACGACACCGCCAAATGGCGCGGCAGTTCGCCCGCGTGCCATCGGCGTTCGAGTTCCGGCAGCACCCGCAGCATGGCAAAGAAGTTGGTGCGCTGCGTCACCGCGCCTTCGCTCAAAACCACGCTGTTCACCGCGCTGCTTACTTCCGGCCCCAGCACCGCCAACAATTCACTGCGCTTGCTCAACTCGCTGGCGAGACGCTTGGCTATCGGGCGCGCGGACTGGTCGAACAACGACCCACCACGTCCCGTAATGTACAACGGAGCAGCATCCACCTTGACCGGCAGAATGCCCTTGACGGGCTCGGGAAGTTCCACGGGCTGATTGAACTGATCCACCGCCTTGATGCGCCCGGCGTCGCCCACCTCGAGCGTCAACTCCTTCGCCGCGCCCGTGCTCCAGATTGCAAGGAACCAGTCGCCGCCACGCTTGAACAGAACGTTCTGCGTGCCGGAACCCGTGGGCACCACGCCCGCGCAATCCAGCGCACCCAGTTGGAAACTGAGCGCATTCAATCGGCTGAAGGCCGCCGTCAGGCCGTTGTCGTAAATCTCGCGCGCGTGAAAGTTCACACCCTTGAAGCCCTCGGCCAGGGCAAGGAAGATCCGCTTGGTCAGGTAGCTTTGCTCCTCCGCCCCCCGCTCCGGGGCGGGCAGCGTGGCGTACACGTCCCACTGCTCGAAGCCGGCCTGCTCGGCAATGCTCTGCACCGCCGACACCGTCCACTCACCGTTGTCCCGCACCTCAACATTCACGCTGCGCACCACGTTGCCCAGCCCTTGCTCGATAAGTGCCTTGAATGTGTCGATGTCATCGACCACCGCAACCACGGGCGCGGGGCAACTGGTGGCACGCACGGCCTTGGCTACGTCCTCGATCAACGCCACCGAACTGCCCGCCGCCACGTTCCACCGCAAGATGGAATCGCACCAGCTTTCCGCCGCCTTGCGCACCACCTCGGCAGGCGCCTTGCTCAAGCGCGCGTCCAGGTAGGGAACCAGCTTGAAGCCCTGCTTGATCAGCGCGGTCGCCTTGGCTTCGGCTTGCTCGTCCAGCAGATCGATCCGCACCGCAGGCACCGGCGCGCTGCGCAGGGCACGCAAGGTATTCGGGTCGGAGTCGTCGCCATAGGCCACCACGGGCAGCGCATGTTCGCCCGTGCTTCGGCGAATACGGGCGAAGCCGCCCTTCAGGATTTTAGTTTCCCCCTCTGCCACCACCGTCACCTCGACACTGAAGAAGCCCTCGCCTGCGGGCAGCTCCGGCACAGAGAACCAGGACTCCTCACCCGAGCGCAAATCCACCATGCCCAAGTCGAGCGGCTGGGTTTCCCCGCCACGCGGAGACCGCACCACCGCCGACACCTGCGCGGGCAGTGTGGCGTCCGATGCAATTGCGATAACCAAGGGCTCATCAAGGTACGAGTACTGCAAGGGCTGGTCTGGGGATACCACCAGTTCCGGGCTGAACCCAAGGCAGGCAGAAGCTAACAACAGGAATGCGTTCATGAAAGGTCCACCATAAATGGATTGGTGCGTCGTTCCCGGCCAATCGTGGTCACAGGACCATGGCCGTTGTACACCACGGTGTCGTCGGGCAGGGTGAGAAACTTGTCGCGCAACGTGCGCATCAGCGTGTCATAGTCGCCGCCGGGCAAATCCGTGCGGCCAATCGAGCCGGAGAACAGGCAGTCGCCGCCGATTATAAAGCCATCGCCCAGCAAGGCCACATGCCCCGGCGAATGCCCCGGCGTGAAGAGGACCAGCAGTTCCGTGTCCCCCACGCGGATCGTGTCGCCTTCCTTGACGAATCGGTCCGGGGCTGGGGAAGGCTCGCAGGACACGCCGAACATCTGGCCCTGTTGTTCCAGGAATTGCAGCAACGGTACTTCCGCCTCATGGCACACCAGCGGCGCACCGGTCAGCCGCACCATCTCCGCGTTGCCGCCCGCGTGGTCGATGTGACAATGCGTGTTGAACACCATGGTCACGTTCTCCCCCTCAATGGCATCGCGTAATTCCCGCGTCACTTCTCCGGGGTCCACCACCACCAACTCCCCGCCGTCATACAAGAGGGTGCAGTTCTGCACGAAGGGGCTCACGGGAATCTGTTCAATGTGCATGGCTGTACCGTTTCGTCGTTTCTGGCCTATCCAGAAACTATAACGAACGAACCCGCACAGCGTCCACAGCGGGACGCCCCCTCAGGTTACCTGCAACACGATGAGTGCCTGGTCGTCCTGCTGGCGCTGGCCCGCCTCATGCTCCCGAAGCTGCTCGACAATACGGTCCAGCGTGGTCTGCGCACGTTCCCCGCAGATGGCCACGGCCTGCTGCAAGCGCCAGGTTTCAAACATCTCCCGCTGCGGGTTGCGGGCCTCGGTGATGCCGTCCGTGTAGACCAGCAAGGAATGCCCTGACTCCAGGGGCTGGCGGGCGGACATGTAATTCACGCTCGGCATGATGCCCAGGGGCACGCCGCCCGTACGGGAAAGTTCTTCCACGTCGCCACAGGCCCGACGCATCAGTGGCATTGGGTGCCCGGCAGAGGCTATATCCATGGTCTGGGCGGTCGGGTCATAGATCATGGCCAGCGCCGTGACGAAGGCGTTGCTCGGCGACCGGCGCAGCAGGTACTCGTTGAGGTATGCCAACACTTCGCCGGGCCGTGTGGGCGGCGCGGGATAGCTGTGCAGCAAGACCGACAGCATGGAGATCAACACGGCGGCAGAAGGTCCATGCCCCGAGGCGTCCGCCAGCATGATCAGCCAGCGCGGATCGTCGTTGCCCTGGCCCAGCTTCTTCATGGGGATGAAGTCGTAGTAGTCCCCGCCCGCCCGGTCGTAAGTGGCGTACATGGCTGCCGCGTCCAGCCCCGGCATGGCGGGCACCTTGGATGGCAGCAGCCGCCGCTGAATCGAGGCGATCTCGTCCACCTGCTGCTGTACATAGCGGTTCGCCTCCAGAATCTCTTGGGCCATCCGCTTCGTGTTGGTCATGCCACTCATCAGGTTGGACTGCAACACCCACATCTCGATATCGCGATCGGTGAAGCTCTCCGTGTCCGTGTCCATAAAGAATACCCAGTTCGTGGCCTCTCCTAGGTCATACACAGGGCAACCCACCAAAGTGCGGTAAGGTGCAAGCTGCACGCCAAGAACCGGGTCATTGGGCGTATCGAGCGAGCGCGTGACAAATGGCCGCCCCGCCTGCACGATCTCTCCGAGCAACCCACCCGAGTGTGCGGGCGCATTGGGCCCGGCAAACGGCGTGTCCGCCAAGCCGGGGGCGGTAATCCCTTCCTTGTGAAGTAGCCGCATGACCCGGTACTGGCCTGCGGACACCCCGCGATGCGACAACGAAATCAGGCCACGATCCTTGTATAGCTTGCGCATGGCCGAGGCATAGCCATTGATTGAGCGCACGGGGTCCAGGTCGCGGCTCAAATCGCGGAGCGTGGCCACCATGAACTCGAGTCGTTCTTGCGGCGTGTCCAAAAGCAAAATTCCCTTCACAGCCTTACGGCTGAATCAGCGTCTGCATCACTTCGAGGTAACGCTTTGCCAGCTCGGGGCTTTCAATGATCAACACGTTCTCGTCATTCTCCCGTTCGGCGCTGGCGGAATAGTTGTAGCTGCCGGTAATCACCGTCTGCTCGTCGATGATGATCGCCTTGTGGTGAAAGGTATCGGCGTTCTCGTCGATGTAGATTTCCGCCCCGCGCAGCGCGAGGAACTCATCGCGGCTCGCCTCCTGCCCCGCCTGGCTTTTCTCCATGATGCCGCGCACATACACCCCGTCCAACATGCGCATCAACAACGCTTCCGACAGCGGCTCACTGGTGAAACTGAACATCATGAAATCTATGCGACGCTCGGCCTCGGCTATCTCTGCAATGATCTCGTTCTGCACGCGGTCCTCGGGCGCGAAGTATGTCTCGACTGAAATACCGTCAATTACCAGGCGCGGGTTGGGCGTGTCGGCGGGCGATCGCACCCCGAAGGAATGCTGCGTAAACATTTCGGTAAACTCGGTAGTGTAGTTGCTCGCCAGCTCCGGTGATGCAATCTCGATCATGTCGTTGAAGCTTTTCTCAAAGCTGCCCACCGAGAAGTTCGCCGAGCCCGTCCACACCCGCTCGCCATCGAACACGCAAAACTTATCGTGCATGTAGGCGCTGCGCTCGTCCAGCACCACCGGCACCCCCGCCGTGCGCAACAGCTCGATGGCCTCGTTGTCTGCGTAGTCCGAATCCGTCACCAGCCGCACCGGCACCCCGGCGGCATGGCGCTCTGCAAGCGCCGCAGCCAGCCTTGGGTGGCTAAACTCGAAGCAGGCGCAGTCGATGCTGGTCTCGGCACTTGCCATGTCATCAAGCAGCGACTCGACCATGGGCGTGCCCGTGCCAGCGGGCGGCGAAAAGTACACGCGAATCGCGCTAGTCGAGGGGGGCTCCGGCGTCCGGCTCGCGCCAAGGAAAGTCTGTGCCGTGGTGAAGAGCGACTGCACCGAGCCGGTAGGCTGGCGGTTCTGTTCCGCCATGCCCTTGATAAGCTCGCGCCCATCGGTAAGCTGGCGGCGCTGCGTGCGCGTCCATTGCGCCACCTCGCGACGCATGTCGCCCACGCCCTGCTTCACCGCCTTCAGCGTCTCGCCGGGGTTGGCCACCGGGCGCAGCGCGCGCCGCACAAAGCGAGTCACCGCGCCCTCGTCTTCACGCACCCACGACACGCCCGTGGCCACGTCGCTCTTGAGGTCTTCCGGGCTCGCCCCAGTGCCCAGGCGGAATGCGGCAAACCCCGCCGCTCCCAGGATTATCAGGATGAGCAGCAGGGTGATGGTGGTGCGCAAGCGCTTAAGCAGGCGGAACATGCGGACATCGTAGCAAAGCACACGGGAACCGCGCACCAAGCGGGCCACGCCCTAGAGCACCAGGCGCACGTTCCCCGTCTTTATCTTGATCTGGCAGGAAAGCCGCTCGCTCTCGCCCAGGCTCATGCACTCCTCGGCGTAAGACTTCGGCTCCAGGTTGTCCATGCCCGCTTCCACGTACACGCAACAAGTGCCACATTCCCCGGCCATGCAGCCGAAGGGAACGCCCATTTCTTCCAACGGCTCAAGCAAGGCACTGTAATCCGGAACCTTGCGTTGCTGCCCTTCAAATTCGACGGTCGCCATAATCTAACCCGCCTCCAACGCGGAATGGCAGGGATTGTACCGCATAACCCGCAGACTCGTCACCCTTTACCACGCCGACAAAAAGAAACAGGGCCGCAAGCGAACGCGGCCCTGTTAAAAATTGTCCAATAACGTCTATTTTCTTACGTATTCGTCAAGCAATTCCTGCGGCACGGGCATGGGTCCAAAGGTGGGCAGGCCGTGGCCGCGCTTGTCGGACAGGTTGCAATAGGGATTTTCCCCACGCCCGTACCACAACTGGGCGTTGGCCGGTAGCAACTGCACGAACAGACGCACCGAGGTGGGATTCTGCGGATCGATGTCCTGCTTGTAGATGCATTCCACCACCGGCCCTTCCGGCCCGTCGGTAAACTCGAAGCCTCCCAACCGGCCTGCGGCGGCAAGCGCATCGTTCACATGGGTGAAGTTCACCCGCACGCCCCGCTCGTAAGGCGTGCTAAAGGTCTCCATGCTGCTGAACCGGGGGCCGATATCGCTGCCCGTGCCGAACAGATCACGCTGCGCCAATAGCGCCATGCGCTGCCCCAGCATGTTTAGGCCCGGCGTGCCGATGTGAATGGCGTCGTCCAAGTCCAGGTCTATCGAGCCCACCATCGCGCCGGGGGCGATGTCCGCTTCAACCCGCAACTGCTCTGCGCGCAGCTTGTTCCAGTTCGCAGCATCCACGCCGGGATTCACAAAGCGCCCGATCTGCACGTAGTAGAACGGCATTTCCGCACCACCGAAGTCTTCGCGCATCGACAGGATAAGTGTCTTGAACCGGTCGCCATAGGTGGGCGCGTCCTTCGGGTTGGCGTCTGATTCGCCTTGGTACCACAACACGCCGCGCACCTTGCCGCCCGCCTTCTTCACCTGCGCCAGCATCGAGCCATAAAGCGAATCCCCGCCCTTGTCCTTGTAGGCCGGGTTCCACTGCTCCAGCGACGTGCCACCATGCGCCGTGGCAACCAGCCCCACCGGACGGCCCGTGGCTTCCACCATCGACTGCGCAAAGGCCATGCCCAGCGTGGCGCCCTTGGTGCCCTCATAACTCGCGCGCACGTTGTCCACGCGCTGCTGTTCGGAATCAAACTTGCCATGCACGGGGTCCGGCGATTCCCCAAGAATGTGCAACGGCTCGGCGGCCAGCGCCCACTCGTGGTTCATACGCAGCACGTTGACCAGCGGGTGCGGATCGAGCACATGCTCGTCCAGGTTGCCCACGCCCTGCATGTTCGACTGCCCCGCCAACACCCACAGGTCGCCTGCCAGCACGCCGGAAACCTCCGCCAACTCCGCCTGTGCGCCCGACGCATCCACCGAGCGCACGGAAACACGGTACGGTCCGCCTTCCTGTAAGCGCAACTCGCCGGAATACTTGCCACCGCTGATGTCGCCCAGCGCTTCCCATCCTGCCACGATGCCGCTGCGGCGGGTGTTCTCGACAAGCACTTCCGCCCGCGCGCCCGTGGCCTTGCCCGACAACGCCACAACCGCCGTGCCACCGGCATCCACCTGCACCACCTGCATCGACTCGACGCCCTCGATGGTGATGGCCCCGGCCACGCCCGCCCAAAACATTCCTGCTGCACACGCCAGCATAGTTAGACTCTTCATTGCACGCACCCTCCTGCGTTGAAACATTGGCATCCCCTCATTGTGTCTGCCAAGTCCCGCTCATGCAACAAGCAAGTCCACTCATGCAACCGCAACTTCCTATGCTAAACTGCCCGGCATGGACACCGCCCTGAACACCCTGCGCCAAGACATCGAGACGCTGCTGCGCCGCGAGGCCGACCCCCGAACCGGGCAGCTGACCGTTACCCCCGAGGTGGCGGAGTGGCTGGGCAAGGGCACGCCCCACCCTGCCGTACGCTCGGTGGCCACGCCCGCGCCGCAACAGCCCGAACGCGAATTGTTCGTTGAGCCTGCGCCCACGGCGCAACGCGTGGCGGCGGCGGCAGGTTCGGAAACGCTCGACGCACTGGCCGAGGCCGTGGCCGGATGCCAACGGTGCAGCCTGTGCAAGACGCGCACCCAGACCGTATTCGGCAGCGGCAACCAGAACGCCGACCTCGTCTTCGTGGGCGAAGCACCCGGCGAAGAAGAAGACCGGCAGGGCATTCCCTTCGTAGGGCGCGCGGGCCAATTGCTCACCACCATCATCGAGCACCCGCGCAGCATGGGCCTGCCCCGCGACAGCGTCTACATCTGCAACGTACTCAAGTGCCGCCCGCCCGGCAACCGCAATCCCGCTGCCGAAGAAATGACCCAGTGTGAGCCCTACCTCGTGCGGCAATTGGAATTGCTCCAGCCCAAAGTCATCTGCGCGCTGGGTGGATACGCCGCCAAACAACTGCTCAAGACCGATGCGCCCGTAGGGCGCTTGCGCGGCAAGTGGCATTCCTACCAAGGCATCCCCGTCCGCGTCACCTACCACCCCTCCTACCTCCTCCGCCTTACCGGCGATGCCGAGCGCGCCGAAAAGCGCAAGGTGCTGGACGACGTGCTCGCCGTGATGCGCGTGCTCAACGGCGAAGAGACTCCGGAATAACTTTCGGAACTTCCGGCGCAGACGGGGGTTTCAGGAACAGGGGAGTTTGTCCATGCGTACCATCCTTATCGCGCTCGTTGCAGGCTCGGCGCTGTTGGCCGTGGGTGTAGGCGGAACCGCCCAATACTTCCGCAACCAGTTGGCAGCCCAGGCAGCAGAGCTGCGCGCCGCCCAGCTGAAGGCGCAACAGGCCGAAGCAACCGCCGCGCAGGCCGCACCCCAACTGGAAACCGCACGCGCCCAGGCCGCGCGACTCGAGAGCGACTACAACCGCGCGCTGGCCGAAGCGGATGAACTGCGTGCTTCGCTTTCCCGACTGGAATCGGTGAAAGCTGCAACCCCTGCCCCGGTTGAGGAAGAAGAGAACATCGACGTCGCCCTGGATGATGAGCCGGAACCCGCACCACGAGAAGACGAACGCGACGGACGTGACAATCCCGAACGCCAAGCCGAAAGGGAACAGCGCATGGCCGAGTTCCAGGCCATGGCCGACACGTTCTTTGCAGACCAGATAGCCAATGCCACCACCGAAGAAGCGCGCCAACGGCTGGAAGACATCGACGCCTACCGCAACCAGATGTTTGAACTGCGCGCAGCCATGCGCAATGCCAAGACTGAAGAAGAACGCGCGGCGCTCGAAGAGCAGGCCGACGCCGCGCGCGACAACCTGC
>JBIKMR010000288.1:0-5485 GCA_044359155.1 Candidatus Hydrogenedentales bacterium | reverse complement strand
CCTCTCCGAGCCTTGGATGGTGCTGGCTTCTAAGGCAGCGGTCATCCTTCTGTTGCTGTTTATCGGCTGGTTTGTGTTCACAGAAATCAGCACCCGCTTCCGTGACTTCCGCCGTGGTCGCGAATTGAACCAGATGGAAACCTCTATCGAGGGGAAGAAGCAGGTGCTGGGCGAAGACTTCATGGGGGCAGGCGGCCGAGGGGCCTCACTGTCAAAGGCGCAGATTGAGGAGACCGAGCGCGCGATTGCGATGCTCAAGAAGAACAAAGACTACAAGAGTGTTGCCGATAAATATTCCGGCATGGGGCGCTTCAAGGAAGCGGCAAAGTGGTACAAAAAAGCGGGCGAGACGAACAAGTCTGCCATGGCTTGGGCGAAGGCGGGGTATGAGATTTATGCGGCCAAGCAATTCCTGAAGCATGGTGAGTTTGCGCAGGCGGGTGAGTTCTTTGCACAGAAGGGTAAGTATGCCCAGGCCGCAACGGCCTATGAGCAGGGGAACGACGTGGCGCGTGCGGCGGAAAACTTTGCCCGCGCGGGCAAGGTGGAGCAGGCGGTCGAGAACTTCAAGCGCTTCTTCTCGGCAGCGGGCGGTAATGCGGCGCAGGCGTTGGCGGCGGCGGAGCGTTGCTACACGGTGCTCAATGAGCCGAAGGTGCAGTCCAAGGTGTCCAAGAAAGACATGCAGCAATTGCTGTTGCTTGTGGCGGACCGTTTTGAGAAGGGCGGCAAGGCGGAGTTTGCGCTGAAGCTGTTCAAGGAGAATGGCGACCCTGGACGGGCGGGCGAGATATTGCTGAAGGCGGGCAAGCTGGAAGATGCCGCCAAGTGTATGCAGCAGGCGGGCCGCACCAAGGACGCGGCGGAGATTGGCGGGCGGTATTACGAATCCATCGGACGCTTCAAGGAAGCGGCAATGGCCTATGAGGGCGCGCAAATCTGGGCGCGCGCGGGGGATTGCTTCTCGAAAGTGAGCCAGGCGGACAAGGCGGCGGAGTGTTACGAGAAAGGCGGGGAGATGTTCGGCGCGGGCTTTGCGCGCACGCACATGAAGGACTGGCCCAACGCCATCCGCTGCCTTCAGGCAGTGCCGGAAAGTCACCCGAAGTTTGACCTGGCGCGGGCCATGCTGGGGCGCGCATTTTATTTGAGCAAAGATTACCAGCATTGCGTGGCCACGCTGGAGAATTACCTGACCGGATCGAAGGTGACGAACGACAACATCGACTATTACTGGATGCTGGCGCTGGCGTATGAGCAGGTGGGCAAGTTGAGCGAGTCGAAGGACATGATGCTGAAAATACGCTCGGTGAACATGGAATACCGTGACATATCGCGGCGCTTGTCGAACATTGACTCTCGCATATCGATGGGGCCGCAGGCGATGACGGGCGCAAGCGTCGGCAGCGGCGCACAGACTCAGCAGGGCGGCATGGTGATGGGGATGGTGGAGAATTCGCTGGGCGACCGATTCACCCTCGAGCGCGAGCTGGGGCGTGGTGGTATGGGTGTCGTGTACAAGGCGGTGGACAAGAGCCTTGATCGGCCCGTGGCGCTGAAGTTCCTCGGTTCGCTGGTGGATGGCAATGAAGAGTACAAGCTGCGCTTTGTGCGCGAGGCGCGGGCGGCGGCCAAGGTGCAGCACCCCAACGTGGTGGCGATATACGACATTGGCTCCGACGAGGGCAAGGCCTACATTGCGATGGAGTACATCGAGGGGCCGAACCTGCACAAGTACCTGAGCAACAAGGGCAGGCTGGACGTGCGCGAGGCGATCAACATTACCGTGCAGGCGGCCTCTGCCCTTGAGGCGGTACACGCTGCGGGCATCATCCATCGCGACATCAAGCCGGACAACATCCTGATTGCCAAGGGCGGGTTGGTGAAATTGATGGACTTTGGGCTGGCCAAGGGCGACGAAATGAAGCTGACCGCCACGCGCGTGGTGATGGGCACGCCTTGCTATATGTCTCCCGAGCAGGCCAAGGGCGAGAAGGTGGACAACCGGGCGGACATCTATGCGCTCGGGCTGGTGCTCTACGAATGCCTGACAGGCGAGACGGTGTTCGGGGATGGAGATGTGCTGCGTAGGCAAGTGATGGAAATGCCGCCACCGCCCAGCAGCAAGGTGCCTGGTCTGCCGCCGGAGATGGACACCATTATCATGAAGAGCATTGCCAAGAACCGCGACGAGCGGTACCAGTCGATCACCGACATGATCGCGCACTTGCGCGCCGTGCCCAAATAGCCGCTGAAAAACTGCGCCGAGCCTTGCCATGACAGCCCCAGACAGCAGGCGATTTCGCATAGCCCTTGAAGCCGCCTGCCTGTTGATAGTCACCGTAGTTGTGGTGGTGGCCGGATTCCAGAAGCTGCGCGACTGGAACGGCCCGGCCTTCACACTTACAAATGAGTTGTACATTCCCTCTGCGATGTTCGCCCAAGGGCGCGGTTTCATCAACCCGCCGCTGCAAGAAGTGCCGGGGCTTCGGGAATTCCTTTACCCGCAGGCGGGGCAGCACAAGCCCTATGACGCGTCAGGTCTTCCCGAGGCATTCAGCCGTATAGAGCTGGACGCTTACCAGCGCTACCACCGCTACCTGGTCTACGCGATGGGCATGGTGTGGCGCATCGGCGGTGTAAGCTGGGACAGCGCCAAATTCCTTGCGGTGTTCCAATACCTGTGCTGCTCGCTGGTGGCCTACGGCATCTTGCGGCTATTCATGAACCGCTACCTTTCGGTTGTGGGTGTGTTGCTGTTCGCTTGCTCACCAGTGGTTGCGAACGTGGTGTTCAACATCCGCGATTTCAGTAAGGCTCCCTTCTTACTGGGTACGATAGGAATTCTGCTTTACCAGATCACGCAGCGGCGAAGTCCCCGCAATTACTTGCGTGCAGCGCTGGTGTTGGGTGCCGTGGTGGGCATTGGGCTGGGCTTCCGCCGCGACCTGCTGGTGGCGTTTCCGCCCGTGCTACTGCTGTTGTGTTGCGCCCCGCTGGATGCAGGGGGGGTGTGCCTGCGCAGGCGCATGGCCGCAATGGGAAGCTTCGCGCTGGTCGTGTTGGTGCTGGGCTGGCCGGTCTTCTCGGCGTTTCGAGACGAGGGCAGCCTCGTGTACCACGATGTGCTGATGGGCATGAGCACCAGCTTCGACGACAAGATGGGACTGGAGCGTACCTGCTATGAGCGCATCCCCGTGCGGCACGACGCATTCATATGGGGCTCGGCAACCAACCTGACACGCCGACTAGAAGCAAGTACTGCCGAGAAGTTCGTATACACAGGCAGTTTGCATGGAAGTGAACCGGACAAGAAGCGTTACTTTCGCGAGATGGTGCTGTTGTTTCCCGCAGACATGATTCTCAGGGCGCAGGCTGCCGTCTTGCGGGTATGCAACGGAGTGGACAACGACTGGTCGTGGGGGCTGTCGGTATGGTCGAACCATATCGAGAGCTACGGCATGTATTACTGTGGGCTCTGCCTTGCAGCGGCTGCTGCATTGCATCCCGGCGGCGCCCTGCTGGCGTTGGTGCTGCTGCTGTATTTCGGCGGCATCAACAGCCTTCAGTACGAATTCCGCCACGCCTTTCACATGATGCTCGTGCCGGTGCTGTGCTTCCTGTTGCCGGTACAGGCTATAGGGAAAGTACTAGCGGGAGCGAAGAGTGGAGCTCTATTGCGGGTCTGGGCGCGGCGGAACCATTGGGCAGTTCGCAGAAATTTGCTGCGGTTCGGCAGTGTGGCACTTTGCATCACGCTGCTTCCCTGGCTGCTGTCCCTGCCCGTGCAGTTGCTCCGTGTGGGAGCCTTGCGCTCTCAGATGCTTGCCGCACCCATTACCCCGGTTGAAACGCGCTCGGTTGTGATTGGCGACTGGACCTATTTCGTCCCGGTCGCCCCGCTTAAACCCATACCGCCAGACCCAGAAGTGGAATACGCCTTCTACCGGCCTGTGACGTTGATGGCGGAATTTGGGGTGTCGCGCCCTAACCAGCCTTTTCACGTGCTTACCGAGAGCCATGGAGGCCAACATGATTTTTCAATGTTGGTACGCGCATGGCCCAATGGCGTGCCGCTTGGCGGGGGCGTGAAGTATTTCTTCAGCTTGCCGGAGCGCCACGCCGCTGTGAACTGGGTGCGCTTTAGCGGGGTGGGATTGCCAACGAAGGATGCCGCGAGTTTCAAAGGGCTATTCCAGATAGCGGACCCCGCCCCTTTGGGCACGAATCCGAATCTCGCGGTGAGCGCCGAGCCGGAGCGTGGCACGTATTTCCAGCGCCTGCATAGACCCTACGGCAACGACAACGTAACTTGGTTCCCGGATGCGGAGCAGCCACTGGCGCGCACGCAGATGCGGCAAATGCAGGAACTGATTCGTGCTAACCAACTCGACGAGGCAACAAAGCTCTGGGAAGAGTGCAAGCAGTGGGGCGTGTTCCCCCTGGAACTCCACGCCGCCAAGGCGGAGATAGCTCGGCGACGCGGCGACGAGGCAGGCAGGACCGCAGCCATTATCGTAGGCCTTGCAGAGAACCCGCATGACAATGCCATGGCCTATCTCTATGAAGAGTGGATTGTGGAGCAGGGGCCTTCCGTGAACTTGGCTTCCGCATGGCAGCGCGCGGCGGATGTTGCGCCGGGCAATCCCATCGTGGCGAACCGGCTCGACTTGGCCCTGCAACAGGCGGCGCATCAGCCACCGCTGGGTTCGTAATATGCCTGCCCCACTCCCCTTCCTTCGCGCCCGCCCCGAACTTGCTTTCATTCTCGCAATCGTACTAATCACGACGATTGCCGGATTGATGGCACTGCGCGAATGGCAAGGCCCCGCCGCCACGCTCACCAACGAACTCTATGCGCCTGCAGTAATGTTTGCGGCGGGCAAGGGCTTTATCAATCCCCCACTCCACGAAGCACCGGGACTGCGAGAGTTTCTCTACCTTCAGTCGGGGCATGAGAGCTTTGACCCAAGCGCCCTGCCAGACTCCTATACGGAAACAAAGCTGGACCTATACCAGCGCTACCACCGCTACCTTGTGTATGCCATGGGCCTAACGTGGCGCGTGTTTGGGGTGTCTTGGGAAAGCGCGAAGCTGCTGGCGGTGGGGTTATACGTTGCCTCGGCATTGCTGGTGTATGGCATCTTTCGACTGGGCATGGGGCGCGCGCTGGCGCTGGGTGGCACGCTGGCATTTGCACTCTCCCCTATCACCTTGCTCGTCGTATACAACATCCGCGACTTCAGCAAGGTGCCCTTTCTGCTTGCAGTAATTGGACTGCTGCTTTACCTGCTGCGGCAGCCGCGCTGCCCCCGCACGTGGATAAAGATTGCCACCGTGCTCGGGGTAATCGCTGGCGTTGGGCTTGGCTTTCGCAGGGATCTCTTCGTGGCGCTGCCCCCCATCGCGCTGGTGCTTGTGTGTGCGCCCTTGGCCGCAAGCGGCTATGCAGCGCGGCAACGCGTTATTGCGCTGGCGACATTCA
>JBIKMR010000287.1:0-5488 GCA_044359155.1 Candidatus Hydrogenedentales bacterium | reverse complement strand
ACTCAGGTGGCGGAGAAGCTGGGGCTGGATTACAACTGCGAGATTGTGGAGATACACCACAACCTGAAGAAGGACAGCCCAAGCGGCACGGCGGCGCGGCTGGCGGAAAACGCGGCGGCGGCGCTGGGCTTGGATTACCACACCGAGACGGCGCATGGGCGCGAGGGCATCATTGGCGAGCGGCCAAAGCGCGAGATTGGAATGCATGCCCTGCGCGGTGGCGATGTAATCGGCGAGCACACGGTTTACTTCATCGGGCCGGGCGAGCGAATCGAGTTGTCGCATAAGTCTTCTACCCGAGACCACTACGCGCGCGGCGCGCTGACGGCAGCCAAGTTCACGCAGTCCGCAACACCGGGGCTCTACGATATGCAGGACGTTCTAGGCCTGCGCTAAAAGAAAACCGCCGCCGGGCGTGCCCGGCGGCGATTCTTGTTTCAGTTGTCATTCCCCGCTCAGGGGGTGGCGGTAACGATAGCACGGCGGTTTAGCTCGCGCTGTTCGTTGCCCACCCATGGGGTTGTTTCGCCGAATGTCTTGGTTTGCAGGCGCTCGGGGGCGATGCCCTGCTCAATCAACCACTGGCGCACGGCGTTGGCGCGGCGTTGGCCAAGGCCCACGTTGTATTGGTCGGTGGCCCAGTCGCAGCAGTGGCCTTCAATGAACACGCCCTTCTTGGGGTTGGCGTTCAGGTAGGCGAGAATCTTCTCGCACTCGACAATGCTCGCTGGCCGGAGGAGGGACTTGTCGAGGTCAAAGAAAATCTTGTCCCAAGTCAGGTCAGCGCAGGGGGGAGGGCAATCGGCACCCACGCAGCCGGGGCAGATGCAATCTGCGGTGGCGGGCCCTGCACAGCGCGCATCGACCTTGTCGAACTTGATGTAGTTGTCATGCGAAATTGAGCGGTTGCCCCACCACACGTCAATGGGGGTAACAGTGACGCTCTCGGCAGGCTCGACGACTTCGAGCATGGCGGTTTCTTCGGCAGGTGCCGCCTCGACCACTTCTTCCGCGCGAACACCCATGGCCAATACCAAGCCGAGGGCGGTCATCCAGCAAACAGGTTTCAACATGGGTTATTTCCTCATTTCCGCAGTGCTCAAGCGTGGGGCAATTTAAGCGGGCAGGCTTCTGCCAATGCTATCTTATCCCCAGTCTGTCAAAAGTATACCCCAGCCCAGCCGGATTTTCTAGCTTCTTTAGCATTCGCGGCCTAAGCCCCTGGGCCGAGTACAAGCCCTGTGAATAATAAGCGAATGCCCCTTCGAAATTGTTGACTGGCCACACGGCGTGCGGTATTCTTTACCCCGTCATGGGGAGGTTTCACCCGAGCTGCGGAGCGCAGTCCACCCCGAGGGACCCGGAAGGAACACGACCATGCTTCGAGAAATGCGAATTGCTGGGATAGCCATGGCCTGCTTGGTTACCACTGTTGCCATGGCAGAAGACCGCGAAAACCAGCTTAACCTCTGGATTTCCCACCACTTTGCAGGCATGGAGAATTACTACACCGGCGACTACACGGACGCCGCAAAGCTCTTTGAGTCTGCCGCGCAAGACGCGCAGCGTAAGGTGCGCGATGCTGAGACGGTGGGCGCGCTGGGTCGCGCTTACACAGCGCTCGGCCGCTTTAAAGAAGCTGAGTCGCAGTACCGTGAAGCTTTGGACATGAAGCGCAAGGCGCTAGGCAAGAAGCACCCGATGCTCGCCGTGACCATGAACGATCTGGCTGACCTGCTTTACCTCACGCAGCTGGAAGACAAGGAACGCCCAAGCGAAGCGGAGGCTCTTTATCGCGAAGCGTTGGAACAACTCGAACGCGACCAATTCAGCTTGGAAGTTTCACGTAGCCTGAATGGTCTTGCACTGATCAGTAACGACCGCGAAG
Source organism: Candidatus Hydrogenedentales bacterium (assembly GCA_044359155.1). Classification (GTDB taxonomy): domain Bacteria; phylum Hydrogenedentota; class Hydrogenedentia; order Hydrogenedentales; family JAEUWI01; genus WGMK01. Next base: position 3,600 of record JBIKMR010000287.1, on the reverse strand, counting down.
ACAAGGTGGCTGCGGAAGAACTGCTGAAGCGCGCCGCGAACGTCCACGAGAAGGGGAACCGCCGCGACCATGCTTACGCCGCAACGGTGCTTACCAACCTCGGCATTCTCTACACCCAGCTGGGCCGGTATGACGAGGCCAGCCCGATGTTCGAGCGTGCGAAGTACATCCAAGACGTGAAGCTGCGCCCGGGCCACCCGGACGTTTCTGTTCGTATGCACGCCACGGCGGCGCTGTTGTCGGCCACGGGCCATGCGGGCGAAGCCGCACGGCTTGCTACGGATGCTGAAGCCCTCCGCGACGCGCAAGCTGCCAAAGGCGACCTCTACTAGGAATGCCCGGGCGCACCGGATGGACTAGGCAAACAACGCAGGTTCACTGCCCAAGTCCTTCGCGGCGCCGCGACGAAGTACCAAGGAATATATACGCCTTGTCCAGCGCACGATTTTTCCGGCGACTGTTTCAGGCAACGCCCCTTGCGATAGGGGCGTTGCTGGTTGGATGTCAGACGAGCACTGCCCCGGTGGAAACACCGGCAGCAGAGCAAGCAGTGTCCCCCAACCCGCGTGTGCTCACCGAAACCGCCCCCACGGCGGCAGAGATGGAGAGCGGCTTGACGGTCCCCGGCGCGGAGACGCAAGAAGCTTCCTCCCTGCGTATCGAGATGGCCACTCCCACGCAGAACGGTAGCCGTCCCCGTGCGCCCATGCCGCCTATCACCGCAAACCCTTCTCCCTTTATCGACGAAGTTGCCACCATGCCCACGCGGGATTTGCATGGCTATGCCTTTCCCGGCATGGATTCCATCGAAGGCCCGAAGATGGCGAAGATGGCGGACTCGGCACCGCTGGCGACTGCGGCAACGCCTGAGGTAGAAGCGGCACGGGCGGAAGCCGCCGCAGCCAAGGCCGCGCTGGCCGAAGCCGAAGCAGCGGTGACGTCGGCCAACGACTCGAAGCAACAGGCAGAGGCAGAGCTTGCGCAATTGCGCGCACAGTCTTCCAGCGAGCAGGAGTCGTCTGCCGCCAAGGCGGAGATGGAACGCACGCTGGTGGCCGCGAACGCGGCGAAGGCGCAGGCGGAAGAGGCCAAGGAAAAGGCAGAGCAAGACAAGGCAGCTGCCGAGGCAGAGTTGGCCCAGTTGCGTGCACAGTCACAAGATCTAAAATCCCGCACTTCCTCTGAAGTTGCTGCGGCCCAAGCCGAAGCCGACCGCGCGCTGAACGCGGCAGCAGAAGCCAAGGCGAAAGCACAGACGGAAATTGCGCAGGCCGACGCCGAGGCGCAGGACGCCAAGGCACGCGCGACAGCCGCAGTGCAAGGGGCAAAAGCCCAGGCGGACGCGGAAGCTGCAGCAGCAGTGCAACGCGCCAACGAAGTGAAGGCGCAAGCCGAGGCCGACATTGCAGCAGCCGAGGCGGAGGCCACCGCCGCGAAGGAGCGCATCCGCGCGGAGCTGGAAGAGGCAGAGTCGAAACCTAAAAAAGTTAAGGCTGTGCGCGCTTCGCAAGACGCATCGCCCCAGGCACTTATCGAAACCGTCCCCGCAGGCGCACCCGCCACCGGCGCGGCAAGTGCGGATGAACCCGTGCTCACGGAATGGCTGCCGGTGGACGAGTCCTTCTACACGCCACCCACCGGTCCCTACCGCATTGGCTCGGGCGACGTGCTTGAGTTCAAGGTGTTCAGCGATCCATTGCTCGACCGCGAAGTGACCGTGCGCTACGATGGCCATGTGTCGTTGCCTCTGGTTCCCGACATGCAGGTGGAAGACCTGACGCGTGAGGAAGCCGAGGCACAGATTCGCAAGGCCTATGGCTCCGTATTCCGCACACCGCAATTGTCACTGCTGGTAAAGCAGACGGCCAGTAAAACCTTTGGCGTAATTGGCGACATCGAGACCCCCGGCATCTATCCCTATCTGCGTCCCACCTCGCTTATCGAAGCCGTCAGCCTGGCGGGCGGGTTGCGCCGCCGCAACTCAAGCAGCTCGACGGGTGGCTTTGTGGGCGTGACCGGGCAGCTGACCAAGGCCTTTGTAATTCGCCACCGCGAAGGCGAGCGCCTTGTGGTGCAGTTTGACCTGCGCCAGCTGGGCAACCCCGGCGCACATTCTGCAGACGCACCAATCTATCCGGGCGATTTGCTGTATGTGCCCGAGGGCGTGAACCTTGTTTACTTGCTCGGTGAAAGCGCGAACCCTGTCATTGTGGAATTGACCGAGGGCATGACGCTGCTCCAGATGCTGTCGCTGTCGGGTGGCTTCAACGCCAGCACGGCGCGCCTGCGCAACGTGGTGGTGATGCGCCAGCTCGATTCCGAGAACACGCGCATTATGAACGTGAACGTGCGCGAGATTCTTCGCACCGGGCAAGACATCAAGTTGAGCCCCGGCGACGTGATCTACATCCCGCAGAAGTGGACGGTGCGCCTGTCTGAATTTGTGGGCCGGTTCACCGGTTCCGTATCGCCAGTGCTCGACATGTACACCAGCGCGGTGGATGCGTATTTCGCGGTGGACTCTGCCCGCGCCGGGCTTGAGACCGAGGAAGTATCGCGCACGCTGAAGCGCCTGGCGGACATCGAGCAATTCGGCAGCTCGACGCAAAACATCTTCGACCTGTTTGGGACGCCATGATGCCCAACTATCAAGCAGAACTAGCCGAGTTGATGCCCGAGTCCTCCACGGTGGACGCGCAGGGTGTGGGCGTAAACGTGGCCCGCCTCATTAAACTGCGCGGACGCATCGTGGTGCTGGTCTTCCTTGCCATCATGATCCCCGCCGCCGTGGCCATCTGGATGTTCGTGCCCCGCCATTATGTTGCCAGCGCGGATATTGAGTTCCAAGCGAGCACGCCGAGCATCATGCAACTCAGCACCTCGTCGATGTCGGGCACCGCCGCCTATGAGAGTTTCGTCAACACCCAGATCAGCCTCATCACGGGGTACACGATCCTGAGCCGTGTGCTGAAGGACGAAGAGGTGGCAAACCTTCCCGTGATACAGCGCGAGGGCGATAACGCGCTGATGTACTTGATGGAACATATGGAAGCGCAGGCGCAAGACCAGACGGAACTGGTGGCTTTCAGCTATAAAGACCCGGACCCCGAGACCGCCCGCTTTATCCTGAACAAGGTGCTCGACACATACAGCACCTACGTGAGGGAAGAGGAAAAGCGGCAGGGCGAACGCCGCCGGGAGATCCTCGCGGAGCGCGAGCAACGCCTCACCGAGGCGCTTGACCTGCAGCGCGTGCAAATAGCCGACGTGCGCAAGGAGAACGGCATTCCCGTTTCCGCCGTGGTCGGGCTCGACCCCGCCGAGCTGGAGTCTAACCGCCTCAGCCTGTCACAGGCGCAGGCCGACCTGTCTGCAGCCGAGAGCCTTGTGACGCAGACCGAGCAACTCATCAAGCACGTGAGCGAGCTTCGGGTGCAGAACGAATCCAACCCGAACGCCCCCGTGTTCGCGCGCGGGATTGAGGACAAGGTACTGGCAGACCCCAGCGTGATGGAGCTTATCGAGCAACTGGCCATTGTGCAGCAGCAATATTCCGTGCTGGATAAAACCTATGTGGAGACGGCTCCGCAGGTCGCAGTG
>JBIKMR010000286.1:0-5519 GCA_044359155.1 Candidatus Hydrogenedentales bacterium | reverse complement strand
CGCAACGATTATTAGCGCGACAACCGCGCCCACAACGCCAAAAATCAGGTAAACGGGTCCCATGAATCTCTCCTCCTGGCGAAGCTGCGCTTGCAGCCGCCCACTATTTGTCCAACCTTGCACAGCATGTGCAGGGTATACCTCGCAAGTTCGGTTTCTATTCGGCGCGCTCGACGGTGATGAAGCTGCCGTTCACCGCCAGCACCCGCACTTCTTTTCCTGCCTCGATAAACGCGCCGTTGGCGGTCACGTCGAGTCGGCGACCATCCAGTTCAATGGTGCCAGCCGGACGTAGCGGCGTAAGCACGATACCACTTTGCCCCACAAGGTCTGCCTCGGTAGCCTTGTTCTCGTAGCCCTCTTCCTGACTCATCACGGTTTCCAGCCGCAGCCCGCTGCCAAAGCGGGTGTTTGCAATCAGGTACATGCCAAAGGCAAATGTGGCGCCCGCCCCCAACAGCTCGATGAAGAAAATGTAGACCGCGTACTCCGGGACGGCGACCATGCCATAGATGCACCCGCCAATGAGCATCACCGCACCCAGCACGCCCAGCACGCCGCCCGGCAACAGGAATTCACTGAGCAGCAGGATGCACCCAGCAATGAAGATGATGGCTACCCACAGCAGCGTCATGCGACGGGCTCCTCCGTGGGGGCGTCGGCTATGGTTTCCAGGAAGCTGATCAGCTGCGTGATCTCGATGCGGATCTCGAGCAGCTTCTTGCTCTTCTCGCCGGGGTCTTTGGGGTCCGCTTCTTCCAGCGTGTCAAAGGTCTGGATGAGCGGGTTGCCATCCTGGAACAGGGCGCGCCCCTGCAGCAGCAAGCGGTTGAAGCGCTTCGCAAAGGGCGCGCAGGTGTAGTATCCCGCGCCCTGCGATTGCACGTAGTCCATTTCCTTGAGCAACTGCCGCAGCATGTGCTCCATCGACCGTACCGCCGTCATGGTCGTGTTCTCCTGGGTAATCTTCACTATCGCAATTAAAGGGGCTTGGACGCAATCATGCGCCTGCGCCGTCGTTGTTGGTCTCTGCCGTAACCACATAGCGGTTGCCGTCCGCCCGGATGACTCGGATGGCCGTGCCGGGCTCGAGGTACTCGCCCCGCGTGACCACGTCATAGGTGCGTCCATCAAAGCGCGCCTTGCCCGCCGGGCGCAGCACCGTCGAGGCCACGCCGCGCAGGCCATCGGCCAGCGCCTGCTCGGCCTCCGTCTGCACCACGTATCCGGCCTGCGCCGCCTGCGTGCTGTTCAACACCATCCACCCTGCCAGCGGGGTGCGCGGTAAGAGCTTCCACGTGATCGCCACCATCGCTATCAACAGCACGAACGCCGTCACCAGCGTCTGGCCTGCGTCATTAGCGCGGCTGAAATCCCACTCGTACTGCGGAATCGGTACGCGCACCATGGCGAGGTACAGCCCAAGGATGGTGCTGGCCAAACCCAGCGCGCCCGCAATGCCAAAGCCCGGCAGGTAGAACACCTCGACCACCAGCAGCACGATGCCGACCACGACGAGGGCAACGTCCACCCATTCCGCCGCGCCGAGCACGAGGTGCGAACCGAAGAACAGGGCGAGGCAGGCAGCGCCCACCGCGCCGCCCAGCCCAAGGCCAGGGGTGCGCACTTCCACATAGAGCCCGCCCACGCCCACCATCAACAGCAGCCCCGATATCAGCGGGCTGGTCAACCATGCAAACAGAACTTCCGCCCATGTGGGAACGACGTAGTGCTTGGCAATGCCGGGCAGCCCGTAATACGCAAAGAGCTGGTCCACGTTGTCTGCCTTGATGCTCGCCAACCGATAGCCAATGGCCTCCTCCGTAGTCAGCGTCAACAGCGTGGCGGGGTCGCAAATCTGCACCGCGTCTGCGGGTATCTCTTCCGGGCGCGGCATACGCACGGGCTCCGGCTTGGGCTCGGCAACTTCTTCGGAGGGCGCTTCCGGCGCGGGCTGCCCCGTGGCTTTGCGGATGATGTCCAAGGGATCGGGCGCTTGTGCATACAGGTTGCCCAAGGCAGGCGCATCGTGCAGCGTGGCCAAGCCGCCGGTGGCCGGGCCGTCCTGCGCGCCCTGCACAAACGTATCCACAATCTGCCCCGCCACCACCTTGTACGTGGTGTACGTGTCGTCTTCCGACAGCAGGCCATACAGCTCGATCTCGCTGTCCACCATTGCCTCGCCAATCAGCGGGTTGTGGCCCTTCTCCTCGCCCAGCGCGCGATACTTCGCCCGCACGAAGGACATGGATTTTTCCTCAACAGCCTCCATTCCCTCGGTGCCCATCGCCACGGGGGTAGACGCGCCAATGTTCGTGGCCGGCCCCATCACGATGTAATCGCAGGAATAGCTGATGAGCGCCCCGGCGGATATCGCCCCCATGCCCTCGACATACGCATACGTGGGGCAGGGCGCTTCCATAATCTGCCGCGTGATCTCGATGGCAGAATCCACCCGGCCGCCCGGCGTGTCGATGACAAACACCAGCGCCTTCGCCTTGGCCGACGCCTTCACCGCCCGCTCGACCACTACGGCAATGCCGTCGTCAATCTCGCCGGTAATCTTGCAAAGCACCACATGGTCGCCCTCGGGCGGCGCGCCGGAATCCTGCTCGGGAAACCAGGTGCCCGCCGTGCTGTGGCGTTGGAGCGACTGCGCGCCCGCCATGAGGCCCAGAGCCAGCAAAGCCATAGCCGTGAATATGCGCATTGTGCGGAACATACAACCCTCCTTGGGTGCCAGAAAAGAATACACCCATTGCCACCCCTTTATTCTGTTTTTCTCGATATCGAATTCCAAACCCTGCCGGGCGCACGCCGTTTGCCCTGTGGTATGCTTTTCGACTTGTTATCCTGCTCGACTTATTTGGAGACCCACGCTGATGATTCGCTGCGTTTCGCCCGTGGATGGCTCGGTATATGTGGAACGCCCCTACGCTTCGACCGCGGAAATAGACCACGCGGTATCGCGAGCCGTGTCGGCGCAGGCGGAATGGCGCGCCGCGCCCTATTCCCAGCGGGCGGAGCTGTGCTCGCTGCTGGTAAACGCCTTCAAGGAAAACCCCGCCCGCCACGCCGAAGAGCTGGCGCGGCAGATGGGCCGACCGGTGCGCTATGGCGCGGGCGAGCTGCGCGGGTTTGAAGAGCGCGCCCGCTGCATGATCGGCTTGGCAAAGGACGCGCTGGCCGACATTCCCGTGCGTGACAAGCCCGGCTTCCAGCGCTTTCTGCGCCGCGACCCCGTGGGCGTGCTGCTCACCGTGGCCCCTTGGAACTACCCCTACCTCACTGCCGTGAACAGCGTCATCCCCGCGCTGCTGGCGGGTAACGCCGTGTTGCTGAAACATTCCCACCAGACCCCCCTCTGCGCCGAGCGCATGGTCGAGGCGGGCATCGCCGCTGGTCTGCCGGATGGCCTGTTCCAGTTCCTGCACCTCTCGCGCGAACAGACCGCGCAGCTTATCCGCAATCCCGCCATCGGCGCTGTGGCGTTCACCGGGTCCGTGGCGGGGGGCGAAGAGATAGAGCGTGCCGCCGCCGGGCGCTTCATTCCCGTGGGGCTCGAACTGGGCGGCAAAGACCCCGCCTATGTGCGCGCCGATTGCGACCTGAAGCACGCTATCGAGAACGTGGTGGACGGTGCCTTCTTCAACTCTGGCCAGAGCTGCTGCGGCATCGAGCGCGTCTACGTGCACGCCGACGTCTACGACGCCTTCATCGAGGGAGCCGTGGCGTTGACCAAGGACTACGTGCTGGGCAGCCCCTTGGACGAAGCCACCACACTCGGCCCCATGGTGCGCACCAGCGCGGCGGACTTTGTGCGCGGGCAGGTAGCCGAGGCCGTGGCCGCAGGCGCGCGCGCGTTGGTGGACCCCGCGCATTTCCCCATGGACCAGCCCGGCACGCCCTACCTCGCGCCGCAGATTCTGGTGGACGTGGACCACACCATGCGCGTGATGAACGAGGAAACCTTCGGCCCCGTGATGGGCGTGATGAAGGTGCAGTCCGACGACGAGGCCATCGCCCTGATGAACGACAGCGACCTCGGCCTCACCGCCAGCATCTGGACACGCGACCTCGACGCCGCCCTCGCCCTCGGCGATCGCATCCAGACCGGCACCGTATTCATGAACCGCTGCGACTACCTCGACCCCGAACTCGCCTGGACCGGCGTGAAGAACACAGGCCGGGGCATTACACTTTCACGCTTGGGCTTTGACCAGTTGACGCGCGTGAAGAGTTTTCACTACAGAACAGAGATTTAATGGACTGTCCGTGCAGGTCCGTGCGCGTCCGTGGATGTCCGTGAAATCCCACCAGATATAGAAAAGGAACTTGCCGTGACCCTCAGAGGCAATTGGAATTACCCCACCACCATCCGCTTTGGCGCGGGGCGCATCAGTGAACTGGCGGCCACCTGCCGTGAACTGGGCATGACCCGCCCGCTGCTGGTGACCGACGCCGGGCTGGGCGATCATGAGATGACGGCCCGGCTGGTGTCGCTGTGCAAGGCCGACGCCCTGCCCTGTGCCGTGTTCTCCGCCGTGAGCCCCAACCCCACTGGCGCACAGGTGGAAGCGGGCGTGGCCGCATTCCGTGAGGGCGGGCACGATGGCGTCATCGCATTCGGCGGCGGCAGCGGGCTGGACGCGGCAAAGGCGGTCGCCTTCATGGCGGCGCAGTCCGTGCCCTTGTGGGACCTCGAAGACATTGGCGACAACTGGACTCGCGCCACCACCCAAGGGCTGCCGCCGGTGGTTGCCGTCCCCACCACTTCCGGCACCGGTTCCGAAGTGGGCCGCGCCAGCGTGATCACCGACGAGGCCGAGCACAAGAAGAAGATCATCTTCCACCCGCGCATGTTGCCGAACATCGCGCTCTCCGACCCCGAGCTGACCATCGGCCTGCCCGCGCACCTCACCGCAGCCACCGGCATCGACGCGCTCTCCCACAGCATGGAGGCTTTCTTCTCCCCCTTCTACCACCCCATCGCGCGCGGCGTCGCCACCGAGGGTATGCGGCTGGTGAAGGATTGGCTGGCCAAGGCCGTACACGACGGGACGAACATCGAGGCGCGTTCGCACATGATGGTCGCGTCGCAGGCAGGCGCGGCTTCCTTCCAGAAGGGACTCGGCGGAATGCACGCCATCGCCCATTCCCTCGGCGCGCTCTACGGTTCTCACCACGGCCTGCTCAACGCCGTGCTCATGCCCTACGTGCTCGAAGCCAACCGCACCGCCATATCGGCAGACGCGGCATACATCGCCCGCTGCCTCGGCCTAGAGCCCAGCCTCGACGGCCTCATCGCCTGGGTGCTCGACCTGCGCAAGGAAGTCGGCATTCCCCATACCCTCGCCGAGATCGGACTGAACGCCAACGAGAGAGACCGCGTGGGAGCCATGGCCCTGGAAGACCCCTCCGCCGGGGGCAACCCGATACAATTTACGGCACAACAATATGCAACGCTTTTTGAAAAAGCAGTAACCGGATAAAAATTCATGGGACAGATGCGACGGATG
>JBIKMR010000285.1:0-5523 GCA_044359155.1 Candidatus Hydrogenedentales bacterium | reverse complement strand
TTGATGTCGCCATGCAGCTTGGCCATGTGGATATGCACCGAGGTCATCTCGAGCAGCTCGGTGTTCATCATGGTCCAGTTGATGTCGAGGCGGCTCATGATGACGAGGCCGTGGTTCTCCATCAGGAAGGCGTTGTAATACGGGAGGAAGGGCAGGAAGTTGTCGGCCAGGGTCTTGGTCAGCGGCTGGGCGTAGGGCACCACGGGCACGGGTCCCACCTCGGTGATGGTCTCGGGGAACAGCGGGCGCATCAGCCAGTTCTTGCCCGTGGTGATCGTGAATGCGTTGGTCTGCGGCGGGTGGCAATGCACCACGGATTGCACGTCGGGGCGCTCGTTGAAGAAGTTGAGGTACATCTCCTTCTCGCCCGTGGGTCGGCGCGTGCCCTCGAGTATCTCGCCCTTCTTGTTGATGAACACCACGTCCAACGGCTGAATCTCGCCCTTGTTCATCTGCGTGGGGGTAATCATCAACACGTCGTCCGCCATCTTCCACGCGGCATTGCCGCCGAAACCGGTCACGTACATGTTGCGCGACAGGCGATGGCACACGCCCACAAAGGTTTCCACCTGCTGGGCATAGTCGTCATAAAGGCTCATGGGAATTTCCTTCCATCCTGCGCCGAAGGGAGACTTCGGCAATGCTTGGTGGTTCTATTGCGCGGGCTGGGGCACTTTCAGTTTCTGCCCCACCCAGATTAGATCGGCCCGCTCGAGGCCGTTGATCTTCACCAGTTCGTCCTTGGTCGTGTTGTGCTGTATGGCAATGCGGTGCAGCGTTTCGCCAGACTTCACCGTGTGGCTGCCGCCTGCGCCGTTTGCGGCGGGGGTGCTTTTCTTTTCCCCGCCCTTCGGCCCCACCACAACCACCTCCATGCCATTCGTCGGCGGGGCCACGTCAAACAGGTTCCAGTCCTTCAGTTGTTCCACCGTCACCCCATGCGCCGTCGCCACCGTCTCCAGCGAGTCGCCCTCGTTCCACACATGGTACTTGCCCATCTTCAATTCTGGCGCGGGAGCAGGTTCTGGGGTGGGCATCGACACAGGCTCCGCCGGGGGGGCAGTGGCTTCCGGTGCGGGGGTCTCCGCTTCCAGCGGAACCAGCGGCGCTGCGGGCGCGGCCTCTGCCGGGGCAGGCGTTTCCGTTGCAACGGGGGGCGCAGTCGCCTCGGGGGCTGGCACTGGCACTGGCACTGGCGCAGGCACTGGTGCAGGCGCAGGCGCAGGCTCAGCCGGGGCTTCGGCGGGCGGCGCTTCTTCCTTCTTCTCCTCCTTCGGCTTCTCCTCTTCCTTAGCCTTCTTGCTCTCCGTCTCCTTCTTGTCCTTCTTCTTCTCTTCCGGCTTGGGCTCGTCCCTCTTCGGTTCTTCCTTCTTCTCTTCTTCATTCACCTCGGCGGGTTCTGGCTGCGGCGCTTCGGGGGTGGCCTCTTCTGCCAACGGGGCAGCCGTACCTTCTGCGATCGATTCCAACACTTGCTGCTGCGCATCGGGTGCCGGGGCAAACTCTGCGCCGGGCGCGTCGCGCTGTTCCAGGTACACGTTCAACTTCTGTCCCGGCGACAACTGGGAATCCAGCAGGCTGTTCCAGGCCTTCAGGTCAGAAACCTTAACCGAGTATTGCCGCGCAATGCTGATCAGCGTTTCGCCCGTCTGCACCGTATGCCGCAGCAATTCCGTGCGCTCCGGCTGCTGCATGGGGGCGGGCTGCTTGGCGCGCTCGGCAAAGGCCGCCAGCGATTCCTGCCACTGGTCCAGCCGCTTCTTGCTCGCGTCCAGCGCGGCGGTGTCTATGCCGCCCGCGCCCGAAAGCGCCAGCATGGCCGAGCAGATTCGGCGCAGCGTGGTGCGGTCTGCGTTGGATAACAGCACCGTGTCACATCCCGCCACCAAGGCCTCTACAAACAATTCTTCCACCGGGCGGTTCAGCGCCGCCGCCAGCGTCGTCAGGTCATCCGCCACCACCACGCCGCCATAGTTCCACTTGCCGCGAACGATGCCGCCAATAAGCGTGGGGGAAAGCGTGGCCGGCCGCTCGGGGAAACGCTTGTCCAGCACAGGTACGCTGGTGTGGGTTACGAATATGCCGGGCACTCCACCCGCCGCCGCCTCGCGCAGGGGCACCATGTGACTGGCTATCAGCCGCAGTTCCTGCTCGGCCACGTTATGCATGCCCGCTGCACCGGGCACGGCCATGCCCATTCCGGGAAAGGCGAGCGCAATCGGCAACACGCCTTCGCTCTGCGCGCCATCAATATAGGCCAACACCAGGTTGGCAGACTGCGCCGGGTCGGCGGTCCACGTGGTCTCGGGCTTTGCCTGGCCTGCGGCGGCAAGCGAAGTCCACGGTGCCATCACCACTTCAAACCCGCGCGCCCGCGCTGCCGCGCCATAGGCTGCCGCCGCTTCCGTCACCGTGCCCGCATCGCCCACTGCGCCCAGCGAAAAATACGCAGGTGGCGGGCCTTCAGCCAAGGGGTTCGGAGTGCCGCTGTCTGCGGCGATGATAAGCGGCAGCCCGGCCCGGCCCACGGCGCGCTTCAGCACCGTCGCCAGTTCCGCCATCGATGCCGGGTCCTGCACCAATCCGGGGTCTACCACCACTGCGCCCGGCTTGAAGGCCCCCAGCAGTTCCAGCATCTCGTCCGAGGGGCGGGCTTCGTTTAGCACCAGCGTCAGGTGGCGCGCGGGCCACAATCCATTCAGGTCCGCCAGTTCATCCGTGGGCGCTTCTGGCACGGGAATCGCAGATTCCCCCCCAGCCTCGGTGGTAAGGGTGGGGGTGGCAGGCACGCCCGTGGCGGAAAGCAGGCCATACATCACCGCAGCGCCCACGCCCACGCCCAGCACAAAGGTGACAAACAACCCGCCCGACCGGCGCGTGCGCACCGGGGGCGGTGGGCTGCTCACGTCGATTAACTCGACCATCGCCCGCGTCGAGGCGGGCGGCGGCGTGTTTTCTGGAGGGGGCGATTCCATGTGCGTGGGTGGCCTGATTGCAGTTGCTGTGCCCGCTGTCGTGCGCGCCGCGAGACTATACCATCCCCGGAACGCCGGGCCAAATAATTGCGCTAAGAATTGACATTAGAAGCGTTTAAGCGGTACCGTTCCCGGTCGCACCGCACCCCGGTTTGGGGCCAGCGGTGCGGCATGTTCCTTGGTCCGGTGCGCATATCCCGGGCCTATCTGGAACCAACTGGGTACAGGGTCAGCCGGGCGACTGCCCGCCACTTCGGTAACATCACGCATGGGTATACAGATTGTTGTGGGCGCCAACTGGGGCGACGAAGGCAAAGGCCGCATGGTCGACTACTTTGCCCAAGACGCCGATTTCGTGGTGCGCTACCAAGGCGGCAACAACGCCGGCCACACCGTGGTGAACGAGTTCGGCACCTTCAAGCTGCACCTGCTGCCCTCCGGCATCTTCAATCCCAAGGCTGTCAACATCCTTGGGCCGGGCATGGTGATCGACCTCGAAGGCTTGCGCAAGGAACTCGCAGATATCGAGTCCCAAGGCATCCACCCGCAGGTGCGCGTGTCCGACCGCGCCACCATCTGCTTCCCCTTCCACCGCTTGGAAGACACGTGGGAAGAAGAACGCCTTGGCAACCAGGCCTATGGCTCCACGCGTCGCGGCATTGCACCGGCCTACGGCGACCGCACCATGAAGAAGGCCATCCAGGTGGGCGAACTGCTTCACCCGGAACGCTTTCGCGCGCGCCTGCGCGACTTGGTCGCATGGAAGGCGGACCGCTGCCGCCTCTTCTACGGCACCAACGAAGGCATCGACTACGAGAGTGTGCTGGCTTGGGTGGAAGAGAACCTTGCTGCCGTAAAGCCCTTGATTACAGACACTTCCGTGTTGCTTGAAGAAGGCGCGGCGGCGGGCAAGAACATCCTCTTCGAGGCCCAGCTTGGCACCCTGCGCGATCTGAACTTCGGCATCTACCCCTTCACTACTTCGTCCTGTGCGCTGGCGGCCTATGCCCCGGTGGGCGGCGGATTGTTCGGCCACGCGCCCGAGCGCGTCGTGGCCGTGGTTAAGGCATTCTCCACCTGCGTGGGCGAAGGCCCCTTCCTCACCCGCATGAACGACGCCGAGGCCAATGAGCTGCGCGAGATTGCCGAGGAATACGGCGCGGCCACGGGCCGCCCCCGCACCATCGGCCACTTCGATGCCATCGCCACGCGCTTCGGCGTATGGGCGCAAGGCGCCACAGAAGTGGCCCTCACCAAGCTCGACAGCCTGAGCGGCACCAAGACCCTCAAAATCTGCACGCATTACGAGCACGAGGGCAAGCGCATAGATCGCTTCCCCATCAATGCCGTGCTCGAAGAAAGCACTCCGGTCTACATCGAGATGCCCGGCTGGGATGATGACATTCGCGGCGTGCGCAAGTTCGACGACCTGCCCAAGACCGCGCAGGAATATGTGCTCGAAATCGAGCGCCTGATTCAATGCCGCTTGCGTTACGTGTCGGTGGGTCCCGAACGCGAGGCGCTGATCGACCGGGGTTAAGAACTAACCACGAAATACACGAACCACACGAAAAGGAACTAGAGTTTCCTTTTCTCCCATAAGTCCCATCCGTCTCATCGGTCCCATAAAAAGGCAACCATCCCATGAGTCAACCCACCGAACTCACCCTTTCCCTCAAGGCCAAGGCCAAGGCCACCAGCCTTCAACCCTTCACCGGCATCCCCCAGACCCAGGGCGTGGGGCCGCGCGTCATCGTGCGCGGCAAGGGAATGCGCGTGTGGGATTCCGACGGCAAGGAATACCTGGACATGATGGCCGGGCTGTGGTGCGTCGACATTGGCTATGGCCGCGAAGAAATGGCCGACGCCATTGCCGAGCAGGTGCGCACCCTCTGCTACTACCCCTCGTTCCAAAACAACGGCAACCAGCCCGCGATTGAACTGGCGGACAAGGTGGCCTCGCTCACGCCGGGAAACCTGAACAAGGTCTTCTTTGGCTTGGGCGGTTCCGACTGCAACGACACCAACGTCAAGCTGGTCTGGTATTACAACAACCTGCTGGGCCGCCCGCAGAAGAAGAAGATCATCTCCCGCAAGTTTGCCTACCACGGCGTCACCGTGGCTGCCGCCAGCCTCAGCGGCCTACCCATGCTGCACCCGCATTTCGACGTGCCGCTTGACAATGGCCGCTTCATCCACGTGTCCAAGCCGCACTATTTCCTCAACGCCCCGGCGGGCATGAGCGAGCGCGATTACAGCGCCAGCCTGGCGAAGGAACTCGAGGAGACCATCCTGCGCGAAGGCCCCGAAACCGTGGCCGCGTTTATCGCCGAGCCGATGATGGGAGCGTGCGGCGTGGTGCCGCCGCCCGAGGGTTACTTTGAAGCCATCCTCCCCATCGTGCGCAAGTATGACCTGCTCTTCATCGCGGACGAAGTCATCACCGGCTTTGGTCGCTTGGGCACTTGGTTCGGCAGCGACTACTACAACATCCAGCCCGACATCATGACCCTGGCAAAGGGCCTCACCAGCGGCTATGTACCGATGG
>JBIKMR010000284.1:0-5524 GCA_044359155.1 Candidatus Hydrogenedentales bacterium | reverse complement strand
CAAGGGCGGGCTCTTGCCCCCTCTCCCCCCACTGGGTGGAGAGGGGAAAGACAGCAAACCCTTGCTGATCTTCTTGCACCCAATAGCGTCCCGTTCGTTTGCGTCTTTAACGCGATTGGCCTGACCTACAAACTCTTCCTTGCCCCCTGCCTGTCGTTCATGCTTCCATAGGGCGGGCATATCGCCTCCGGGGTTTCTGCCATGCGTGTCTTCCTTCGTGTCCTTTGTGTGGCGCTGTGCGCTTCGTGGTGTGGCTTGGCCTTTGCGCAGGCAGTGCTAGAACCTTCCGAGATCGCCTTTCGGCAGGCGCTGAAGGACATGAGCAACGACCTGCGACTGATGTGCGTGGCTGCGCACCCGGACGATGAGGACGGCGCGACGCTGGCCTATTACCGATACAAGCACGGCGTGAAGACCTATGCCCTCATTGGCACGCGGGGCGAGGGCGGGCAGAATGAGATCGGCCCCGAGCTGTACGAAGACCTCGCCGTCATCCGCACGAAGGAGATGATGGCCGCCGCCGAGATTGAAGGGGCGGAGCTGCACTTCCTCGACATGCCCGAGTTCGGCTTCTCGAAGACCATCGAGGAAACCTTCGAGAAGTGGGGCAAGGATGTGCTGCTGGAGAAGATGGTGCGGAAGATTCGGGAAATCCGCCCGCACGTCATCATCACCCACCACGGAAGAATGAAAGACCACGGCCACCACCAAGCCATCGGCTGGGCTGTGCAGGAAGCCTTCACCGTGGCGGCAGACGCCGCCGCGTTCCCCGAGGCAGGCGAGCCGTGGCAGGTGCAACGCCTCTTCATCCGCGACTTCTCCCAAAAGAGCACCGAAGCCGTCGTCATCGACATCAGCGAGACGGACGAACTGCGCGGGAAGAAGTACACCGAGATAGCCGCAGACGCGCTGCGCGCCCACAAGTCGCAGGGCATGGAGCAGTTCATAAACATGCTGCTCACCGGGGAGCCAAAAGCGTATTACGACTTGGTGAAGGAGGCTCACGAGACAGTAAAAGTTAAGGATGATATGTTTGGGCCACTTTTTACAGGCATGTCCGTGGATCTCAGGGAATTGAAATTACCAGAGACTGACGATGAGCGTTGGAATACGGCACGTACGATATTTAGCGCATTGCTAGAGCGCGAAACAAAGAGAGACGCCGCAGTCAAGCTGTTGCTTGCACTTAGCGCCTCAAACATTGAACTTCTCCCGAGCGACCCAATAGCTGTGCGCGGACAGCCGATAGATGTACAGTTAATCTCGTCGCAAGATAAACCAATTATAAATCACTATAATAATAAAATAATGGAAAAAAATATAAGTGTATCACTTAACTTTCTTTCCATGAGCGGTGGGGCTGGATATTCACCGATAATTAACTTTGCCGTTCCGAATGATTTAAGGTTGACGATCCCCAAAAGCCACAATGTCTACGGCGACAAAAAAATGCTTTACGGAACGTATGTCGTAAGGTCAAGAGATTCGGATGTCATTGATGGTATAGATACGCAAGTGCCTTCGATACTCGCCGTTGACGTCGCCCCGTCGGTCCTTCCTGAATTCCTCGAAGCTCCCTATCTCATTGGCGGGCTCTCCAAGTTCCCACTTACAGTTCCCGTTAAGCTGACCAATTACACGCCCGGCCCGCACGCGCAGGAGGTGCGCTTCACCGCGCCCGAGAGTTGGGGCATTGCGCTGGGTGGGCCGATCGAACAGGGCGGTTCGTCTTCCAGTCCATCCAACACGCTCGCATTCAACGCCGAGTTCACCCAAGAAGACGAGCAGCGCACCATCGAGTTGACGCTCACCCCGCCCGAGCCCTTTACCCCGGGCAGCTTCACGCTTACCGCTGAAACAAAAGACCTCGACTTCAAGCCGGAGGCGAAGGTACAGGTGTCGGAGGTGACGGTCATTCCCAGCGATGTTCTTGGCAGGGCAGACCCCGAGGATAAGCTGAGGCCGATTGGGCTTATCGATAGTTATGACACGACGTTCCGCGATACGATGACAAAGCTGGGCCGCCCGCATGAGCGCATTGGTGAGAACGACTTCACGCCTGAATTTCTGGAACGGTTTCACCTGATCCTCGTGGACATGCGCTCCTACCTCTACCGCCCCGACCTCAAGGCGAACAACACGGTTCTGCTCGACTGGTGCAAGCGGGGCGGCACGTTGATTGTGAATTACCACAAGACCTTCGACTGGTCCCCGGACTTTGCGCCGTACCCCATTTCGCTGTCGAGCAACCGGGTGACGCGGGAAGATGCGCCGGTGAAGTTGTTGGTGCCGGAGCATCCGTGGTTCAACCATCCGAACAAGATCACGCCGGAGGACTGGGACGGGTGGCGGCAGGAGCGGGGGTTGTACTTTGCAGGCAAGTGGGACGACGCGTATACGCCGCTGATAGACACGAGCGATCCCGGCGAGACGATTCCCCCCGGCAGTTGCCTTATTGCAGACTACGGCGAGGGGACATATTTCTACACGTCGCTGGTGTGGTACCGCCAGTTGCGCGAACTGCATCCCGGCGCGTTGAAGCTGTTTGCCAACATGCTCATGTTGTGAGGAATTTTGGAATGCGGATTTTGGATTTTGGATTGAAGCGGGCCTGCTTGCTGGTGCTTGCGTTGCTTCCGTGCGCAGCCTTTGCCGAGGGCTATACGCACCTGTGGTGGGCGGATGGGTATCGGGGGGTGTCGGCGGAGGGAAAGCGGATGGGGAACGTGCAGACGAGCGCGTATGGCGCGGCGTTTGATCTGCAAGGCAGCACGCTGGTGCGGCTTGGGGCGATTGAGAAGCCCGTGCCCTATGCCGATTCGGCGGAGCAGTCCAACGCGATTATCGACGTGCTGCCTGCCGCGACCATTCGCTTGGTGGTGGAGGGCGTTACATACACCTGCGTGCGCGCGGCGCAGAAGATGGACGACCACGCCAACTATCCCCTGCGGCTGATAGACGGCGGGCAACTGCTGCATCGCTTCGACATTCTCGGGCTGGAATTTGCAGACGCTGCGGGCAAGGCGCTGGCATCGGTGGGTAGGCTCGAAGTGGCGGCATGGCCGGAGCGCATCCACTTCACGCTGGAGCTTTCCCCGCCGCTACCCGTAGGCAGCGCGGCATATATCGAGGTAGTGCAGGGCGAGTCGGTTACGCGCGGCGAGGGACTGACGGCATCGTGGCCAAGTGCAGTTCCGCAAGGCGTGGTGCGGATTGAAGCGAACGATCCGCGCGAGGGTGGCGCGGTGTTGCCGGTGGCCTATCGCCCAGAGATGGGCGGGCAGGTGGTGTTGTTGCCCGCGCGCCAATGGGACATGGCCGCCGACCTCGACCGGCTGGACCAATACCCCGTGACGTTGACGAACGACACCGACACCCCGCAGACCGTGCCGCTGGTGTTTGCCATCGAGGGTTCCTTTCAAGGGGTGACGGGGCTGTGCCCCATGCTGCGCGATGCAGAAGGCAACCCCACGGGCATCCCCGTGCAGATATCCAAAAACTGGCATCGCCAGCCTGATGTGCGCCTGCTCTACGAGGGCGGCTGGTTCCACGGCGTTACGCAGATCACCGTGCCTGCCAAGGCCACGTGGAAGGGGGAACTGGCGATAGCCTATGGGCGCTGGGGCGGGGTGCCGGGGGCATCGCACGCGCAGTTGAGCCTCATCGGCTGGGGTGGCAACCAGCGCTGGGACCAGGCGGCCATTGGTTCGTTTGGCGAGTCGATTTGTTATGACCCCGATGTCGGCCTGAACCGCACGATGATCGACGACGTGCGCCCACTGATGGTGCGCGGCATGAACGATGGCCAATGGGAATGGACGCACAACGTGGGCGGCGGGGACTTCCTCGTCTACTTCAACGCGGCAGGCGAGAAGCAGTACCTGTCCCGCGTGCGCACGGCGTACTTGAGCCAAGGTCCCAACCTGACGGACGTGGTGTATGCGGGGGTATCGGCAGACGGCAAGATAGCGGCGCGAATCGAGGCGTCCACTCCGCGCAGCGAAGACATCAACCGTGCCTATCACCGCGTGCGTTATGACGTGCTCGGGCCGGTGGCATTCTCGCGGCTGGCGTTTTACCAACTGGGAGCGGACAACTACAACGACCACCAGTTCACCACCATCGCGCGCGGCAATGCCGAGGGCTTGGTGGAAGAATGGCAGACCGAGCGCGGCGGCAAGCGCTACCTGCGGGAGGCCATGATTGCCGAGGGGCGCGCGCCGTGGGTGGCGCTGCTCGGCGGCATTCGAGACGTGCGCGTGGAGAAGGGGGCATGGGCCGACCGCGCCTTCGTGGTGCGATCATGGAAGGCGCGCCTGGGTGGGAAAGACGTGCCCGAGCCGCACATCGCCGTGTATGGCACGGAGAACGGCCCCCACAGCGCCAACGCCGAATTGGTTCCGCCACCCGGCCTGACCGCGCTGGAAGCGGGGGACTACGTTGAGGCGGATATCGAGCTGCTTATCCTGCCGCAGAATGCGGCGGACTACTACGGTCCCAACGCCGCGCTGCGCGCCAGCCTTGAAGAGTACGGCGGCACGTGGCGCGTGGTGCAGCGGTTAGCGCGAGAGAATGATCTAGAGATTGCGATGGAGCACGGCAAGCTGTTGCGCGCGCTGCCCATTGAGGTCACCGTGGACAGAAAGCAGCGGGCCGACTTCACGATCACCGGCGGAGCGGGGTATGTGCCGGTCAGCATCAAGGGGTTGGAAAGTGCCACTGGCCACAGTATCGAGGTGGACGGCGTGGCACTGAACCAAGCGGTGCATGGCAACGACTTCTGGCAAGCCACCTACGACGACGCAACGAACACCTACGCGATCACCTACAACATTCCCCTCGATGGCGAACCCCGCACCCGGCGCATCGTGTTTCGGTAGCGCGTGTTGCCCCCGTTTCCGTTGCCCCTTGCAACGCTGCTACAATTCCCGGCAGTTCAGTGGCGCAGCCCGCGCCCGGATTTCCAACGTTTCGAGGATGTTCCGCCATGCAGTTTGATGCAGTAAAGGCAATCGTAGACGGCGTGCCCAACATGACGGCGGAGCAGGGCAAGATCGTGTACGACTTCCTGCTGAAGATTGGCGCGAAAAACGTGCTCGAGCTGGGCTTCGCCCACGGCACGGGAAGCTGCTACATGGCGGCGGCCTTGCAGGAAACCGGCGGCAAGCTGTTGACCATCGACCGCCGCGAGGCGCACGACCGCAAGCCCAGCCAGGCCGAGCAGTTGGCCAAGTGCGGGCTGGCCGGCATGGTCACCCCGGTGTTTGCGCACACGTCGTACACGTGGGAACTGATGAAGCTGATAGAGCAGCACACCACCGATGGCAAGTGTGAGCCGTTCCTCGATTTCGTCTACATTGACGGCGCACACCTGTGGGAGCCGGACGGTCTGGCCTTCTTCCTGGTGGACAAGCTGCTCAAGGTGAACGGCTGGATACTCTTCGACGATCTCTACTGGTCCCTAGCCAGCAGCCCCAGCATCAAGGATGCGGACTGGGTGAAGGCGCTGGCACAGGACGAGCAG
>JBIKMR010000283.1:0-5532 GCA_044359155.1 Candidatus Hydrogenedentales bacterium | reverse complement strand
CGACGCTGCTGGGGGTGCCGGTGGACGGGGTGGTGGTGAAGGTGGACGGACTATTTAACACGCATACCATGCTGGAATTCGCGGTTGGCGAACGCCGCCCTGCCATGCCGATTGCACAGTTGGTCACCAACATTCCGCCGTATATCGCGCTGGTGCTGGCGACGGCGGGCATCGCGCTGGGCAAGCGCCTGCGCATCCTGGCCTACGGCTGCGGCATCCTGATCGTGGGGCATGTGCTGTTCCTGTGTACGCTGCTGCGCTTTCAGGAAAGCCTGCTGGCCCACCCACAGATTCCCGTCGCCATCATCCAGCTTTTCCTCACGCTGCCGTTCCTGCTTTGGATTGTGTTCGCGTACTGGGACCGGATATCCGCGCTGCTGCGCGAGAGCGCGGAGGAGGGGAAGAAGTAGGGGGTGGGTGGCAGGTTTGGTGCTGCAGGGTGGAAGCGGAGCTTTAGGCGCAGGGGCGTTGGCCAAGGAGACCTTGGCAACGAGGGGGTAAGCAAACCTCTCACCTTTTGTAGAGAATACTCTCTTCACAGTGGCAGCAGGCGAGCCGCCCACCACGCCTGCATGTTCTACAACAAGACGCTGGTAAGTGCAAGGCCTACTCCCACTCAATCGTACCGGGGGGCTTTGAGGTTACGTCATAGAGCACGCGGTTGATGTGCTTGACCTCGTTGCAGATTCGGTTGGCTATCCGTTGCAACACTTCGGGAGGGAAGCGGAACCAGTCGGCGGTCATGGCGTCTTCGCTGGTTACGGCGCGGAGGGAGCAGACTTCTTCGTAGGTGCGCTCGTCTCCTTGCACGCCGACGCTTCGGACGGGAAGCAGGCAGACCAGCGCCTGCCAGATTTCGTCGTAGAGCCCGGCCTTGCGGATCTCGTCGATGAAGATGGCGTCTGCCTCGCGGAGGGTGTCGCAGCGGGCGCGGGTGATCTCTCCGATGACGCGCACGCCGAGGCCGGGGCCGGGGAAGGGGTGTCGCCCGACGACATGCTCAGGCAGGCCCAGTTCGCGGCCCAAGGCGCGGACTTCGTCCTTGAACAATTCGCGCAGGGGTTCCAGCAGTTCCATCTTCATTTTTTCGGGCAGGCCGCCCACGTTGTGGTGGCTCTTGATGGTGACGCTGGGGCCCCCGGTGGCGGAGATGCTTTCGATAACGTCGGGGTAGAGCGTGCCCTGGGCGAGGAAATCCATATGGCCAAGGCGCTTGGCTTCCTGTTCGAAGATTTCCACAAACAGGTTGCCGATGATCTTGCGCTTGGCTTCCGGTTCGGACACGCCCTTGAGCGAGGTGAGGAATTGCTCTTCTGCGTCCACGTAGTCGAGGTTGATGTGGAAGCTGTCTCGGAAGACTTGCTGCACCATCTCGGCCTCGCCCTTGCGCAGCAGGCCGTTGTTCACGAACACGCAGGTGAGGTTGTCGCCGATGGCCTTGTGGATAAGCACGGCGGCGACGGAGGAATCGACCCCGCCGCTCAGGCCGCAGAGCACCTTGCGGTTGCCCACTTGCTTGCGAATGTCATCGAGCGCCACCTCGACGAAGTTACCCATGTCCCAGCTGGTGTCGCAGCCGCAGATGTTGTGTACAAAGTTGGACAGAATGCGCTTTCCCTGCGGCGTGTGGGCCACCTCGGGGTGGAACTGCACGCCGTAGCGCATGGCCACGGGATTGGCAATTGCGGCGAAGGGGCAATTCTCGGTCTTGCCGACAGTGTGGTATCCATCGGGCAGCGAGGTAATCATGTCGCCGTGGCTCATCCACACCTGCGCCTTCACGTCCACCCCGGTGAGCAGGCCGGTGTTGTCGTCGTGCTCCAAATGGGCGATGCCATACTCGCGCTCCTTCGCCCGCTCCACCTTGCCGCCCAGCATGTCGGCAAATATCTGCACGCCATAGCAAATGCCAAGGATGGGCACGTCGAACTGGAGAATGTCCGGGTGCGGCTTGGGCGATCCCTCGGAATGCACGCTGGCCGGACCGCCGCTGAGGATGATGCCCGCCGGGTTCAACGCGCGCAGCTTCTCCGGCGAAATGTTGAACGGCTCGATGATGCTGTACACATGCGCCTCGCGCACGCGCCGCGCGATCAGCTTGCTGTACTGCGCCCCGAAATCGAGGACGACGATGGGTCTGCCTATACCGGACATGTTAACTCCTCGTTGCACCGTAAAGCTATCGTTACCCCGCTCTGCGGTGTAACGCAACTACCGGCGCTCCCGCGCCGCGTTCAAAATATCTTCAAAACAACTATTACTTCGGTACCGTCAAATGCGCACCACAATGAGTGCATGAGCCACTTTGTCCTCGAAGCTCACTCGGTATTCTCAGTATTTTCTTACATTTACGGCAACGCATCCATATTGGCGCGGCCAACAAGACTTCCAACAATCGCAGCCCTTCCGGGGACTTGTCGCGTTTGCGCAAAGCAATTGACAATGGGGTCTGGCAAAGAATGTTGCGTTTTCGGGCATCGGCCCTATGTTGGATCAGAATATTGGCGATGCCTGAAGATCCAACGCGTATGGCTTTGTGTAGAAAGGTATCCGAAAAAAATGATGTTGGATCAACTGCCGTGCTGGCACCGTTATCTAGAAGAATCTTGGCTATATCTACATTCTTGCGGCTTATTGCGCAACCGAGCGGATGACCTTCACCTCTTACACACTTGTTTGGGTCGGCCCCTAACGACAGCAGATAAGAGACTTCTTGAGCATCATCGAGCTGAATCGCACCCAATAGGTCCAATCCGCTTCTTGCTCGACGTTTGTCATGTTCGAGCTTACTTGATCGGTGGATTATTTCTTCGGCTCGTTCCTCTTCGGCTTTGAGCTCCTCCAGTTCCCGTTGATGTTCAGAGATTGATCGTTCAACATCTTCTTCAGTAAACTCACGACCACAATAGCGACACTTACGAGCCTCGATCTTTATCATTTCGACACAGTCGGGACATTTCTTGGTGGTCTCACTTGCTAGAGGAGTACCCGTGTCGTAATCGTCCCCATTGTCGGCTCGCTTATACGGTACTATTTGGCCAGAGTTCGCCTTCAATGAAGGCGACAAACCCAAAGCAACCAAAGCAAAAATGCCTAGTAAACTGCCAAGAAAAAACCAATTCCAACCATCGCGCCCTTTTTCGTTTGCGAGCCAAGCACACAACAACCCAGACATGAGTACATATACACACGCAGAGAATAAATATAAATTTACTAATTCCTCGGCTCGCATACGAAAAATAACCCTCGCCACACGGAATGCTATAGATAGAGGACTAAAATATTCCTATGAAGTCGCGCACAAGCAGTGCCACCAACCGATAGCTCTACACCGGCTCGCTCGCTTCATTTCTTGGTATCAAGTAGACTCACGAAGCGCCGCCCGGATCGACGCGATAGCTCCTCGTGCTCACGGGTAATCTCAAAGAGACGCTTGGGGTCGTGTCCATAGGAAGCCGACAGCGCGTCCTTGGTCGCCCAAACCTCGCGCAAAATCTCGTCGCCCTCGGGGCCGGGAAGGTATTTGCCTTTGCCTGTTTCCATCTAACAACTCCTACGGCACCACATCCACCGAACCGAACTGCCGGAAGTGCTGGTCAAAAGCGAAGGCGGTCTTGATGCCGAGGCACTCCATGATTATCTTCGAGGTGCAGTCGGTGAAGCTCCATTGCTTGTCCTTGTAATCGCGGAAGATTGTCCACGCTTTCCGGAAATCGTCTTCGGCAACATATTCGATCTGCGCGAGTTCTCCTTCAAAGAACAAGGTGCCGATATGTTCCGCGTGGCGTGTTTCGCCGCGAGCGCGAAACAGCGTCAAGGTCTCGTCAACAATGAAATTGCTGGTGACAAGCATGTCATCGTTTGTATCGAACCACGATTTCGCGGCGCGGTAATCTTGATCGCTTGGCACAATGGTGGCGAACCACGCACCAGAGTCGACAAAGATCATGGATTAGCCTCCCGTGAGTAGAGCACTTTATCGTGGTCGCGTCCGGAGAATCCGCCGGGATTTTGTTCAGGCATATTGGCAATCTCTGCCAGCAACCGCGCGGCGCGGCGTGGATCGGGACTAATCTTCGATAGGGAAACCGGCGGCTTCAGTTCTATAACCACGCGAATCGCTGCGCCCTCCGGAAAGGGTAGCGGCACGTGGAGGTCAACAGCACCATCTTTTACTACTGTATCCAGTTCCATTGTCGCTCCTTTTATCGCGCAGGTCCTACCTCGGCACCTGGTAGTTCGGGGCGTCTTCGGTAATCGTCACGTCGTGGGGATGGCTTTCGCGTAGGCCGGCGGCGGTGATTTCTATGAAGCGGGTGTTGGTCTGCATTTCGTCTATGGTGCGGCAGCCGCAGTATCCCATGGAAGCGCGCACCCCGCCGACGAGTTGGTGGACGTAGTCGGACAGGCCGCCGCGATAGGGCACGCGGGCCTCGATGCCCTCGGGCACCAGCTTCTTGGGTTCGTCGTCGAACTGCATGTAGCGGGTTTTGCTGCCGCGCTGCATGGCCTTGATGCTGCCCATGCCGCGCACCACCTTGTAGGTGCGGCCCTCGTAGAGCACGCTGTCGCCGGGGCTTTCTTCGGTGCCTGCAAAGAGGCTGCCGATCATCACGCAATCTGCGCCGCCCGCAATGGCCTTGGCAATGTCGCCGGAATACTTGATGCCGCCGTCGGCAATCACCGGCACGCCCGCGTCACGCGCCACGGCGACCACGTTGAATATGGCGCTCAACTGCGGCACGCCCACGCCTGCCACCACGCGCGTGGTGCAGATAGAGCCGGGGCCCACGCCCACCTTCAGCGCATCCACGCCCGCGTCGATCAAGTCGCGCGCGGCAGCCCCGGTTACGATGTTGCCCGCGATGAGCTGACAATCGGGGAAGTGCTGCTTAATCAGGCGGACGGTGTCCGCCACCATCTGCGAATGCCCGTGCGCGGAATCCACCACAAGGACGTCGGCCCCTGCCGCAAGCAACGCGCCCGCGCGTTCCACCTCGCCCACGCCCACGCCCAACGCTGCGCCCACCCGCAGGCGGTTGCGCTCGTCCACACAGCGGTTCGGGTAATCCTTCGCCTTCTGTATATCCTTGATGGTGAGCAGGCCCTTCAGCTTGCCTTGCTCATCCACAATCGGTAGCTTCTCAATGCGGTGCTTATGCAACAGCCGCTTGGCTTCCTCATGCGTGGTGCCCGGCGGCACCGTCACCAGCCGCTCCCTCGGCGTCATCGCCTCGCTGATCAGCTTGGTCAGGTCTTCCTCAAAGCGCATGTCGCGGTTGGTGAGGATGCCGACAAGGTAGCCGTCCTTGTCCGTAATCGGCACGCCGGACACGCGGTAATGCGCCATCATATTCTCTGCGTCTTGCAGGCTGTGCTCCGCCGTCAAAGTGAACGGGTCCGTAACGATGCCCGCCTGCGACCGCTTCACCCGGTCCACCTCGCTCACCTGCTCGGTTATGGTGAGGTTCTTGTGGATCATGCCAATGCCGCCCTCGCGCGCAAGGGCAATGGCTAGGCGCGATTCCGTCA
>JBIKMR010000061.1:0-18483 GCA_044359155.1 Candidatus Hydrogenedentales bacterium | reverse complement strand
GTACACCCGCTTCACCTCTTCCAGCGGACTCTTGCTCAAGAGGTTCTGCGTAATGTGCAGCATGATCTCGTTGATGATCTTCAGGTTCGACGACAGGAAGAGATCCAGCGTGCCGCTCACCGCGCCCCCCATCGAGCTCTCGACCGGCACCACTCCGTAGTCAATGCGGCCCCGCTCCACCTCCATGAAGATGTCTGCAAAAGAGGGTAGCGGGTGATACTCGGCAGATTCGCCAAACACGCGCAACGCAGCAAGATGGCTGAAGGTGTCGCGCGGCCCGAGGAATGCCACGCTCGTCGGCTTCTCCAGCGCGCGAATCGCGCTAATGATCTCGCGGTAGATTTCCTGCAACGCCCGATTGTCCAGCGGGCCGGTGTTGAGCTGGGCCAGCTTGTCGAAGATCGCCTTCTCGCGCTCGGGCACGTAGAAGGGGGAGTTCTCCGTCTGCTTAATGCGACCCACCTCGCACGCCGCACGGGCGCGCTCGTTCAATAGATCAAGCATCTGCCGATCAATGGCGTCAATGCGGTTGCGAAGTTCATCGAGTGACACGACTATCTCCTTCAGGCGAAGCTTTGGAGTGCGGAGGCTTGCCTCCGTCATTCATTGGACCGAATACGAATCCAAAATGTTTTCAATTCCACGCCAAGACTTCATAGCTCTCATGCAAGCGACGGAGGCAAGCCTCCTGAGCAAAAGCCGAGGCAAGCCTCAGCACTCCAAAGAGGCTGCGTCCCCATTCTATCTTCCGCCCTTCTTAATTACCTCTATCGGCGCGGCGCTGATCATCAGCATCACCATCCGGTTGCCCACATCGAACCGCACCTTGGCCTTCAGCTTGTCGCCGCTGCCTTGGGTAAACATTACCACGCCATCGCCAAAGCGCGCATGGCGCACCCGCGTGCCCATGGTGATGCTGTCCACCGCAACCGCCTGCGGCAGCGGCTGGGCCGCCCGGCCCATGCGTAGCCCACCGGATTCCTTCGGCGCGGCCTTGGCCGCCAGCAGCCCCGCCTCATTCACGAAGCGCGATATCTCGCGGGACTCATCAGTGCGCCCATACAACATGCGCGCCCGTGCCGCAGTAAGCACCAGGCTCTTGCGCGCCCGCGTCATGGCCACGTAACACAGGCGGCGTTCTTCCTCCACATCGCGGCTGTTGTCGAACTCCATGCCATGCGGCAGCAGCCCCTCCTCACAACCCACCAGGTAGACGTGGTCGAACTCCAGCCCCTTGGCCGTGTGGCAGGTAAGCAGCGTAACGGCGGGTGCATTGGGGTCGAGGTCGTCGGAGTCCGATGCCAGCGACAGCTCCTGCAAAAATGTTTCCAGCTTCGCGTCGGGGTTGCGCTGCTCGTGCTGCTTGCAGCCGGAAAGGAACTCCTCGATATTCTCAATGCGATCCCGGAAGTCCCGCTCGTCGCTCTGCTCCACCGCCTGCCGGTAGCCGGATTTTTCCGACACGGTGCGCGCCAGTTTCGACAGGCTCTCCGTGCGCGTGAGGATGGCGAGGTCGTCGATCAGCTGCACAAACTTCATGCACGCGTCGCGCGCGCGCTGCGGCATCGAGTCGTCGTGCTCGAAGTCGCGCATAACCTCAAACAGGTTCCGCTTCCGCAGCTTGCCGTACTCTTCAATCCGCTCAATGGTCTGCGTGCCAATGCCCCGCGCGGGCACGTTCACAATCCGCAACAGCGCCTCGTCGTCCGCCGGGTTCACCATCAGCCGCAAGTACGCCAGCAGGTCCTTCACCTCCTTGCGCTTGTAGAACTGGATGCCGCCGATGACGCGCGGCTGGATGCCCTTGGCCAACAGCGCTTCTTCTATCGTGCGCGATTGCGCGTTAGTGCGATACATGATGGCGACCGAGCGCGGTTCAATGCCCTGCTTGGCGAAATCTTCCACCACAAAGCGCGCCTCGTCGAGCCCGTCTTCCAACTGCACAAACCGCACCTCGGGCCCCTCAGGGTGGGCGGGCCGCAGCGTCTTGCCCAAGCGGTTCACGTTGCGCGACACCAGCGCGTTCGCCGCGTCGAGAATCGCCTTGCTGCTGCGGTAATTCACTTCCAGCCGGAACACGTTCGCGTTCGGAAAGTCCTGCGCGAAATCGAGAATGTTGTTGATGTCCGCGCCGCGCCACGAATAGATGCTCTGGTCCTCGTCGCCCACGGCGAACAGGTTGCCGTGGCCCTCACTCAGGTTCCGGGCAATCAGGTATTGCGCCCGGTTCGTGTCCTGGTATTCGTCAATCAGCACATGCTTGTAGCGCCGCTGGTATTTCTCGCGCACGTCTGGATGTTCTTGCAGCAGCCGCACCACCAGCACCAGCAGGTCGTCGAAGTCCACCGCGCTCGCGCGGTGGAGCGTATCGTGGTAGCCGTGCCAGAGGTGACGCATCGTGGCTTCTTCGCCCTCGAGTTGTTCCTCGGGTGGGGGAGGCGCGGCCACGTCTTGCTTCAGGCGGCTGATGTAGTGCAGCGCCGAACGCGGGGAAACCTTGTCGTATGACGTAGGAAGGTCGCGCACCAGCCGCTTCACCAGCGACAACTGGTCGGCGTCGTCGAAGATGGTGAATTGCTTCGGGCGGCCCAGCCGGTCAATCTCGCGCCGCAGGATGTACAGCCCGAAGGAGTGGAAGGTACCCATCCAAGTGTCGAGCTTCTCTACGCCCAGCCGGGAACAAAGGCGCGAGCGCATCTCCTCTGCGGCCTTGTTCGTAAAGGTGACTGCCAGCAGCGCGCGCGGGTCTTCGCCCTGTTCGTCTATCAGGTGGGCAAGCCGCTCGATGATAACGCGCGTCTTGCCGCTACCCGCGCCCGCAAGCACCAACGCCGGGCCGGGCGGCGCAGTAACCGCCGCCCGTTGCTGTTCGTTCAGGTTCACTGTTCAAGCATCTCCGCCGCGCCCATTCGAGCGGGGCGGCAAATGTAGAATTATTGTGCAGCCGGGGCTTCGGTCGCAGCCGGGGTTTCAACAACAGGCGCTTCCGCAGCCGGAGCAGCCTCCGCCGGGGCGGCTTCAACGGGCGTTGCTTCCGCAGCTGCGGGCGCGCCATCCGTAGCGGGCGCGGCAATGGCTTCCGGCGTCGCCGTCGGCGTGGTCGATACCGCTTCCGAAGGCGTCGCCGCTTCTTCCGCCGCCTTGGCCGTCTCGTCCACCGTCGGCTCCACCACGTCGCGTCCCACGATCTGGTTGATCAGGTCAGTGTTGAAGGCAACATTCAGCTCGGGCAGCTTCGTCTCGCGCAGGTGCTCGGCGTAATCTTCAAGCATTTGCATTCCCTTGCGGGCCGCAATCTGCTCGCGCAACTGCTTCTTTTCTTCCGGCCACTTGGCCTTGTCTTCATCCGTGGGGGCTTGACGGTCGGCCAGTTCCACGAAGTAAGTGTTGTTGCGGAAATCGCTGAACGGCCCTCCCATGGTGCCAATCGGGTCGCGGCCAATCTCTTCATAAATCTGCGTGGGGGCCACATAGAACTGCTGCTGCCACAGCATTTCCTTGCGCGTGAAGAAGTCCAGTTCCGCCACTTGCGAAGTCATGTCCGGCACAAGTGCCTTGGCTTCTTCCAGTGTCTTTGCGCCCGCCGTAATCTTGTCGGCGTATTCCTTCACGCGATCCTTGTACTTGTCCGAGTCGCGCATGAAGGCAGTCTTCACCTCCTCAATCACTTCCTCGAAGGCGGGAATCTCACCCTGCACCTTGCCATCAAGCACGGCCACATACACGTTCTCGCGTGCCGTAATCACGTTGTAGTCCGATATGGCTTCGTCGCCAAAGGCCTTGCGAAACTCCGACACGTCCGCCGTGGGGATGCCCGGAATCTCGGTATCTTTATCCGTGAAGGGGCCCACCTGCTTCAGCTCAAACCCAAGCTCCGCCGCAGCGGCAGGCAGGTTGCCCATCTCGGCGGCCTTGTCGGCAAGCACCTTCGCTTCCGCCGTCTTGGCGGTCTTGTCTTCTTCGCTCAACAGCGACTGAAGGAATATCTGCCGCACGTGCTGCTCGCGAATACCGGCGGCCTTGGCCTCTTCCGTGGCTTCCGCAGGAATCACGTTGCCCACGTCATCCACAAGGCGCTCTTCTTCGACTTTGTAAATGTAGAAGCCATTCGGCCCCTCGATAGGTTCGCTCACCTCACCCGGCTTCAGTGCGAACATCGGCTTGCGGTGTTCCAGCTCGCGGTCGCGCTCACGCCGCCAGCCCATGTCGCCGCCGTTCTCCGTCTTCAGTTCAGAGTTCTCGTTGGCCAGCGTGCTGAAATCAGCGCCACTGCGCGCCTGTGCTACCAACTCGTCGGCCTTGGCAGGCTTCGGGGCGCGCAGGGAATAGCTGACATACGAGGCGTTCTTTGCGTCCGGGCGGCGGAAAGTCTCGACATTCGCGTCGTAAAATTCACGGAGCTCCGGGCTGTCGTTGGCCACGGGCGGCTGCACCTGCAAGTAGCGCACCTTGATCTTCGTGTAGTCATCCGTAAGCTGGTAGTCCAACTCCGATTCCAGCACACGGGCACCCGGCTTGCGAATCAGGTCCAAGTAGGCTTGGCGCGAAAGCTCCTTGCCCAAGTCATTGTACAACTCTTTCCAGTTGATGCCCGCTTCTTCGTTGGATTCCACCCACGTATTCCACGCTTCCGCGTCGAAATTTCCCGCCTCGTTCTTGAAGATAGCTTCCTTCTGAAGCTGCTTCACCAGGCTCTCGCGGGCAACGTCAAAGGTGCGTGCTTCCACTTCCACATCCAGCAAAGCGGAATTGACCATCTGATCGAGAACTTCTCCGACCACGCCTTCTTGATCCAGCTCGGCAAAGGTGGGCTGCTTGTCCGCCGTCGCGCGAGACTTGGCCATCGAGTCCAGATTCCGCTGGAACTGCGACGACTTTACGGGAATGCCACCAACCTCAACGATGGGCGGATCTTCTACGTCGTTAGGGTTGCCATCAAGGAACGAAGGCACCCCGAAGAAAAGCATGGGCACACCGATAAGCAACACAATCAACCAACCAAATAGCACCCGGTGCTTGCGGATAATACTTTGCACGTCTGGAAATCTCCGGCAATAGAATCGAAGTAGTGCGCCTGACCCAGGCAGGGAACCGCATCCGGGGCCCACCCCAACATGCGGAAGAAAAGGAATGTAGCATAGCAATCGCCCACCCTGCAACCGACTTCCCAAGTAAAGACAGCTATTCAAGAGCAGACTTAAAAATAAGTAAAATGAAACAAATAATATTATTGACGCTCCCCTTCCCAAGAGGAAACACTTGACCCCAGAAGCAGTCGGCAGTATGATGGACCGCAGTGGACGTAATGGGCTTACCCGTCAAACAGGAAGGCCCATGGTTCGGCAGATTCGTACGAGGTGATACAGGGGTATCCGGCAAAAACCGGAGCGCGCCATGGCCCAAAGCCAACATGTCGCGCAATGCGTAGATTCTAGGGGGCGTTCGTTACCACAAGGCGTGGGAGAGAACGCCGGGTTTTTAATTGGGCAAGAGAAATGTCGCCGCGCCGTAGGGCCGAGACAGAGAGAAGGAGACATTACGTGATGAATTTAATCACCAGGAAACCTTGGAAAGCAGCGCTCTCGTTGGCGCTGGCAGGAGCGATGGCGATCGGCTTCGTGCAGAGTGCGACAGCCGCGCCCGTGTCTATCTGTACGGAAAGCTTGACTGGCGCCGCCGCTGAGCCGCCGGATCTCGACGTCGTGGGTAACGGATTATTCGAGCTATTTCTTGACGACGTTTCCGGAGAATTGTCGCTGGAAATAACCTTCTCCGGTATTGCTGATATCGCCAGTATCGGGCTTTTCAGCGACGAAGGCTCGAGCGCCACGGAGATCGTAAATATCGCCGGGGCTAACCCAACTTCCCCTGTCACATATATCCTGCAGGAAGCCGACCTTACGGCCATTATTGGTTCGCTGGACCAAGGCAAGCGCGTATTGGTTAGCGTGGTGGGCGCCACAGACACCATCGCAGCCAGCTTCGGTCCTTGCATCGGACGTCCCGACGGCTTCGCATATCTCTGCGGATTAGATCTCAGCGCGACGGCCTTGAATCCGCCCTCGGAAACCTCCGCAACCGGAACGGCAGACGTACAGCTTAATTCCGAAACCGGAAATGTTTTTGTCACGGTTGACTATGAGGGCGTAGCTAGCCCCACTGCCGTAGGCATCTTTGCCCTCACGGAGTCCGGTGGACTCGAGGAAATTTTCAACATCGATGATGGCACGGGCGGTACGCCCGTCAGCATCACGTTGACCCCTGCCCAGCAAGACCAAGTTACCGCTGCTCAGGAAGCATTCGGCGCTGTGATTGCTGTGGTCGGTGGCGCTGATACTATTGCCGTTAATCTCGATGACTGCGGCGGCGGTGCCGAGGGCGAAGGCGAAGGAACTATCGAGGGCATCGTTGAAGGCGGCATCGAAGGTGAAGGTGAAGGCGTTATCGAAGGTGAAGTCAACCTCGGTAACCTGCGCTTTGTGCATGGCGCAGCATCGTTTGGCAACGTGGATGTCTGCCTGAACAATTCCGTAGTCACTGATCCAGGCGGCTTTGCCTTTGGCACGATCGGCGAATATGGTGGCTTGGTCAGCGGCTTCTACGACATCGAAGTCGTGGCTGCAGGCGATGGCTGCGAAGGCACCATCATTGCCAGCAACAGCTTCTTCCTGCCAATTGGCGCCTCCTACACCATTGTCTTCAACGACAGCCTTGCCAAGGGTGCTCCCGTTGGTAACGTGAGCGTGTTCCTCGACGACAACACACCCGGAACCGCTGGCTTCGCCAAGGTTCGCGCGTTCAATCTCTCGCCCGATGCCCCCACCGTGGACATCAACGAGGACAGCGATGCGCTGGGCGACACGCCGCTCTTTGACAATCTCACCTACGGCACGCCTTCGGCCTACACCGAAGTGGCGCCCCAGAACTTCCGCGCCTCGGTACGCACGCCCGACAATGGCGTGGTGCTCATCGACTCGCCCGACGCTATCGCCCTTGGCGATGGTGGCGTTTACTCGATCTTTGTGCTCGGCCTCACCACCGGCGACCCCGCCATTAGCGTGGGCAACAGCTCTGAAGTTCAGGGCGGCCCGGTCGAAGGCGAACCCGAGGGTGAAGGCGAAGGCGTTCTCGAAGGCGAGGGTGAAGGTGTTGTCGAGGGCGTCGTTGAGGGTGAAGGCGAAGGAGACGTGGCTGGCCCCGTTGACTTCTGCGCCCTGCAAGACGAGCTCTCCGGAATCGTCAGCGACCCCATCATCGGACCAGTGCTTGCCGATCTGCTCGGCGAAGACATCAGCCTGCTCGAGCTTCTTGCTTGTCAGGTGGCCGACCTCAACGGTGAATTACCCGTGCTGGAAGGCGAAGGCGCTGTCGAAGGCGAACCGAGCATTGCTGACCAGCTTCCCGGACCGAATGGTCTGCTTGACGGCCCCTTCGAGTTGGCCGTGCTGGCAGAGTTGATCAACAACCCCGGTCCTTACGCCGACCTCGCCACCAATGGTGGCGTGGACGCCACCGCCGTGGGCGCAGCCTTTGCCGCCAACCAGGCCATCGCGCTGGGTACACTCAATGGCGTGCCGCCGGAACAGCTTGCCCCCTTGTTCGAGCTTCTGCTTGGTGACTCCCTCCCGGTGTGCGGCGAAGGCGCGGCAGACGGCGAGGGCGAAGGCGAGGCCCTGTGCTTCACCCAGGAAGAGCGCGACGAGATCATCCTGCGCGCTGCCGAGCTTGTGCCGAACATCGGCGTGCTGCTTGCCGGTTACATCACCCTTGGCGACAGCAACTCGATTGCCGTGGCCGTGCTGGTGCTTACCTTTATTGAAGAAGCCACCGATGGTATCCTCGGCCTGGGCATCGACCCCAACGCCTACACCACACTTGACGGTATCCTGAGCGCGGACGAAGACGCCGATGGCGACGGCTGCACGCAGCGTGCCGAGTTTGAAGCGCTCGGCGAAACGCCGGATTCCGCCGCCTATGTGGCCGCTGCCCTCGACCCCGAGACCGCAGACTGCCCGCAGCCTGTAGACTTCTGCGCGTTGCAGGACGAGCTTGCGAACATCGTGAGTGACCCGATTATCGGGCCGGTGCTTGCCGATCTGCTTGGCGAAGACATCTCCCTGCTTGAACTGCTGGCCTGCCAGGTTGCCGACCTCAACGGCGAATTGCCCGTGCTCGAGGGCGAAGGCGAAGAGCAGAGCATTGCCGACCAGTTGCCTGGGCCCAACGGCATACTTGACGGTCCATTCGAGTTGGCCGTGCTTGCCGAGTTGATCAACAACCCGGGCGCGTATTCTGGCCTTCTTGCAGCGGGTGGCGTGGACGCCGCGAATGTTGGCCCCACGTTTGCCGCCAACCAGGCAACTGCATTGGGCACGCTGAATGGCGTTCCGCCGGAACAGCTTGCTCCGTTGTTTGAATTGCTGCTTGGCGACGCGCTTCCAGTCTGCGGCGAAGGGGCAGCAGATGGCGAAGGCGAAGCAGCGTGCTTTACCCAGGAAGAGCGCGACGAGATCATTCTGCGCGCAGCCGAGCTTGTGCCGAACATCGGCATCCTGCTTGCAGGTTACGTCACCTTGGGTGACGCCAACTCGATTGCCGTGGCCGTGCTGGTTCTCACCTTCATTGAGGAAGCCACCGATGGCATCCTCGGCTTGGGGATTGACCCGAACGCCTACATCACGCTTGACGCCATCCTGAGCATCAATGGAGATCTCGACGGCGATGGCTGCACGCAGGGCGGCGAGTTTGACGCCCTGAACGTGAAGGGGCTGGACTCCGCAACCTACATTGCCGCCGTGCTCGACACCAACGTGAAGCCGGCAGGCTGCGAAGCCGTCGAGGGCGAGGGTGAAGTCGAGTTCCACCGTGGCGACACGGACGAAGACGGCAAGATGGGTCTTGGCGAACTGCTCCGCCTCATCCAGTTCTATAACGCGGGTGAGTACGGCTGCGATTCGGGCAATGTTGAAGACGGCTACACCACCGGCGCTGGCACGGGCGAGTTCGGCGTAGGCGATTGCGTCACCCACGACATCGACTTCGATGGCGTTGACGGCGTACTCAGCCTCAGCGAACTGCTCCGCGCCATCCAGTTCTTCAACCTCGACGTGGTCCTTGTTCGCAATGGCACCACGGAAGACGGTTGGGACTTCGCCAGCTGAGCTAATCATTAGTTGAAACACAAGCGGCGGCTGGTAAAAACCAGCCGCCGCTTCTTTTTTTCTCCGCTTGCTTTGCTATATGTAATACATCTCCTGCGCGGCTGTCGTGTCGAGCAGGCGCTGCAAAGTTACCGCACCAAGCTCGTCGTGTATCGCGCGCGACACGCCACTCCACATCGCGTGGAACTCCGGGCTGGTTTCCCTCCCCGGCACTTGGTCCGCAATCGGCCCATCAATCGCCTGCACAATATGCAGCACCGAAACCCGGTCCGGCGCTTCGGCTAGCCGGTATCCCCCCTGCGCCCCGCGCACACTGCGCACCAGCCCCGCCCGCTTGAGCTGCAAAAGAATTTGCACGAGGTACTTCTCGGGAATGTCGCGCCGCTCGGCAATCTCCTGCGCCGTCATGGTCTGCTCGGTGGCCGCGCGCCCGGCCAGTTCCAGCATTGCCCGGCAGGCATAGTCGCAGCGTGAAGATATTTTCATATTGGCGTTCCCATCCGGCGTGTTCCGGCAGGGCATTGTTCCACACGGAGAGAAAATACGGCAACGCGCACGATGCCCGGTACCTTGACACGGGCTTCCATGGAACTTCAGACTACCCCCGTGGATTCCCTTCTTGACGGGCAATTTCGCCCCATCCCTTCCTCTTGTTTGGAGACCTCTATTGTCTGGCTTGAAGACCATTGCCGTCATGATGGGCGGCGTATCCCCCGAACACGACGTGTCCCTTTCCTCCGGCGCGGGCGTGCTGGCCGCGCTGTCCCCGGATAAATACCAAGGGCTGCCCGTTACCATCGGCAAAGACGGCCTCTGGTCCGTGGGCGACCGGCCCCCGTGTTCGGCCTTCGACGCCGTGGGTGCGCTGCGTGCGGCGGATTGTGTGTTCATTGCGCTGCATGGTCCCTTCGGGGAAGACGGGCGCATTCAAGGTTTTCTCGACACGCTCGGCCTGCCCTACACCGGCTCCGGCTGCGCCGCCAGCGCGCTGGCCATGGACAAGGTCCGCTGCAAGGCAGTCGTCTCTGGCCAAGGCATTCGCGTGGCAAACCATATCGCTCTGGATCGTGACACCTGGGAGGCCGACCCCGAGGCCATACTCGACGCCGTGCGGCGCGACGTGGGCTACCCCTGCGTGGTAAAGGCCGCGCGCGGCGGTTCCAGCTTGGGCACCTCGGTTCCGGCAGACGCCGACGCTTTCCGCCGCGCCATGCACGAGGCGTTGCAACACGACAGCAGCGTGCTGGTGGAGACCCGCATCGTTGGGCGCGAGGTTACGTGCGGCGTGCTCGATGCCGTGCCCGGCGGCCTGCTTCGTTCGTTGCCAATCACGGAAATCATCCCGCGCGATCCTGGCACCTTCTGGACCTACGACGCCAAGTACACCGCAGGCGCCACGGAAGAGGTGACCCCCGCCAACCTGACCCCCGCGCTAACCAGCCAGATTATGGACATGGCCGCCCATGTGCATGAGATTGTGGGGTGCCGTGGTTGGAGCCGCAGCGACTTCATCATCGACGGCCAAGGCCCGGTGTGGCTTGAGGTCAACACGGTGCCGGGGCTCACGCCCACGTCGCTCTATCCGCAAGCAGCGGCAGCGGCGGGCATATCGTACAGCGACATGGTGTCTATGTTTATCGAGCGCGCGCTGCTGGGCGCAGCCGCCGGGGAGAAGTAACGATGGGCATTCCCTTTACCAAGATGCACGGCCTGGGCAACGACTACCACTTCATTGATTGCACCACCCGTACCATAGACGACCCCGCTGAGCTGTCCCGCCAGATGAGCCACCGCCACCTGGGGGTTGGGTCAGACGGCATCATCCTCGTGCTGCCCAGCGACACCGCCGATTTCCAGATGCGCATCTTCAACGCCGATGGCAGCGAGGCGGAAACCTGCGGCAACGGCCTGCGCTGTTTCGGCAAGTATGTGTATGAGCGCGGCATGACCGCGAAGCAGGAACTGGTGGTGGACACCCTCGCCGGGCCGAACAAGCTGCAACTCGAAGTTTCGGGCGGCAAGGTACACTCCGTGCGGTCCAACATGGGCCAGCCCCGCTTCGAGCGGGCAGACATCCCCATGCTCGGCGCGCCCGGCCAAGTGCTGGAAGAAGCCATCGAGATCGGTGGCGAAACCCTGCATGTCACCTGCGCCAACATCGGCAACCCGCACGCCGTGTTCTTTGTGGATGACGCCACCAAGGTCAACCTCTCCCACCTCGGCCCCCTTGTCGAGAACCACCCCAGCTTCCCCAAGCGCACCAACGTCGAGTTTGTGAACGTAGTCGATCGCGGGAACATTGTCATGCGAATCTGGGAACGCGGCAGCGGCATCACCATGGCCAGCGGCAGCGGTTCCTGCGGTTCCTCGCTCGCCTGCATGATCACAGGCCGCACCGACCGCCGCGTGCGCGTACACCTCGTCTACGGCGAGCTCACCATCGAGTGGGCCGAAGACGGCTGCGTCTACCAGCAAGGCCCCGCCACCGACGTGTTCTCCGGCGAATGGCCCGCATAAGGAACGCCCGAAACTATGGCGTGATATACTTCCTGCCATGCCCCTCGGTTCACCCACATTCCGCCGCTTCCTGCGCTACGCCCGGCCCTATTGGCTTTGGATAACCGGCTCAATACTGGCCGGGCTGCTGAAGTTCTCCCTCGCCCTATCGCTGCCCATCTGCGTGGGCTACATCGCCGATTTCGTGATCACTGCAGACGTTGCCCCGGAAGTGAAAAGCTCGCGGCTTTGGCTGGCGATAGCCGGGCTGGTGGCGGCCTTCACATTGCGTATGCCCGCCGCCTACTTCCGCACCTACCTTGCCGAGCTGGCGGGCAACCGCACCATCTTCGACATACGCGAAGCGCTCTACGCGCACATGCAGCGCCTGAGCATGGAATACCACCAGCGCCAGCGTAGCGGCTCAACCACCTCCCGCGTCATCAACGACATCAACCAGTCGCAGGGCATCCTTGACCAAGGGGTCATGTCGCTCACGGTGGACTTCATTTTCCTCGTCGGCGTTGTGGCCGTCCTTGTGGTGTGGGATTGGCAACTGGCGCTCGTCAGTCTCTCGACCCTGCCGCTCTACGCGCTCACCTTCGGTTTCCTCAACCCCCGCCTGCGCGCCAAGTCGCGCGACGTGCTGGCGCAGATGTCGGAACTGTCCGGCGAAGTGAACGAGAAGCTCGCCGCGCAGAGCGTGGTCATGGCATTTGTGCGTGAACACAGCGAACGCATCCGCTTCTTCCGCCTACACCGCGACTACTTCAACAAGGTCATGCGGCGCGTGGGAATCCAGGTGTGGCTCATTTCGTTGGGAGAATTCTTCACCCTGCTTGGCCCCATGATTGTGCTGTCCTATGGCAGCTTCCTTGTCATGGCCGGGCGCATCTCCCTCGGCGAACTGCTGGCGTTCTATGGCATCCTCTCCCACCTCTACCTGCCCATGCGCCGCTTGGCCGACGCGAGCGCGGCGTTGCAGGTGCAACTGGCCGCCATGGACCGCGTCTTCGCCCTGATGGACGTGGCCCCCGATATTATCGACAAGCCCGGAGCAAAGGCGCTGGCCGTAAATGAGGGCCGCATTACCTTCGACAACGTCACCTTCGCCTACCGCGAAGACTCGCCCGTGCTCTGCTGCGTGTCCTTCACCGCCGAGCCGGGGCAGTCTGTTGCCATCGTGGGGCGCAGCGGCGCGGGCAAGAGCACCCTCATGAAACTGCTGCCCCGCTTCTACGACGTGCACGACGGTGCGATAAGCATCGACGGCCAGGACATACGCGACGTGCCCCAGCATTCCCTGCGCCAGCACATCGGCCTCGTCATGCAAGACCCCATCCTCTTCAACATGAGCGTGCGCGAGAACATCCTCTACGGTCGCCGCAACGCCACCGAGCAAGACATGCTCGCCGCCGCACGCATGGCCCACGTCGACGAGTTCGTCAATGACCTGCCCGAGGGCTACGACACCATCATCGGCGAGCGCGGCGTCACCCTCAGCGGCGGGCAGAAACAGCGCGTGAGCATCGCCCGCGCCTTCCTGCGCGACCCCAAGATTCTCGTGCTCGACGAGGCCACCTCGAACCTCGACTCGATAGCCGAGGGCATCATCCAGGAAGCGCTCGCCAAACTGATGCACGGCCGCACCACCCTCGTCATCGCGCACCGCCTCTCCACCGTGGTCGATTGCGACAAGGTCGTCGTGCTCGAAGATGGCCACAAGGTGCAAGAAGGAACGCACGCCCAGCTCATCGCCCAGCCCGGCGTCTACCGCGCCCTCTGCGAAGAACAATTCGGCCTCATGCGCGACAGCACCCACTAGCCCCCAACAGCGAGCGCCCCTGCCGGAACACCCGACAGGGGCACTGCTGGTTTGGTTTGCTGCCAGTTTCCTGGTTGATTCCCTAGCAGCAGATTCCATGCCATGCGTGTCGCCCCAGAGGGGTTCAGTAAATCCTTGCAAAACAAGACCGACCGCAGAATCAGGCATTCCCAAATTGACGAATACCTGCCAGTCTGTCAATCGAAAATCCTTGAAGCCCGATGCCAGAAGTAGCGTATACGGTACTACAGCTACGCCGCCCTTCGGGCGAGGGCGCGGCGCTGCTTGCGGTTGAGCGTATAGCCGAAGTCAGGCAGGACGAACGGGTCGGCTTCTTCAAGCAGCGTCATGGGGAATGCCGTGGCAATTTCTTTCACCGGTTCAGGCTGCGGCTCGTCAGCGGGTTCAGGCGTGGCGATTTTGGGGCCGTGTTCGATTTCGGAAAGCAGTCGCAAGAGCCGGTCGCGCCCGGCGGTGAGGGCCTCGAGCTGCTCAGCGGTGATGGTGGGCAGGGAGTCATTCGCGTTGAGCGGAACCAGGATGGCATTCTCCGTGCGCTGCGTGAGGATGAGCGCGAACAGGTAGGCGTGCAGGCGCAGGGCGATGAAGACGGTGAGGGGGACTTCGCGCTCGGCAAAGTCCCGGAGGATGGCGCGGCGGTGGCGCAACGCGTGCCGCCACTCGGCATCGGTCATCCAGGATTCACGACGGGAAAGGGTGCGGATGTTCATGGTGCGGTTCCCTTTAGTTTGATGCACGTCCCTACCCTTACTGCCACCGCGTTGCACTTTGGCATGATGCAGTCGAGGCGCAGGTGCTTTGCGCCAGTGTTGTGATCGGGTATAGTGGTATCAGACAAGAGGCGGCCATGGCCGAGGCAAAGACACAACTGCGCCGAGAGTTACGTATTTTCTGCCTGTGCGGCCAGAAGATGCGGGTGATGCCGTCTATGCATGGGCGGCCCGGCAAGTGCGTGGCGTGCCGCCAGAAGATTCGCATTCCCCGGCTGGACGAAGTGCCTGCGGGCACCACCGAGTTTTACCTGCGCGACCACCCGGAATTTCTGCGCCGCGCCGCGCCCGCCCAAGGGCGGGGCAACGGCGGTGACTCGGGGCCAAACCCCATGGCCCGGGGTGGCGAGCCCTTGCCCGAACAGGACCTGGTGCTGGGCGATGATGGCGATACCGCGCAGTCTCCCCCAATTGATCCCCTCCGCCCGCTGCAAGTGCTGTGCAGTTACGACAGCAAGATTGCAGAGCGGCTGCACGTATTGCGCGAGGCTGGGCAAGACACCGACCGTGCGCGGGAGAAGACGGCGCTGATGGGCTACCGGGCGCTGGTGCGTAATGCGCGCCACGACTTGGACGAGCAGCTGCGGCAGCGCCTGCACGAGGTGACCGATCAGCTCAGCGACATGCGCGAGCGCATAGCCCGCGCCAGCCTGGCCCTGCGCGTGGGGGACTTGTCCTACGAGGAATACGTGGACACGGTGACGCCGCTGCGCATCCGGCGCGACCGGCTCGAGCGTCGCCGTGTGAACCTTACCGGCTGGCTGCACACGGCGGACCCCTTCCTTGCAGGCGGGTTCGTTGACCTGAACTACGACGAGATACCGGTGACGGCGCTGGAAGTGGGCTTCCCCGTGGAAACGGGCGAAGCGCCCACGGTGTTGCAGACGCGGCTCAACGCGCTGCGCGACGCCCTGACCGAGCGCGAAGAGGGCCGGCGCAAGCTCGAGGGTTTGCAGCGGATGCAACGCGAGGACCAGGTGGACAAGTCCCAGGCGCGCCGCCTGCTGCACGATGCGGACGCCCGCGTGCAGCGCGCGCGGGTACACCTCGAGTTTGAGCGGGGCCGCGTGGAGCAGCTGATACAGGATTGCGAGAGCGACACCCGCGCGATACGCGCGCACCTGGAAGAAGCGCAGGCGAGCGTGGAGCAAGGCTTGTTGACGCCGGGGCACTATGGCGAGGTGGAGCAGCGGATGCTTCAGGCGCAGGGCGACCTGAACGAGAGCAAGGTGCTGGGGCGCAAGGGCGTGCAGGCCGAGCGACCGGACGAAGTGCCGGTGGTGAAGAACACCTTCATAAAGCGCATGAACAAGCGCTCGCAGGACAATTCTCTGGTAGACAATGGCGTGGGCTGGTTGTCTGCGCTCGCGCTTTCTGCCACGGCCTTCCTTCCCTTTGCCGCCGGGCAGGAAGGTAGCAACCTGGCCAACTTCACCCTGCTCATGCTGGTGTTGTTGCTGGGCTCGGTGCTGTTTGTGTGCGCGGCGCTCATTCCCAACCGGGCGGCGCGGGGTCTCACGTTGTTGGGCATATGGGTTGCGGTCACCGTGCTGTCGGTGCTTGCGCTTCAGCTTGCACGGTATAGCCTTGCGCCCGTGGGCGGGCTGATGCGCACCAACCCGCAGTGGTTCCTCACCCTCGGAATGCTGCTCTACGCTGCAGCCATGGTGGGTATGGGACTGTCGGCATCGGTCACCCTGGCCAAGGTCGAGCGGTTGCGCTCGCTGCCGCTGGCTGCTGCGCTGATTGCCGTCGCGTGCATCAGCCTGATCGTCACCAATGGCGCGGGCTTGTTGGTCAGTCGTCCGGAACTGATGCCCCCACAGGCGGCAGCTTCTGCACAACAGCCCGGCGTCTATGACGTGGCCGTGCCGGTGACCAATGGCGGCAACCGCACGTATTGGCTGGGGGGCAGCCCCGAACGGGTGCCCGAGCCGGTGCGCTTTGTGTTGCAGAAGAAAGTGGGCGAGGCCCTGTCATGGGAAGACTACACCCTGCGGCAAGAAGCGCCCCGCCCCGGCCAGACGCTGGGCAGCATCCTCACGTCCGACCGGTTCCCGGTGATAG
The DNA here is from genome assembly GCA_044359155.1 of Candidatus Hydrogenedentales bacterium. Taxonomy (GTDB): domain Bacteria; phylum Hydrogenedentota; class Hydrogenedentia; order Hydrogenedentales; family JAEUWI01; genus WGMK01. The sequence continues at coordinate 2,143 of JBIKMR010000061.1, read as the reverse complement.
AAGTGCAGCCCGGTGAAACCAAGATGGTGCGCTATGCACTCGAGCCCGGCACTTATCGGGCACGCCTGATTGCATCGGGGTATGGCGGTGCCTACGAGCGCAACCAGGAGTTTAACCTGCCCGAGTTCGCAGAACCTGTGCCCGCCCCAGAACCCGAACGGGGTCCAGAACAGGGGGGCGCGCCCCCCGCGCCCGAGCCGCCAGGCGTGATGACTGCCAACGCAAAGTTGCAGGGCGTGCTGGACAGCAACGGCCAGGACCCGCTCTTTAGCCTGATGATTGAGACCAGCGATGGCGCAATCATCAACCAGCGCGTGGGACTCGGGGGTGCGGTGATGGGGCAATGGTATGCCAGCGAATACAGCCCCGCCTCGCAGAACCTCACCATCAGCGATGGCAAGCAATTGCTTGTACTCGAACGCGGGCAGACGGTAACGTTCGAGTATACCGAAAAAGCCGAGACCGCCGAGGGCGAAGACTTCACGCAGCCGCAGTAACGCCCAGTGTTCCTGCGCGCGGCGTTAAGGCAAGTGGCAAGGCGAATCGGGCATCAGGCCCATCCACCACGGCGGACCACTAACCATGCTTGGCAACCATTTATCCTTCTCAGCCCTCGCCCTCGGAGCCCTCACCATGTCTATCACCCCGCCTGCCTTTTCCGATCCCCTGCCTCCCATTACGCAATGGACCTTCAGCCCGCGCGGGCATGACCTGGACAACAACGACAACTTCGCCCCGGATGGGCGCTACGTGCTGTTCGACGCGCGGGAAACCATTGGCCCAGCCATTGAACACTGCACTTCGATTGGAATGCTCGACACGCGCACCAAGGAAGAGCTGCCGCTCTACGAAATCACCGCCTACCAGACCGGTGCCCAGGCCGCGCCCGGCGTCGGGGCTGCTTCCTTCTCGCCCGACGGCAGCAACCTCATCTTCATCCACGGCCCGTTGCTGCATGAAGTGGCCGAGCGCGGGCCCTATGCCAAGCCCAACCGGCGCGGGGCGTTGGTCTATCGCGACCGCCCCGGCGAGGTGCATTGGCTCGACGCGCGCGATGTGGCCACCGACCACGACACCACCCCCGGCGCGCACAGGGGTGGCACGCATCGGCACGAGTATTCCCGAAACGGCCAGCGCATTGGTTTCACTTACGATGATTTCCTGCTCCCGCACTACGACCGCACCATCGGCTACCTTGAAGCCCACCCCAACGCGCCCGAGGGTGTGTCGCACTGGTTCGCCGTCATCGTGCCCGTGGTTCCCAAGGGCACGGCCAAGCCCGGCGAGATAGAGCGGGCATGGGGAGATTCCTGGGTGAATGCCGAGGGAACCCTGCGCGCCTTCATCGGGCAGGTGCGCGAGGCGGACGGCAGCTACCAGCAGTCCCTCTTCGTTGCGGATATTCCCACATCTGTAGACATAACCACCGCCAATGCAGGCGGCCCCGATCGCTATCCCACGCCCCCTGCAGGAATCACCGTTCGCCGCCTGACCCAAGGCTGGGCCGAGGGCGTGGTTCGTGGTTCGCATGACGGCACCCGCGTCGCCTATTACGGCAAAGACGCACACGGCAAGCAGCAGTTGTTCGTTGTTCCCGCAGATGGCAGCGCCCCCCCACGGCAAGTAACCAATCTACCCACCGAAGTTGTGGGTATCGACGGCGGCCTGCGCTGGCACCCTTCGGGCCAGTTCCTGTTCGGCATCACCAGTGGCGATATCTTTGTGGTAAGTCTGCGCGAGGATGACTTTGGCAGGGCTACCCTTCTCACTTCCGGTGGCGAATATGCCAAGCTGGCGGTGTCGCCCGATGGCGGCACCCTCTATTTCTGCGGCCCAGACCCGCGAGGCGTTAGTGACCCCGCCTACCAAAACTACGCGGGCAAGCCCTATTGGCAGATATTCTCGATTCCCTTCCAGTTGCCTGCGGTCTAAGCTGGTTGGCCCGGAAAGGGCGAAAGGGAATCCCGAAACGCCGTGACATCTTGAGGGGGGTGGGTTAGAATAGAGGGGTAGTGCATGGGCGGTATGGGTCTGCCGGGTGCGGGGTGGAGTTTTGGTGCATGTGCAGTAACCTAAATGGTTTGCGTGGTCTTGCGTCAAGTGTTTCCTTGGCGGGGGCAGTGCTGTGTGTGGGCTTGGCGCA
>JBIKMR010000282.1:0-5534 GCA_044359155.1 Candidatus Hydrogenedentales bacterium | reverse complement strand
TACCCACCACGGGCTCTGCCTTTTGCAGATACTTCTGCGCGGTCAGGGCCACATGTTCGGCGCATTCCGCAGCAGAACACGAGCCGGGCCGTGGGTGCCCGCGTCAGGTCCACTTCGCTGAAGTTTGCAGGCCAGCCCCGCAGTTCGTCATTCACCCACTCCAAGCGCGTTGCCAAGGATTCCACTCAAGGGTTCTTCATGGTATCGATCATCCATCTTGAGATTTGAAGTTCTCATCCTGCGTGGCGAGGGAGGGGACGTTCTCCATGCTGCTGGGGGCCGTGTCCCCCGAGAAGAGATTGGTCTGCGGCACGGCGGGCTTGCGGCCCAGCAGGCGAGCAACGAATCCGCGCATGCGGGCGGCGAGGGTGGTGGGCTTGTCGGTGAAAGCAGCCATCTTCACGGTGGGTGGCTGGTTCTTCAGCAGTTGCAGGCGGGCCTTGTAGATGTCGTAGAGCTGGGCGATGGCATGGCGGAATTCGCGGGCGTTGGCGCAGCGGTCTTTGGGCTCGGCAGCCATCACCTTTTCGAGGAAGGCGTCGCACTCGATGGGGAGATCGGGGCGCAGTTCGGAGAACTTGTGCGCGGGGTGGGGCAGTTCGCCGGTGAGCATTTCGTGGAACATCACGCCGAGGGGGTAGATGTCGGCGCGGCAGTCCACATCGGTGGCGCTGGCGCGCTGCTCGGGAGACATGTACGCCAACTTGCCCAGGCTCACGCCGACCATGGTGAGGTTCTGGTGTACGTCGGCCAACTTGGCCAGGCCAAAGTCCAGCAGGCGCACCGAGCCGTCCTTCATCACCATCACGTTTTCGGGGGAGATGTCACGGTGTACGGTCACCGTGTGGGCGTGCTCCAGCCCGTGCGCCATCAGCGAAAGCACCCGAACGACGGAACCGAACTCAAGCCGCCCCCGCTGCTGCATCCACTTACGCACGCTCTTCCCCTCCACGTATTCCATGGTGTAGAAGAAGTGCTCGGAGGTTTTCTGCACGTCGAGAATCTTCACGATGCAGGGGTGCGTAAGCTGGCGCAGGGCGCTGACTTCGCGCTCGAAGCGCTTGATGGCCCGTTCGCTTTCCTGATAGCGCGAGCGCAGCATCTTGAGGGCCAGCTCGTTCCCGGTCTGCTTGTCGAGCACGAGGAAGACCTTGCCAATCCCCCCGCGCCCCAGCGGACGGATCACCTCATAGCGCCCGCCAAGCATGTCCCGGCTGGGCTGAATTGTGCTGTCGTTCGGTGAACTCAAGGCAAAGCGTCTCCCCAATTCCCTTGCGATGATAACACACCTTCTCTTCATGTTCTCTTTTGCATCATCGGTGTTCATCGGCGTTTATCTGCGGCCAAATTCCCCTTTGCCGTCACCATCGTTTATAATGCTTTCATTCTCTAACTCACCTAGGAAATCCCCATGTACATAGGTCGAATTGTGTGCGTAGCCCGCACGCCCCAGGGCAAGCTGGCCGCGCTGTACCGCGTGTCCAGTCGTTCGTTTCCCAACCGCATGGCGGTGCCGGGCGATGCCCGGGTGGCCATTGTGCCCAAGCCGGGACACGAGGTGGACATCCAGCGCAACCCCTACATTGCCTACAACTGCGTGCGGATTGTGCGCAACGGCACGGTTGCCGTGGCCACCAATGGCAGCCAGACCGACCCGATAGCGGACAAGCTGGCGCTGGGCCTGCCCGCCCGCGAGGCGCTCACCCTGTGCAGTCTGGCCATGGATTATGAGAAGGACGACTACAACACCCCGCGCATTAGCGCGGTGGTGGATCAGGCGAACGACGAGGCCTGGCTGGCCACGGTGCGCGCTGACGGCATCGAGGTGCGCAAGCTGGACCTCTACCCCGGCCAGCAGGCCTACGTGGCCACGTATGAAGAGAACTCAATCAAGCCCGAGCAGGGCGGCGCGTGCGACTTTACCGACGCGGCCTCGGCCTGCAACTTCCTTTTCAACGGCGGCGTGTTCGCACACCGCACCAACGCGGTAACCGCCGTGGCTGCCGTGGCGAATGGCAGCTCGTTTGAGCTGCATGTGCAGGATGCGTAATCCCTTTTGGGAATGGAAATAGACATGAGCAACGATTACACCGTTTACACCAGCCCCCTTGTTGAACGTTTCGCCACGCGCGAGATGTCCGAACTCTGGAGCGCGCAGAAAAAATTCAGCACCTGGCGTCGTTGCTGGTTGGCGCTGGCCGAGGCGGAGAAGGACTTGGGGCTGCCGATTACCGATGAGCAGATTGCCGAGCTGCGCGCGCATATTGACGACATCGACTTTGCCAAGGCCGAGGCCTATGAGGCGAAGACCCGCCACGACGTGATGGCGCACATCCATGCGCTGGGCGACATTGCGCCCAAGGCCAAGCCCATCATCCACCTCGGCGCGACGAGTTGCTTCGTGGGCGACAACACCGATCTCATCATCATCCGCGAATCGCTGGAAGTGTTGCTGGCCAAGGCCGTGGCCACGCTGGCGCGCCTGCGCGATTTCGCGGCGGAACACCGCGCCCTGGCCACGCTGGGCTTCACGCACTATCAGCCTGCGCAGTTGGTTACCGTGGGCAAGCGCGCCTGCCTTTGGGCGCAAGACTTGGTGATGGATATCGAGGACATCGAGTCTGCCATTGCGCGACTGCGGTGTCGCGGGGTGAAGGGGACCACCGGTACCCAGGCCTCGTTCCTTGAACTCTTCGACGGGGACCACGACAAGGTGCGCAAGCTGGATCAGCTGGTGGCACAGAAGCTGGGCTTTGCTTCTTCCTATCCCGTCACTGGGCAGACCTATCCCCGCAAGGTGGATACCCATGTGTTGCAAGCACTGGCGCGCGTGGGCGAGTCCGTACACAAATGGGCTACCGACATGCGCTTGTTGCAGAACCTGAAAGAGATTGAAGAGCCCTTCGAGACCACCCAGGTGGGCAGCAGTGCCATGGCCTACAAGCGCAACCCCATGCGCTGCGAACGCGCTTGCGCCCTGGCCCGCTTCCTCATGGTGTCTCCCCTGCATAGCCAGTTTACCAGCGGCACGCAGTGGTTTGAGCGCACGCTCGACGATTCCGCCATCCGCCGCCTCAGCCTGCCCGAGGCCTTCCTCGCGGCGGACGCCTGCCTAAACCTCTACCTCAACGTGATGGAGCGCCCGGCGGTATACCCCAAGGTGATCGAGAAGCGCGTGTGGTCCGAGCTGCCCTTCATGGCCACGGAGAATATCATCATGGCGGGGGTGAAGCGTGGGGGAGATAGGCAGGAATTGCACGAGGTCATCCGCACGCACTCGCACCTGGCAGGCGCGCAGGTGAAGGAACACGGCAAGGAGAACGACCTGCTCGAACGCCTCGCCGGTGACCCCGTCGTGGGCATGACCCTCGAGGAAATCATGGCCACGCTCGACGTGTCCAAGTACATCGGCCGCGCCCCCGAACAGGTGGACGAGTTCATCGCCGCAGAGATTGACCCCATACTCGAACGCCACGCCGACCTGCTGGGCGGCAGGTCTGAAGTGCGGGTGTAGCAGGCAGGGCCGTGCTATAATTGCCAGAGAACTTGGGAGCCAAGCCATGACATACCAGGGTGAGATTCACAACGGCGCGATAGTGCTTGATGAGGCGGTTACCCTGCCAGAGGGAAGCAAGGTCACTTGCTTCGTGTTGGCGATTCAACCGGAAGTAGCCCCGAAGTCAACAGACAAGAAAGGCACGCTTGCCGACTTGCTTGAGTTTGCAGGTATTGTCAAGGATACGCCTCCAGATTTCTCGGAGAATCACGACAAGTATCTCTATGGACAGCCGTGATTATGGAACCAGCATTTGCGGACACGGCGTACTTCCTTGCCTTGTGGCTGGACACGGACAAACATCATCAAGCAGCGATCAAATATACCCGGGATGTGGACCGAGCGATAGTAACCTCGCGTTGGGTATTGGCTGAAGTGGGCAACGCCTTATGCAAGTTCCCACAGCGCTCCAGATTTGGAGTGTTTCTCGAACGGCTCGAAGCCAATAAAGATGTTCAAATCCTGTCGGCAGATGATGATACTTTTGAGCAAGGCGCGACATTGTATTGCAGCCGAACTGACAAGCAATGGTCTCTCGTCGATTGCACCTCCTTCGTTGTAATGTCTCGCCTCGGCCTGACCGACGCCCTCACCACCGACCACCACTTTGAACAGGCGGGATTCAACGCGCTGCTGCGCTGACCCATAACGACGGCAATCAATTCAGTACACACTATGCCCGCCGAACTTCCCACCGCCGTCATACTCAATCCCTCCGCCGGGCGCGGGCGTGCTGCGCGCGTATGGATGGAATGGCAACCTTCCCTGCGCGACCATGTGGGGCCGATGGCCGTGTTTGAAACCCACTCGCAGCGGCACGCCATCGAGTTGACCCGTACCGCCTTGCGCGATGGATACCGCCGCATCATCAGCGCAGGGGGGGACGGCACCCACTTCGAGGTGACGAACGGGTATTTCGAGAACGGTGCGCCCATCGCTCCCGACGCGTCCGTCGCCTTCCTGCCTTTGGGCACGGGTGCGGATTTCACCCGCTCGCTCCACATGCCACGCGAGCAGGAGGCCGCCGTTGCCGCGTTGTTCAAGTGGAAGACGAAAGCAATCGACGTGGTGCAGCTTGAACTGCAAGGCCGCAGTGGCGTGGGGGAGACGTGGTACTTCCAGAACATCGCCCGCGCAGGGGCCGGCGGAGAAGTGGTGGCCCGCGCTGAGCGCAGCAGCAAGCGCTGGGGAGGATTCACCACCTTCCTCATCGCAACCCTGCAAACAGTGATCAGTTACCGCAACAAACCCGTGCTGCTTGAAGTGGACGGCGAAGTGATCGAGCAGCGCATCATGGACATTGTTGTTGCCAATGGCTGCTACGATGGCGGCGGAATGCGCAGCGCGCCCCATGCCCAGCTCGGCAACGGCAAGGCCGACGTCTACATCTACGGGCGCATCGGCCTCTTTGATGCACTTTTCAACCTGCACAAAATCTACACGGGCCGCATGATGGATCGCCCGGACGTGGTGAAATACCGGCAGGCCGTTCGCGTCCATGCCACATCCACCGAGCATGTCCAAGTAGAGGCAGACGGCGAACTACTCGGTATGCTACCCGCCACCTTCACCCTGCTGCCCGCGCAACTGCAAGCGGTCATCGGTCCCTAAATCCGCAATTCCTACGGCCTGTTCCGCCCGTACTGATCGTGGCTGCTCACCCAGTCCAGCCCGCTGATAGCGCTTGCCAGCGACAGCTCGCCCGCCAACACCGTGGCCGCCACAATCTCGGCGAACTTATTCACCTTCCCTTGGCCGTAGCAGTCCAGTATCTCCAGGCATTCCCGTTGCGTGGACAGGCCCGTGCCGCCGCCATAGGTTCCCACAATGAGCGACGGGATGGTGATCGACATGTACAGCGCGTCGTCCTCCGTGCGCTCGGCAAAGAAGATTCCTGCCGACGATTCCGCCACGTTCGCGACGTCCTGCCCCGTCGCCATGAATATCGCCGTGATGCCATTCGCGCTGTGTGCGCCAT
>JBIKMR010000281.1:0-5548 GCA_044359155.1 Candidatus Hydrogenedentales bacterium | reverse complement strand
CGGCAACGGATGGCAGTGCGACATTGATCCGCAAACACAGCGAAAGGTTGGTTGCAAAGTAGGCACCCCACAACAGTATTGTGTAAACAATGGATCACAATATTGCTAATCTCGTACCAATCTTTACGCCCGCCCCCTTCGGGGGGCGGGCTTCTTGTTTCTGTTTTCCCCGCACTAAGGCCGTTTGCAGAAGTTGTCTTCGCTGAAGCCGTCGCAGAATTGATAGCCTGCGAAGTTGAAGAGTTGGATGCCGCGGAGGAGTTCGCTTAGGGTGAGGGTGTTGTCCTGGTCGGCGTCGAGGGCGTGGAGGAAGCAGGCGGGATCGGTGCCTTGGGGGTTGCGGGGTTCGAAGCCGTCTTCGGTGGCGCCGGGGTTGGTGGCGCAGGCGTAGCCGCCGGCGTTGTAGAACTGGATGACGCGCAGCAGCTCGTTCAGGCTCAGCAGGAAATCGCCGTTGGAGTCGGCGCTGTTGATCACGTGGACGCCGTTGGCCTCGAGCAGCTCGGCCACGCTTAGCAGGCCGTCTCCGTTGGCATCTGCGTCGTCGAGCATTTGCTGGGTGAATCCGGGCAGCTGGAACACAATCTCGGCAAGCGAGACCAGCGCATCTCCACTCGTCTCCGCCGACGCGAAGGTAAACAGCAGGGCTTCGAAGGGATCTTCCAACACGCCTTCTCCCTCGCCCTCACTGACACCTTCGCCTTCCTGCGCACCTTCTCCTTCCAGCTCGCCTTCGCCTTCACTTATCCCTTCGCCTTCCAGCAATCCTTCGCCCTCTCCTTCGAGCTGGCCTTCGCCTTCGTTTAGCCCCTCACCTTCGACAACTCCTTCGCCTTCACTTATCCCCTCGCCCTCAACAAGGCCTTCGCCTTCCGTGATACCTTCACCTTCGAGCACGCCTTCGCCTTCTCCCTCGATGGCACCCTCTCCCTCGATGGCACCTTCACCTTCCGCCACGCCTTCCCCATCGATGGAGCCTTCGCCTTCGAGCAGACCTTCGCCTTCGAGCAGACCTTCTGCTTCTCCCTCAAGTACGCCTTCGCCTTCGGCAGTGCCTTCGCCTTCCTGGGCTCCTTCTCCTTCTACCACTCCTTCACCCTCGGCTATTCCCTCGCCTTCGCCCTCGGGCAGCGGCGTGGAGGAAAGGCAGAAGGCTCCGTTCAGGTCGTTGAAGAAGGAGAAGCCTGGACCGGTGGTCATGAAGGAGAAGCGGGTGTCGCCCTGGTTGGACAAGGCCCAGCTGAATTTGCAGGCGGTGTCGGTAATGCCGCGAATCTGCACGATGCCCTCGGTGAGGGAGAGGGGCTCGGGCAGTTCCAGCGTGTATTGGAAAAGCGTGGGTATGGAATCGACGGGGACGGCTGTGCGGGTGGGAACGATGGTGTAGGTTTCAATCGCCGTGCCGGGCGAGTTGCCCGCCGGGAAGAAGCTGACTTCGAATTCGCTGGGGGTGCGGGTGCATTCCAGGTCGGTCGCGTCGAGTTCCCATCCCCACCAATCCACGCGGTCGAACGCACCGGTTACGCCGGTGAAGGATTCATAGTAGCGCTGCGTTCCCTCGTTGCTGGCAAAGCGGTTGGCCACGCTGAAGGGGCTGCCGCCGAGGTCCACCGGCTGCGAGTAGACTGTGCCTGCCGGGCATTCCAGCCCGGGGAAGATATCCACATCGACAGAGGGCATGAGGCAGAAGGCCATGTCTCCCAAGGCCACGGCAAAAGCGCCGCCACCGGTGGAGGTGAGGCAGTCGCCATCACCCACGATGGACGTTGCCCACTCGAAGGAACAATCGGCATCGCCGGTGCCAACGATGGACACCCACCCTGAGGTGAGGCTGACCGTCTCCGGCAGGGTGGCTTCATATTCCAGCAGGCCCCTGCTTTCGAGCGATAGCGGCGAATCCGTGGGGGTGGCCTCGAGCACGAAGCTGGCCTGTGCCACGCCAGGCTCGCCGGAATCGTCGGGGTAGAAAGTAATCTCGAACTGTTGCGGCGCGCGGGTGCAGCCACCTTCGTATTCCCACCAGCGCACGCGGCCTATGGGGGCAGTGGCCCCGCTGAACTCGTCGAAGACCTCAACATTCGATGCTGCAATATCGCTCACCTTGGTGATGCCAAAGGCGGGCGTGGCAGAGACTGGCCGTTGCCCGTAGAGGGAATCGGGGGCGCATTGCTCGAAGTTGATCGAGGAACATGGCGCGCTGGCTACCCGGTTCTGTATCAAGGCGATAGAGCCCGCGTCGAAGCTGAACGAAAGAAAATTGCTGGACACCGCGTCCATGATGGTGCTGGTGTTCGTGTGGGAGCAGTTGAAGTTGTGCCCAATCTCGTGGGCAACGGTCATGGGGTCCAGTTCGTTGGTGTTAGCGTCAAAGGCCGTGGCCTTCCCGTTGAGTGTGGAAGAGCCTTGCTTTGCAGAGTTGCTGCACAAGGAGCCCACAAAGGCCAGGCCCACGGTAGAGCCATAGCTGGGCAGTTTGAGCGACAGCAGGTGTGACAGGTGGCGCTGGTAGCCAGTGCGGGTGTTGTCGAAGGTGCGGTATGCGTCGAGCAGATTGTTGTAAGTGGGACTGACGCTGCTGACGAGCGGCAACTCGAAAGTGGCAGGCGTGCCCCAGAGCACCAAGTCGCCAATGTTCAGGCTGATACCCGCGTCGCGCTGGTATACCGCGCTGACCACGCCAAACAGATCGCCCACGTAGGCAATGGCTGCGGTCTCGTCTCCCGCGAAAATGCTGCGGAGCAGGCGGTTCTCCATGTCCACCAAGATGCGGAACTCCGACAGCCCGCCCTTGTCCGCCTTCTTTTCCCAAGGCATGGGCTCGGGCGTGTCGGCCACCACGATGCCTCCGGGGCAGATAGCCTCTTGCTCGTCTCCCTGTGCCGGGCGCGAATAGCCTTCGCCGTCCTGCGACTTCAGCACCACGGCCTCGCCGTCGCCACCCACCATGCCGAAGAGATCACCCGTGGAGGAAACGCGGAGGAATGCAGCCTGCCCGTCGGTGGTCTCCCCACGGAAATAGTCTGCATCGGGAAGCGGTAGGCGGACGTCTGCGTGCTCGCCCTTCAATACGATCGTGGCATCATCCGCAAAGGGACTGAAAGGCTCAAGCGTGATATCGGCCAGGCCACCGGGTAGCGGGGCATTGCGCAGCAACACCGGGCCAGCGGCAGCAGCGAGCGAGGCGACGCCGTCTTCAGATACCAGGAAGCGGGTCTCCCCCGCGCCGCCCTTGGCCTGCGCGCCGGAGAACATGCCGGAGATCTCCACGGGTGCTGCCCCTGCGCCAAGCGCTGCCGCCATGCCCAACAGCCCACACAAGAACCCTGATGCCTTCATCACAGCTACCTCCCGAATAATCTGAAAACTTCCTCGTGAGATTATACGCGATATCGCGCCGGTTTGCTTGGGCGTTTTGCTCGCCCCATGCGCAACGGCTACACTGCAATCCACTGAGCCCCCACGAAAGGGAACCTTGCGCCGTGTGTGGTATTTGCGGAAAGCTGATGTTTGATTCCGGGGCCAGCCCCGACCGTACATTGGTCGAGGACATGACGCGGCTGCTGGCGCATCGTGGTCCGAATGACGAGGGCTTCCACTTCGCTGGCCCCGTTGGGCTGGGCTTCCGCAGGCTGAGCATCATCGATGTGGCAGGCGGCCACCAGCCGATGGCCAATGAAGATGGCCAGGTTTGGCTGGTGTTCAATGGCGAGGTCTATAACCACCGCGAATTGCGCGAGGAACTGGTGGGCAAGGGCCACCTCTTCCGCACCCATTGCGATGCGGAGGCGGTGTTGCACGCCTATGAGGAATATGGCGCGGACTGCGTGCCGCGCCTGCGGGGCATGTTTGCCTTTGCCATTTGGGACGCGCGCGACCAGTCCCTCTTCTGTGCGCGTGATCGGTTCGGCATCAAGCCCTTCTATTATCGCCACGGCCCGCGCAGCTTCAGCTTTGCATCGGAGGCGAAGCCGCTGTTGCTGGACCCGGAATGCGATGAGGCGCTGGACGAGGCTGCGGTGTATGACTATTTCTCTTCCTTCATATTTGGCGAACGCAGCATGTTTCGCGATGTGCGCCGCCTGTTGCCCGCGCACTGGATGCGGGTGAAGAATGGTCGCATTGAACAGCGGCGCTATTGGCGGCCCGCGGTGGATACGCGAGTGCAGCGCGCTTCCGAAGGGGAGAACCTCGAACAACTGGAGGGGTTGCTGGCGGAGTCTATGCGCGAGCACATGATGAGCGAGGTGCCGCAGGGGGCGTTCCTAAGCGGGGGGGTAGATTCGAGTCTCATCACCGCGCTTATGTCGCAGGAAACAGGTCACCAGGTGAAGACTTTTTGCAGCACCTTTCCTGGTGGCGGCGCTTTCGACGAAAGCCGATACGCAGCCTCCGTAGCGCGCCACCTGCACACTGAACACACCGAGATTCCGTGTCGCCCTGAACACTTGGCGCTTCTGCCGAAAGTATTGTGGAGTCTGGAAGAACCGCTGGCCGACGCGCCGACGATTGCGCTTTACCAGCTCTGCCAGGAAGCGGCGCGCCATGTGACCGTGGTGCATTGCGGAGATGGCGGCGACGAGGGCTTTGCGGGGTACACGCGCTATTACTGGGACCGCTTTGCCGATGGCTATAACCGCGTGCCCGCGTGGCTGCGCAATGGCCCGATGACGGCGGCATTCCAGGCGCTGCAACACTTGCCGGGCGGGCGCAACGTGGGGCGGCGAGCGGAGAAGTTTACGCGCTATTCCGCGCTGCCTCCTGCCGAGCGGTATATGGGGTGGTTCTGCGTTAACCCGGAAGACGCGAAGCGGCGGCTGTTGTCGCAGGTGTTTCAGGAACGCAACGCCGGGCTGCGCTCTGCCGCGTTCTTTGAAGGGCTGCTGGACGACGCGCACGATGCTGGCATGGATGGGCTTTCGACCCTGCAATACGCCGACCTGCACAACTTTGTGCCGTATAGCCTAATGCTGAAGGGGGACAAGCTGACCATGGCCGCTGGGATTGAGGGTCGCTTCCTATGGCTGGACCATCGGCTGGTGGAGTTTGGCCTGAGCCTGCCGCCTGGGCAAAAACTGCGGGGTCGCCACACCAAGCTGCCGCCGCGCAAGATAGCGGAGAAGCACCTGCCGAAGGACATTAGCTGGCGACCCAAGCAGGGCTTCGGCGTGCCGATTGAGGACTGGTTCAAGGGCAGCCTGCGCGACGCCATGCAGGAAACCATCGACGCGGTGAGCGAGGACCCGCTCGAAATCGTGAATGCCGAGGAAGTGGAACGCCTGGCGCAGCGGCTGCTGGCGGGCGACCCGCACGTGTGGCCGCACCTGTGGAGCATTCATGTGTTCTACCAATGGCGACGGCTTTTTGCCCACCCGCGCGAGGCGGTTCGGCAAAGCCTGCATGGCAGCGGGCAGGGCAGGTAAGGGGAAGGATATCTCGCCACAACAAGTGCTTGTAGATATTACGTGTTACCCCCTCACCCTAACCCTCTCCCCCTGCCAGGGGGAGAGGGAACAAGAAGCGATCACTTAATTTATTGGGTAGGTTGAAA
>JBIKMR010000060.1:0-18568 GCA_044359155.1 Candidatus Hydrogenedentales bacterium | reverse complement strand
GGCATCAACATCCTGCTGGGCAAGGGACTCGCCAGCACCCCCATGTATGCCGGGCTTATCTCAATGAGCGTCAACGTGGTGGCGTCGGTAACCCTGTTCTACGCCATCGGTTTCTACGGTATCCCCATGGGCACTTCTATAGGCATGGTCGCCACCGCCGCATGGTTCTTCCTGCACGTGCGCAAGCACCTGCATGTGCCGCTAGTAACCGTAATGAAAGAAGCGCTGCTCTGGCCCGCGCTGGCGTGCATTCCCGGGGGGCTCGCCTGCATTGGCATAGACGCCCTGCTCGCCGGAAACACCGGCCACCTGCCCAACCTCGCGGGCGCAATCGCCGCCGCCGCCGCCCTCGGCCTAAGCTACCTCTCCGCCCTGCGCTTCCTTCCCTTCCTCGACCATTTCGACCGCACCTTCCTCCTCCACACCCTCCGCCTCAACAAACTTCCGGGCGCATCATGGGCGATTGGGAAGGGCGGGGAGTAAGGGTCACCCCTTCCGCTGCTGCGCCATTAATTCGACCATGTTGTCCAGCGCGTCCGGGTCGATGCCTGCGCGACGGGGGCTGAGGGATTCGCCGCCGTCCACCACGAAGACCTGGCCCGTGATCCACGAGGCCGCGCCGCTGGCGAGGTAGACCGCCATGTTGCCAATCTCTTCCGGCTCGCCCGCGCGGCGCAAGGGGATGGTGTCGGCGAACTGGGCGAAGTCGCCGCCCAGTTGAAAGGCCTTCTGCACGCCCTCGGTGATGATGGGTCCGGGTGCAATTGCATTCACGCGAATGCCAAAGCGCGCCCACTCCAGCGCCAGCGTGCGCGTCATCGCGTCGATGCCGGCCTTGGCCGCGCACGCGGGCACCATGCCTACCCACCCCTGGTGGTGCAGGGTCATGCTGGTGCTGATGACCGACCCGCCCTCCTTCACCAAGTGCTTATGCGCGGCGCGGCTGCAGAAGAACGTGCCATAAAGGTCAATCTCCAGCACCGCCTTCCACTGGTTGTCGCTCAGCTTGTGCGCCGGGTAATAGAAGTTGCCCGCCGCGTTGTTCACCAGAATGTGCAACCCGCCCATCGCCTCGGCGGCATGGTCCATCGCCGCGTTCACCTGCTCCGAATCCCGCACGTTCAGCGATATCCCCATCGCCCGCACGCCATGCTGGTCTTGCAGCTCCTTGGCCACCTGCTCGCAAAGGTCCAGCCGACGGCTCGCCACCACCACATCCGCCCCCGCCATGGCCAGCCGATGCGAAATGCCATAGCCAATGCCGCTGGCACCACCAGTAACCACCGCCACCTTTCCCTTTAGGGTATCGTTCTTAAAGATGAATGGCACGTCCATGACAAGTTCCTCCCAAACAAGTTGCGATTCAGACCGCGCACTATCCCACGCGGGCGCAGGAGGTGTCAAAAGGGCATTCCGCACTTGCGCCAATAAACGGGCCGGGGTAGACTGGATTGCATGAGCAAGCAACTGACCATAACCACGCACGCCGCACAGGCGGAAAGCGACAGAAAATACTGGCAGAGCCGCACTCCGGAAGAACGTCTTGATGCCGTCGAGGAACTACGCCTGGAGGCGGGAAAGTTCTTGTATGAATACCCATCCCGACTTCGAAGAGTTGTTTCGATTACTCGAAGAGAACCAAGTTGATTACCTGATCGTTGGTGGATACGCCGTGGCCTTTCACGGCCATCCCCGGTTCACCAAGGATATCGATATCTTCTTCGATGCAACCCCGGAGAACATCGGGCGCTTGCAGGCAACCTTGGTCGCGTTCGGGTTTGAGCGCGAAAACCTGCCAGACTCGGCATTTACAACCATGGGTAATGTGTTGGTTTTTGGCATCGAGCCAAGCCGCGTTGACCTTCTCAACCGTATTGATGGCGTTGCCTTTGCTGATGCCAAGAGTTCCTTCGTTCGCGGGAGATACGGCAAAGTCGATGTTTCCTTTATTGGGCGTGATGCGCTCATAAGGAATAAGCGCTCAACCCAACGCCCACAAGACAAAGTAGATGCCGATGCGCTGGCGGAAATGTCGGATTAATACGGAATCCATTCGCCAGGCACAAGACCAAGAACCCCTCCCTCCGCCATTTGTCCCCTGTCAAAACCGCCCCTTGCTGTGCTACCATCCGCGCCTGCACTGGCCGCGATTATCGGGGCCGCAATTGAGGGAAGCGATCCATGAAGCGTTATCTTTCCGCCGTGGCGGCGGTCGTGTTGGCGGCGATGATGTTGACTGCATGTGGCGGCAAAAAGGCGGAGACGCCTGCCGCGCCCGAAGGCACCCCCGCCACGCCAGACCAACTGGTTACCGTGTGGGATCAGCTGGTCGCTGCGCCCCAGGACCAGATTGATTTCAAACTGGCACACGCCGTGGCGCAGGACATCTCCGTGCGTGGGGCCGAGGGCATTGCGCCGCTGCTCAAGAAGATAGACGTGGAAACCCCCACGCCGCAGTCCATCGTGCTGACGCTGGCTGCCTTGCGCGACCAGATCAAGCCGGAACACGAGGCGCTCCTTGTGGAACTGGCCGGACCGACCAAGGGTTCCTACACCCGCCGCGTGGCCATCGATTTGCTCGGCAGCCTCGAAACTGAAAGCGCCACGCAGAAGCTCCTCGAAATGCAGGAGTCCGACGACCCCCTTATTTCCATTGCCGCCTTCCTGTCGCTGCTTCCCAAAAACAGCCCCGAGGCAGTCGCGCGCCTGAAGGGACATTGGGACAACCCCGCCGTACACGACGCATCGCGACAGGAAATGATCCGTCGCCTGCCCGAACAGGCCGCCCCCCAGGCCATCGAACAACTCTGCGCCACGCTCGCCCACCCCGAATGGGACGTGGACGTGCGACGCCGCGCCGTGCAAACCCTCGGCTTCCTCACCGACCCCCGCGCCCTCGAAGCCTTGAAGTCGGCGGCAGATTCCTTCCCCGAACCTGAGTTGCGCGAGTTTGCGCTCAAGGCCGTGCAGAGTATGCAGGCCCGCATCGACGCGGGCACCACCATTCAGGAAGTGGAAGTAGGCCCCGATGGCATCACCAAGGTGACCACGCCGCTGACCGCCACGTCCGGCCTTGCCACGCCAGACATCGCCACACCCGCCGCCGAACCCGCCACCGCGCAATAACGAGCACCCCATGAACCGCCTCTCCGTTGCGATGATCGTGCGCGACGAGGCGGCGCAACTGGGTGGTTGCCTCGAAAGCCTCGCCCCCCTCGGCGCTCAGGTTGTCGTGGTGGACACCGGCTCGACCGACGAGACCATCGGCATCGCTCGCGCGCACGGCGCAGAGGTGTATTCCTTCCCGTGGTGCAACGATTTCTCCGCCGCGCGCAATGTCTCCATCGACCACTGCACCGCGCCGTGGATTCTCGTGATGGACGCCGACGAGCGTCTCGCCTTCAACGACCTCGAGACCCTGCGCGCGCAGATCGCGGGCGAACCCAACTGCGGCTACCGCATGGTCACCCGCAACTACACCGACCAGCGCCACCTCACCGAGTTCCACCCCTGTCCCCCCGGCGATCTCCTCGCTCGCAGCTACCCCGGCTGGTTCCCCAGTTCCAAGGTGCGCCTCTTTCCCAACCTGCCCCAGGTGCGATTCGCCGGGGCCGTGCATGAGTTGGTGAACCCCGCGCTCGAAGCGCTCGGCCTGCCGATCCACGACAGCCCCGTGCCCGTGCACCACTACCCCCTCGACAAGCCCGCCGACCGCATCGACCACAAGCGCGAATTCTATGCCGCGCTCGGCGAAGAGAAAGCCGCCCGCGAACCCGACAACGCCAAGGCATGGGAAGAACTCGCCGAGCAATACATCGAACTGGGCCGCATCGGCGATGCCGCCCGCGCCTACCGACACGCCGTCACCGCCGCACCCGGCGAAGCCCGCATGTTGTCCGGCCTCGGAGCCGTGCTCGCCCTCGCCGGGCAAGACGCCCCCGCCGCCGCAGCCCTCGACCTCGCCCTGCGCTTAGACCCCAACCACCTCCAGGCCCTCCGCAACCGCGCCATTCTCCACCTGCGCGCTGACCAATCCGCAGCGGCAGAGCCCCTCCTCCAACAAGCCCTCGCCCTCCGCCCCACCGACGCCGAACTCCACCGCGTGCTCGCCATCACCCTCGACCACCTGGGCCGCACCAACGAAGCCCACACCCACGCCCAACAGGCCGCCACCCTCGACCCCGCCAACGAAGAAGCCGTGGCACTGGAACAGGAACTGGCGGCGCGTTTGTAGGTTTTCTTGCTGTCTCCCCGCGTGGCAGAATGTCTCCCGGTTCCTGTTGCCCCTAAGGAGTACGAGATGAACACCTGCCGCATCCTGTTGCTTGTTGCCCTGTGCCTGATGGCACCCCTGGCCCATGCCGGGTATGAACTGGTCAGTCCGCCCAGCGCAGACGACCCCATGAAGACTTCCATCTACAAGCTGGACAACGGGCTGCTGGTCTACCTGACCACCAACCCGGAGTCACCGCGCTTCTACACCGAGATTGCCGTGCGCGCGGGCAGCAAGCAGGACCCCGCCGAATCCACCGGCCTTGCCCACTACCTCGAGCATGTGCTGTTCAAGGGCAGCCAGGCCCTCGGCACGCTGGACTACGCTCAGGAGAAGGTGCATCTCGACGAGATCGAGCGGCTCTACCAGCAGCACTTCTCCGAAACAGACGAGGCCAAGCGCAAGGAGCTGTACGCGAAGATCAACGAGGAGACCCTGAAGGCCGGGGCCTTCGCCGTGCCGAACGAGCTGGACCGCGTCTACAAGTCCATCGGCGGGGCGCTGGTCAACGCGCACACTTGGCACGAGGAGACGGTCTACAAGGTAGACCTGCCCAGCAACCGCATGGACCAGTGGACGGTGATCGAAGCGGACCGCTTCGCGCGCCCCGTGTATCGCCTGTTCCAGACGGAACTCGAAACCGTGTACGAGGAGATGAACCGCGCGCTGGACAACAAGCAGCGCATCATCACCGAGGCGGTCGAGGAGCTGCTCTACAAGAAACACCCCTACGGCCAGCAGCCCACGCTTGGCAAGGTGGAACACCTGAAGAATCCTTCGCTCGAAAACATCGGCAAGTTCTTCACCACCTACTACGTGCCCAACAACATGGCCGTCTTCATCAGCGGCGACATCGATCCCGAGGCCACCATCAAGGCCATCGACGCGCAGTTCTCCGCATGGCAGCCCAAGGACGTGCCCGCGTGGCAGCCGGTCGAGGAAGCCCCGCTCAATGGCCGCGAGTTCGTCACCGTGAATTACCAAGGCGAAGAGTTCGTGCTGCTGGCCTTCCGCACTGCCGCCATCAAGAGCGCAGACGCCGAGGCCCTCATGCTGCTCGACATGATCATGGACAACGCCAGCGCCGGCCTCATCAACCTGAACCTGAACCAGCAGCAGCGCGTGCGCCAAGCAGGAAGCTATCCCCAGTTCAACAACGACTACGGCGCACAGTACCTCTACGGCATTCCCAAGGACGGCCAGACCCTAGAGGAAGTTGAGCAGTTGCTGCTCGACCAGTTGGAGATTATCAAGCGCGGCGAGTTTGAAGACTGGATTCTCGGCGCCATCATCAACGACTTCAAGAAGCGCGAGAAGGCCGGGCTAGAGGACAACGTCGCCCGCGTCAGCGCCATGCGCGATTCCTGGATTCACTACATCGAATGGCCGGACGCGGTCGCCCAAATCAGCCGCCTGGAAAAGCTGACCAAGGAAGACATCGTCCGCGTGGCCAATCAATACTTCGGCCCGAACTACGTGGCCGGTTACCGCAAAGATGCGCCACACACGGTGCCCGACATCCAGAAGCCCGCGCTTGCCAGCATCGAGATCGATCCCTCGCGCCAGTCCGAGTTCGGCAAGCAGGTGCTGGCCATGGCCACCACCCCCATCGAGCCTGTCTTTGTGGACCCCGCGAAGGATTACACCAAGGACGAAGACCCCAAGGGCCGCACGCTCTATTACGCGCCGAACCCCATCAACGACATCTTCACCTTCTCGATCACCGTGGACTTTGGCAAGCACGAGGACAAGAAGATAGGCGTGGCCGTTCCCCTGCTCGATCTCTCCGGCACCAAAGACCTCGCGCCTGACGAGCTCAAGAAAGAGTGGTACAAGCTGGGCACCGACTTCAGCATTTCCGCCGGGGACAACGAGACCAACATCTCGATCAGCGGGCTGGACGAAAACTTCGAGGACTCCGTCGAGCTGTTGCTCTCCCTGCTCTCTGGCCCCGTGGCCGCGCCCGAGGCACTCGAACAGATGAAGGCCATCACCTTGCAGGAACGCGAAGACGCCAAGAAGCAGGCCGAGAGCCTCGCCGCTGCGCTTGTGCAATACAACCGTTACGGCCAGGAATCCCCCTACCTGCGAATGCTGCCCAGCGCAGACCTGCAAGCCCTCACCACCGACGAGCTCACCGCCGTCATCACGAACCTGCTCGGCTACAAGCACGTCATCAGCTACACCGGCTCGCTGCCGTTGAAGAAGGTGAAGAAGATTATCGACAAGGCCATGCCGCTCAAGGACGATCTGCAAGACCCGCCAGCCTACCGTTACCTCAAGGCGCGCGCTGCCGAACCGCAGGAAATCTACTTCATCGACAAGGACACTGCTCAAGCCAGCATCCGCCTTGAGTTCGGCAGCATCGAATACGACGACACCCTGAGCCCCGCCGTGCAGCTTTTCAACAGCTACTTCTCCGGCGGCATGGCTGGGCTCGTCTTCCAGGAACTCCGGGAAGCCCGCGCCCTGGCCTATTCCGCAGGCGCGCAATACGCCACCGGCTACCGCAAGGGAGACCAGAACCTGATGGTCGGCGGCATTGCCACCCAGGCCGACAAGACCGTCGAGGCCACCAAGGCCTTCATCGACTTGATGGACAACATGCCCCTCTCCGAAGAACGCTACGCCCTCGCCCGCGAATCCATCATCAACGGATACCGCACCGCCAAGATTGGCTTCCGTGACGTCATCGGCGCCGTCCGCCAGTGGGAACGCCTCGGCCTCGAACCCGACCCCCGCGCCGCCCGCTACGCCATCATCAAGGACGCCCCCATGCAACTGATGACCGACTTCCAGCAACAGCACGTCGCCAAGAAACCCAAGCTAATCTCGGTAGTCGGTGCGAAGGACAAGATCGACCTCAACGCACTCGGCGCAATCGCCCCCGTGAAAGAAGTCCCCATCGATTCAATCTTCGTAAACTAACCCAACCCCGCCGGGACCAAGAGACGCGCTCTCTTGGTCCCGTTCCATTTCCTCCTCCCCACCCCTCTCGCTATACTGCCATCCAGATGGGGAGATCGTGCCATGCTCAGGCTTGCTATCATGCTGACGTTCGCGCTGTCCATTGCTGCATCCGCAGGGGCCGCGCCGCCCAACCTGCTCTTGATCATCACCGACGATCAGGGCTACCCCGACCTCTCCGTCCACGGCAACCCCCACCTGAAGACCCCCCATCTCGACAGCCTCCGCCACAACGGCGTGGCGCTCGACCGCTTCTATGTTTCGCCCGTGTGCTCCCCCACCCGCGCCAGCCTGATGACCGGGCGCTACAACTACCGCACCGGCGTGGTGGATACCTACATCGGGCGCTCGATGATGCACGCCTCCGAAACCACCCTGGCCGAGCGCCTGCGTGCCGCCGGATACCGCACCGGCATCTTCGGCAAATGGCACTTGGGCGATAGCTTCCCCCTGCGCGCGATGGACCAAGGATTCGATGAATCCCTGTTGACGCGCGGCGGCGGACTCAGCCAGCCCTCTGGCCCGCCGGACAACAGCTACTTCAATCCCCGCCTCTATCACAACGGCGTCGAGAAGCCCTATCAAGGCTACTGCACCGACATCTTCACCAACGCCGCCATCGACTACATCACCACCCACCGCGCCGAACCTTTCTTCACCTACCTCGCCTACAACGCGCCCCACGATCCCCTTACCGTGGACGACCGCTACGCCCAGCCCTACCGCGACCTGGGCCTCGACGACGAAACCGCACGTATCTACGGCATGATCGCCAACATCGATGAGAACGTTGGCCGTCTTCTCGATACCTTGCGCGCTTCCGGACTCGAAGAAAATACCCTTGTGCTCTTCATGACTGACAACGGCGCAGCAATTAAAGAGAAGCAACAGCGCCACACCGCAGGAATGCGGGGCCGCAAGAGCCAGGTATACGACGGCGGCGTGCGCGTGCCCTGCTTCCTCCGCTGGCCCGGCACCCTCCCCGCCGGTCGCGTGGTGAACGACCTCGCCGCCCACATCGATCTCACCCCCACTCTGCTCGATGCCCTCGGCCTGCCGCTCCCGCCGCACGCCGCGCTCGATGGTCGCTCCCTCTGGAACCGCATCAAGCAAGACGACACGCCCCTGCCCGACCGGCAGATCTTCCTGCAATGGCACCGGGGCGACGTGCCCCGAGCCTTCGAGAACAGCGCCGTTATCGAGCAACGCTTCAAGCTGGTGGACGGCAAGGAACTCTACGACCTGCTCGCAGACCCCGGCGAGACCACCGACCTTGCAGCACAGCACCCCGAGGAAGTAGCCCGCCTGCGCGCAGACTACGAGGCCTGGTTCGCCGACGTATCTAGCACGCGCGGCTACGCCCCTCCGCGCATCCAGCTGGCCCCCATGCAGGAACCCGTAACCCTGCTCACCCCCCAAGACTGGCGCGGCACCGACAACTTTAACGGCAGCGATTCTGCCCATTGGGAAGTGGCCGCAGACGCGGGCAAATACACCATCGAGCTGCTGCTGCCCAAACCCCTGAACAACGCGCAGGCCACCATCGCCATCGGCGGAATGCGCTTCACCCAGCCCATCCCCTCCAACGCAACCACCTGCCGCTTCGACGGCATTCCCCTGCCCAACTACACTCAAGACCGCCTCGCCTTCACCGTCACCCACGATGGCAAAGACAAAGCCGTGCGCGCCGCCCGCGTATGGCGCACGGAGAATACGCAGCCATGATGATGAGCGCTACATTGATCGCCGCGAGCATCGCCCTTTTCGCCAGCAATTGCGACCCGCCTTGCAACACAGTAAACTATACAAGCTTCTCCGTGGGCGCCGACGAGGCCCGCATGTATGTCGAGCAGGACGGCATGCCCGTCGCCACCTACAACTACGGCATGGTGCAGCGCGAGGGGCGGGACAACGATCCACTTCGCCGCTCGGGCTACCTGCACCCTGTCTACGGGCTCGATGGTGAAGTGCTAACCGACGACTTCCCCGCCGACCACGTACACCATCGCGGAATCTTCTGGGCATGGCCCAAGGCCATGGCCAATGGCCGCGAGATGGACGTGTGGAGCCTGAGGGGTGCGCGTCAGGTGTATGAAGAATCGGATCCGATTTCGGCAGTTGGAACTTGTGCCTACATCAAGGTGCGAAACCTCTGGATATTCGACGACGCACCCGGCAAGCCCATGCTGCGCGAACACGTCACCATCACCTTCCTGCCCGCCGAGGAAACCCACCGCGCCATAGACATCGAGCTGCGCCTCGAAAATATCTCCGGCGCGCCCTTCACCCTCGGCGGCCAGACCACCGGCGACAAGGGCTACGGCGGCGTCTGCATTCGCCCGGCCAATGGCAGCGGCCTCTTCAGCGAAGACGAGTCCAACTCCCCCTTCCGCTTCCTCGGCAAAGACGGCCTCATCGCCAACGACGCCTTCACCGCCGAAACTCCTTGGTGCGCCCTGCTACTCAAGGAAACCCCCGGCGCCCCTCGCAACGGCATCGCCCTCATCCAGCATCCCGACAACCCCGGCTATCCCCAACCCGGCTGGCTCATACGGCACTACGGCTTCCTCGGCCAAAGCTGGCCCCACCGCACCCCACACCTGCTACCCCCCAACCAAAGCATCACCCTCCGCTACCGCATCCTCATCACGCGCGGCCTCACCGAACTCCAGCACTTTACCCCACTCGCCACCCCACCTAATTCTTAATTCATAATTCCGCAGCCTGCCTTGCTACAATCCCGCTCGCAATAACAGGAGCAGGGCGAAGGTGCAACCATCATGACGACGCAAGGGCGCGCTCCCATTGGGCGCTTCATGGCCATCTTCGCCGGGGGCACCTTGTTCAGCCGCGTGTTGGGGCTGGCGCGCGACGCCGCACTCGGGGCGTTCGTTCCCCCTGCCACGCGCGATGCCTTCCTCCTGGCCTTCCAATTGCCCAACATGCTGCGCGACATGCTGGGCGAAGGCGCGGCCAACGCCGCCCTCATCCCCGTGTTCAGCAAACGCCTCGAGCAATCGGGAGAGGAAGCCTACAAGGAATCCGTGCGCGCCGTGCTCGGCGTCTTCGTCGCCCTCTTCGGCGTGCTCACCGTGGCGGGCGTGCTGCTGGTGCCCTATGTGCCGCAGGGCGTGGCGCTGCTCCAACGTTGGAGCGGCGGGGAAGGCCCGCCTCCCGAACAATGGGCCAACACCGTGGCCGTAATGCAGTGGATGTTCCCCTACCTCTTCTTCATTGGCCTCACCGCATTCGCCACCGCCCCCCTCTTCATCGCGCGCCATTACTTCACCCCCAGCTGGTCCCCCGCGTTGTTGAACATTGCGCTGATTGCCTGCGCCATGGCCCCCGCCGTATGGTTCGGCGGAGAAGACTGGGGCCTCGTGGCCGCCGTGTGGATCGGCGGCGTGGCGCAGATGGGCGTCATGTTCTGGATGATGTCCCGCAAGGTCGGCGTGTGGCGGCCCAGCCTCAACTTCAGACACCCCGACGTGTGGATGGTCTTCGCCCTGCTCGTGCCCGTGATCATTGGGCAAAGCGCCGGAGAGATAAACAAGTTGGTGGACCGCTTCTTCGCCTACGGCCTCGAGGCCGACACCGTCACCGCGCTCTACTTCAGCAACCGCCTCATCCAACTCCCGCTGGCCTTGTTTGGGGTAGGCGTTAGCGTAGCCATACTGCCCGAGATGAGCCGCGCCCTCGCCCGCAACGACCTGCCCCACGCCCGCGAGACCCTCGTGCTCGGCCTACGGCAATCGTTCTACCTGCTCGCCCCCGCCGCCGCTGGCCTCATGGTGCTTGGCGCTCCAATGGTGCGCGTGCTCTTCGAACGCGGACAGTTCACCCCAGAGACAACCCTCATGACCGTGACCGCCATGCAGTATTCTGCGGCGGGGCTGCTCGCTTTCGGCTGGATCAAGGTAACTGCCCAAGGCTTCTTCGCCGCGCACGATTCGCGCACCCCCGTGGCAGCGGCAGCCATCAGCATGTTGTGCAACATCGTCCTCAGCTTCGCCCTCGTCCCCAGCATGGGCTACCGGGGCCTCGCCCTCGCCAGCACCCTCTCCTACATGCTCAACTTCCTCATCCTCTTCGTGCTGCTCTCCCGACGATATGGCCCCCTATTCGACCGGCCCGCCCTGCTCGATGGCGCAAAGGTACTCCTAGCCACCGCTCTGGCCGTGGGCGCAGGCTGGGGCCTGATGGCAATGGCAGGCGAAACTGTTGCTGGGAACTGGGCCGAGGCAGGCGTATTGGCCGTTGCGCTCGCGCTCTTCTGCGCGGTCTACGGAGGGGCATCAGTGGCACTCCGAGTGCCCGAGGCCCAACAGCTCTGGCGCGCCGTTCGGCGACGGGTAAAATAGAAACAGCACGCACCAAAAACAAACGCGCCGCCCGAACAATCAGGCGGCGCGTATTGGATATTGTTTGGCTCAGACCACGATCTGAAGCTGCTCCTGCAGGCGTTCATTCTCGCGATAATCAATCGGCACCGCCACCACGGCAGGGCGGCTCTGGCTGAAGGCATCTTCCAGCGTGGCCGCCAGGTCGCGGGCGTTCTTCACGAAGTAGCCAGCGCAGTTAAAGCTCTCGGCCAGCTTCACAAAGTCCGGGTTGCCGAAAGAGCAATCGGTGTTGTGGCCAAACTCCAGCTGCTGCTTCCACTCGATAAGGTTGTAGCAGTTGTCCACCCACACCATGAAGACGATGTTGAGCCCAAGGCGCACCGCCGTCTCGATGTCCTGGAAATTCATCAGGAAGCCGCCGTCTCCGCTGATAGCCATGATGCGGCGATCGGGGTAAACCAGCTTCGCGGCAATCGCCCCCGGCAACGCGCAGCCCATCGAGCAGAACCCGTTCGGGATCAGGCACGTATTCGGCTCGTCGCAATGGTAATACTGGGCTATCCACATCTTGTGAGAACCCACGTCACTGAGCACGATGTCCTCGGGGCCCATCGCCTCGCGCACGTCCCAGAGCACCTTCTGCGGGCGAATCACCCCTTCGGTGTCGTCGTTGCGATACTGCTCAAACTTGTACTTCAACAGCTCGCGCGTGCGGTGCTGGTGAGGATTGTCAAAGCGCAGCGGCTGCGTCTTCACGCGCTGGTTCATCATCCACAACGTGTGCGCCACATCGCCCACGACTTCCGCCGCAAGCTGGTAATCGCTGTCCACCACGGCAGGCAGGAAGTCGATGTGGACGATCTTCTTGTCGCCCCACTTGTTCCACGTGCCGGGGTGATATTCCACCAGGTCATACCCAATGGTGATCACACAGTCGGCTTTTTCAATCGCGGCGTTCGCCAGGTTCTTCGTCTTCAGGCCAATGGTAAACAGGCACTCCGGCGAATGGCGGCTCACGCAGCCCTTGCCCATAAACGTGCTGATCACCCCAATGCCCGTCGCGCTCGAGAACTCGCGCAACATCTTGCTCGCCCGCGTGCGGATGGCGCCATTGCCCGCGAGGATAATCGGCGTCTTCGCCGAACGGATCACTTCCATCGCGATATCGACGATCTTGTCGTCCGCCACCGAGCGCCGCAGGTAATTGATATTCAGCGGCCCCTTCGTCGCGGGCATCGCGGCGATGTCATCGCCCAGTTCAATATGGCACGCGCCCGGCTTCTCGCGCTCCGCCGTCTTAAACGCACGCCGCACCACCTCCGGAATGTTGTCTGGGTGGACAATCGGCGTCGCCCACTTCGTCATCGGCTGGAACATCGCCACCACGTCCATGTGCTGGTGGCTTTCCTTATGCTGCCGCTTCAGGCTCGCCTGCCCGGTGATAGCCACCACCGGCGCACGGTCCATGTTCGCGCTCGCCACGCCGGTGACGAGGTTGGTGGCACCCGGTCCCAGCGTGCTCAAGCACACACCCGACCGGCCCGTCAGCTTGCCATACGTTTCTGCCATAAACGACGCCGACTGCTCGTGCCGCGTCATGATGAACTTGATGGTGGACTTTTCCAGCGCCATCAGAAAGTGGGCGTTCTCTTCCCCCGGCAAGCCGAAGATGTACTCCACCCCCTCGGCCTCAAGGCACTTTACAAACAACTCTGCCGCGTTCATTAAATCCAATGCTCCGTGAAAGTTAAGGCATCCCCGTGGCGGGAGGAATAGACGTGTTCAGGCCCACAGTGTACATCGTCGTTTCCAACGGTTCCAATCCGGGGCTTGTTTGCGTATCCCTGTTGGGGGTAACCAAAACCGCAAGGCGACTATTCCATTCGCGCCTCCGCCTCAAGCGTGGCTTGGCTTAGCTTTTCTCCTTCGCGTTCGAGGTGGTGGGGCCAGGGCAGGAAGCGGCGGGGGATGGCGTGTGGCGGCAGGTGTTCTCGCAGGGCTGCGCCAAGCTCGTCTGCATCGGTCAGTGGGTCTACAAAGGCGACGGGGACGTGGACGTATTCGGGGTGGGGCTGGGGCACCACGCGGGCGCGTTGCACGCCGGGGATGGCGAGCAGGGCGCGCTCGATTTCTTCGGGCTGCACGTTTTCTCCGCCGACGTTGAAGCGGTTGCTTGCCCTGCCGGTGATGATGAGTCGTCCGGCGGCGTCGCTTCGCCCCAGGTCCCCGGTGCGGAACCAACCGTCCGGGGTGAGGGGGCGGTCGAGCGCGCCGTGCTTCCAATACCCGAGGAACAGCGCATCGCCGCGCACCTCGATCATGGTGTCGTCACTGATGCGCAGGGTGTCGGGGGTGAGCGGTCGGCCTGAAGTCTGCCATGCCTCCCTTCCTTCACCTGTGCGGGTGGCGCAGCATTGGGCGGCGGTCTCGGTCATTCCATAGCTCATGCAGAGGGGGAGGGCCTCTTGGGCGGCGTGGTCGAGCAGGGCGGGGGGACATGCGCTGCCGCCGCAGAGGATGCCCTTGAGATTGCGCAGGGTGTCCGCTCCGCCGGGCTCTTGCAGCAGGCGGTAGAGCTGCGTGGCCACCAGCGAGACGTGGGTGACGCCGGGCTGGCGAAGTCGTTCTAGCAGGGGCAAGCCCGGCTCTGGGTAGATGAGCGTCGCGCCGGAATCGAGACAGCGGAATACGACCCCAAGCCCTGCCACGTGGAATAGGGGGAGCGAGAGCAACCAGCCATCGCCCGGGCCGAGGGGCATGTTGGCGTTGGCGGCGCGCGCAGCGGCGTGCAGGTTTTCCATGGAGAGGGCGGCGGCCTTGGGGGGGCCGCTGCTGCCGGAGGTGAGAACGAGTATGGAAGGGGTATGGGGGAGCGTGGCTGCCAAAGCCCCGCTGAGACGCGGGGCTTTGCGAGGCTCAGAGGCTTCGGACGGGGGCGTCTCGAGGAGGGTGGTGCAGCCCAAGTCGTTGAGGATTTCGTGGAGATAGGAATCGGGAAAGCGGGGGCTGACGGGGAAGGCGATGCGCCCGGAATTGATGGTGGCGAGAAGCAGGTTGACCGAGGGAACGGTGGGGGCGAGGCGCAGGGCGACGACGCTGCCGGGGGGGCAGCTCAGCGCGTTCCAGTCGGGGGTGTTGAGGCTAAGTGACACGGCGCAACGGCAACCTTTGCTTGAGCGAACGGGCAGCATGGAAAGGCAGGCCAGCTTCTTTGGAAAGCATAGCAGAACAAGCTGCGTTTGTATGGACTCCTAAACGAGAAACGCCCCCGCAGGTTTCCCTGCGGGGGCGTTGGACTCGCTTAGACTTGCGTCAAGTTCGTCACGCCAATGGCGCGATTAGAACTTAAGCTCGGTCTCGAGGAACACGTAGAACATGGTTTCGTCGTCGTCGGCCACGCCGCTCGGGAAGATACCATTGCCGTTGAGGGCATTGCCCGGACGGTTGCCATAGTTCACGCCGTCACCAGCCCAGAAGCCGGCCACACCGCTACGGAAGATGAGGTCTTCCGTGTAGCTGTATTCGCCGTACAGGCCAAGCTCGAAGCCGATGCTGTCGTCGGTGTCATTGAACAGGTCCCAGCCCCAGCCGTACTCGGGAGTCTCGTTGCTCAGGAAGTAAGCGGCATAGAGGTTAAGGGCGATGGCTTCGGTCGGGTTGGCCGACAGGCTACCCGTGAAGATCATGGCGTTCGAGAGGTCGGTGTTGTCCAGGAACTCGCTGTATTCCCAGTTCGAGAACAAGCGGTTGAAGCCAAGCTCTTCCTGCCAATCGAAGATGCCACCGAAGGGAAGACCGAAGGTCTGGGTCTCTTCTTCAGCACCACCGAAGTAGGCGAAGCCAAGACCTATGCGGGGGGTCCAGGAAACGTCGAAGGTGTAACCAGCGCCAACGTTAGCGGCAATGTTGCCGTATTCCTTGTCGCTCGTCTTGCCAAGGTCCCAGAACAGGAAGTTGAAGGGGTTGTGCACTTCAACTTCACCAAACTGGTAGGCAACTTCTGCATCAAAATCAAACGCACCGTAGGTGCCAGCTCCGCGGAGGCCGATGGTGTGGATGGTCGTCTCTTCGACGTTGCGATCGAGGGTGTTGTTCAGCGCGAGGAAGCCGGGATTGGCCACGCCCCACTGACGACGGCCTTCAAGGGCAGCGAACGCAGCGGTCGGGATGGCGCCGGTGCCAGCCTGGTCGTTGTCGAACACGCCAAAGTAGTAGGCATCGATCGTGATGTCTTCAAGACCGGTGTAGCTGGCGTAAACGCCCGTGAACACCACGTCGTCGTCAAGCAGGCCGTCGTTGCCCGTACCGCCGACGCCGGAAGCGGCTTCAGCCAGGTGCGAAACGAACGCGGTCACGCCGAACTCGTCGGTGGTGTAGTCAAGGCGGGCGGCGTCAAAGCTCAGGCCCTGGAAGAAGCTGGACGTGTCGTTCGTGCCGACAAGCCATTCGCTTCCGAAGCTGAGTTCCTGACGACCAACGCGCAGGCGCAGGGGCGTGCCCCACATCTGGTCGGCCTGAATGTAGGCCTGGTACAGGTCCACATTGTCAGCACCGCCGCTGGCGCCACCGATACCGGTGAAGTAGTTGTCACGGAAGGCCGTGCCCCATACGCCCCACTCGTCCAGCTCGATGAACATGCTGACTTCATCGGTGAAGTCGGCCTTCACGCTCAAGCGCGTGCGCTGTTCAACCCAGGAGGATTCGCCGGAGAAGGAATCATCAAAGTCGTAGTAGTTGGCACGGATACGAATCTGGCCGCCCACTTCGACGTTCTGCAGCTCGGCGTAGGAGGCGGAAGCCAGACCCACGAGCGCGGCAGCAATCGCGAAAGTAGAAATTGAACGCATTTGCGTTGCTCCTTTTTAAACAGGTACCCCGGGACTAACCGGGAGTTTGCGAGATCGCTCTGGTTTCCCAGCGCGGCACCACCCGACAGGGGCGTGCTATTTGATTTAACTTATAGGGAACCTCGAGTAATCCGGTCTGTGGAGTAAGGCCGCCTCTAAACGCGGCGCAACAGCGCATTCCTCCTTTCCGCTCCAATTTGAGTCCGGGCTCGACGGGCTATACGAGACAGGGTCTTCTCGTCGTTGTCCGTGTTAATAAACGCATTCTCTCCCATGCGGAAGTCGGTGCTCTCCACACCGGCAGTCTCCCGCACGCGTATTATCTACAAATCACCCCACCGATGCAAGCCCCGCCCATAGACGAAAACCACTATGGGTGGTACTCCACCTCAACATACTTACAAGCGAAAGCATAAGGCAATGCCCGATATTCTGTCAACAATTAATTTCTTTGAAAAGGAAATTATCTGGAAGGCTGGAAAGCTGGAACAGGAGCGTTATCGTAAAGAGTTTGCTGGGGGATAAACCGCAATACCCCCTCCATTCCCTCCCCGGCTCTTCCAGTTTTCCAGCCTTCCATATTCATCCCACACCTCGAGCCGCCGCCAGCGCCCGTGCAAACCGCTCCGCATTCGCGGTGAGGCCGGCAAAATCCCCGGCAGCCACCAGCTTCTTGCTTACCAGCGCCGTGCCCACACCCACTGCGGCCACCCCAGCAGACACGAAGTCATGCAGGTTTTCCGCCGTGATTCCCCCCGTGGGGACCAGCGGAATGTGCGGCAGGGGGGCACGCACCGCCTGGATGTACTCCAGCCCCCCCAGCGTGGCGGGGAACACCTTGATCAAATCCCCCCCCAGTTGCCACGCGTTCACAATCTCGTTCGGCGTAAATGCTCCCGGCAGGGCGGGGCAGCCCTGCGCGTGTGCCGCATCGATTACCGCCTTGCAGGTGTTCGGGCTCACCACATACTCCGCCCCTGCTGCAATGGCCCGCGCCGCCGTTTCCGCATCCAGCACACTCCCCACCCCCAGCAACACCCCCTTCCCGGCCAACTGCTCGCTCGCCGCCCGCAGGCAATCCAGCGCGCCGGGCGTCGTCATCGTCACCTCGATGCAGCGCACCCCTCCCGCCGCCACCGCTTCCACCACCCGCACCAGCCCCTCGCTGCTGTCCGCCCGCACTATGGCTACAATGCCCTGCTCGCGTAAAAAGGCCACCCTGTCCTGCAAGTTCATCGCGCACCCCACATTAAAGTTGGTCATCCATCCACAACCTACACTAAGATTCCTGCATACGCCCGGTCAATTCCGCTTCCCCAAGGAGCCCCCCATGATTCGCCGCATACTTTTAATTCTGCTTCTGGCAGTCGCCGCGTTCGCCGCCGTGCTCGGTTTCAACTGGCTGCGCTTCACCTCGGCGCAACTCGACCCCCAGCCCCACACCCCCATCGAGGTGGACAAGGACGCCGCCATCCAGCGCTTCGCCAAGGCGATCACCTTCAAGACCATCTCGCACCAGATACCTTGGGAATTCCGTGGCACCGCGTTCACCGAGTTCCACGCTTACCTTGCCGAGGCCTACCCCCAAACCCACGCCACCCTCAAGCGCGAAGTGGTCAACGATTACAGCCTGATGTACGAATGGCCCGGCAGCGACCCAACGCTTAAGCCCATCGTGCTGCTGGCGCACATGGACGTGGTGCCGGTGGACGCGGGCAGCGCCGAACTGTGGAGCCACGACCCCTTCTCCGGCGACATTGCCGATGGCCGCGTGTGGGGGCGCGGCACGCTTGACGACAAGTCCAGCGTCATGGGCATCCTCGAAACTACCGAGACCGTGCTGCGCTCTGGCTGGGCGCCCAAGCGCACGATGTATTTCTGCTTCGGCCACGACGAAGAACTCGGCGGCCCCGCTGGTGCAGGCGCCATGGCCAAGCTGCTCGAAGAGCGCGGCATCAAGGCATGGTTCTCGCTCGACGAGGGAAGCGGCATCGCCGACGGCATCCTCCCCGGTGTGGATGGCCCCGTCGCCCTCATCGCCACGTGCGAAAAGGGCTACGTGAGCCTGAAGCTGGAAGTGGAAGGAAAGGGCGGCCACTCGTCCAAGCCTCCCGCCAGCACCAGCCTGGGTATTCTTT
>JBIKMR010000280.1:0-5569 GCA_044359155.1 Candidatus Hydrogenedentales bacterium | reverse complement strand
GACGCCGAGGCCGAGGACGGCTCCCGCTGGGTGCTGAGAGATGTCTCCTTCCGCGTGGCCTCCGGCGAACGTGTCGCGATTGTAGGCCACACCGGCGCAGGCAAGACGACGATCATCAACATGCTGGGCCGGTTCTATGATCCGCAGCGCGGCGCCGTTCGGATTGACGGCGTGGACGTGCGCGATTACCAGCAGGAGAAGATGCGCCAGCACATCGGCATCGTGCTGCAGAGCGTGTTCCTGTTCAATGCGTCCATTGCGGACAACATCCGCCTGGGCAATGCCGACATGTCCATCGACTGGGTGCGCGAGTGCGCCGAGCGGGTACACGCAGCAAAGTTCATTGAGCGTATGCCGGGCGGCTACGACTACAAGGTGGGCGAACGCGGGGCCAACCTCTCCGCCGGGCAACGCCAACTCATCGCCTTCGCCCGCACACTCGCCCACGGCCCCGAGATTCTCGTGCTAGACGAGGCCACATCGAACATCGACACGGAAACCGAAGCCCTGATTCAGGACGCCATGCAGACCCTGATGAACGGCCGCACCTCCATCGTCATCGCCCACCGCCTCTCCACCATCCGCACCGCCGACCGCATCCTCGTCATGCACCACGGAGAAATCCGCGAGAGCGGCACCCACGAGGAACTGCTCCAACAAGGCGGCCTCTACAAGACCCTCTACGAACTACAATTCTCCGGCCTGAATGCATAACGCGAGCCTCGCAAACTCGTGTAATTGAAAGTGGCGGCGGGCATCTAGCCCACCGCCACTACAATCCGTAATTCTTAATTTAGCTCAGTCCCGCTCAAACGTCACGCGCTTGCCAATGTACTCAGCCAATGCATCCACCGGCACGCGCTCTTGCAGCATCGAGTCGCGATCGCGCACGGTCACCGTGCCGTTCTCCTTCGTCTCGAAATCCACGCACACGCAATACGGTGTGCCGATCTCGTCCTGTCGGCGATAGCGGCGACCAATCGCGCCAGCGTGATCGTAGTAGGTGTTGAACTTCTTGCGCAGCTTCTTCTCAATGTCCTGCCCAATCTCCGCCAAGCCCTCCTTCTTCACCAACGGCAGCACCGCGCACTTGATAGGCGCCAGCTTCGGCACAAACTTCATCACGATGCGCGTGTCGCCATCGCCTTCCGCTTCCGTGCCGCCCACCTGCTCCTCGTGATAAGCGTCGCAAAGCACGGCCAGCGTCGTGCGGTCCGCACCGGCGGAAGGTTCCAACACCGTCGGCGTAAAGCGCTCGTTCTTTTCCTGGTCGAAGTATTGCAGGTCCTTGCCGCTGTGCTTGCTGTGGGCAGTCAGGTCAAAGGTGCCCCGGTTCGCCAAGCCTTGCAGCTCGCCCCAACCAAAGGGATACTCATATTCCACGTCCACCGTGCGCTTGCTGTAATGCGCCAACGATTCCTTCGGGTGCTCATACCAGCGCAGGTTGCTCTCGGTCAGCCCGAGGTCCAGATACCACTGCCAGATGTCCTTCTGCCATTGGGCAAACAAGGTCTCCCAATCCTCCTCGCGGCAGAAGTATTCGATCTCCATCTGCTCGAACTCGCGGCTGCGGAAGATGAAGTTGCGCGGGTTCACCTCGTTGCGAAAGCTCTTGCCAATCTGCGCAATGCCAAACGGAATCTTCGTTCGCACGCTCGAGTACACGTCTTTGAAGTCCACAAAGATCGACTGGCAGGTCTCAGGCCGCAGGAAGGTGTTTACCGCCGTCTCCTCGCTCACGCCGAGCTGGGTCTTCAACATACTGTTGAACGCCTTCGGCTCTGTCAGCTCACCGCCGCAGTCCGGGCACTTGTCGCCCTCGACATGGTCGGCGCGGAAACGGTGCTTGCACTCCTTGCAGTCCACCAGCATGTCGTGGAATGCCTCCACGTGGCCGCTCGCCACCCACACTTCCGGGTGCGTGATGATGCTCGCGTCCAGCCCTACCATGTCATCGCGCATCTGCACGAAGTTGTACCACCAGTCGTCCTTGATGTTCCGCTTCAGTTCCACGCCCAGAGGCCCAAAGTCCCAGCAACCATTCACGCCGCCATAGATGGCGCTGTTCTGAAAGATGAAACCCTTGCGCTTGCACAGGCTGACTAGTTTTTCCACGAGAAGACCTCCACCAGGATAGGGATTCCCACAAGGGGAACCCGGAAGAAATGAAGCCGGAATTCTACTGCCCGATCACCAAGGAATTAAAGCAGAACCTGAAACGGAACGGTCTTGCCCAATTCTCCCATCCCACAAGTTTGAAGCGTGGCCGACAATTTGACACCCTATCCCCTGCCGCTTGGAGCGCCCCCTTGTGATTGAAGCCCGCAGCCTGACCAAAGTATTCACCGGCCCAGACGGCGCGCCCGTCACGGCGGTGGACCGCGTGTCGCTTGCCGTGGCCGATGGCGAGGTGCTGGGCCTGCTGGGCCCCAATGGCGCAGGCAAGACCACCCTGCTCCGAATGCTGGCCACCATGATCCAGCCCACCTCGGGCGCGTGCATCATCGAGGGACAACTGCACGGACACGGCCCAGATGCGAAAAGCCCCGACGCGCTGCGCCGCAATATCGGCTTCCTTTCCGGCAACACCCGCCTCTACGGTAGACTCACCGGGCGCGAGCTGCTGCGATACTTCGGGCGGCTTTACCGAATGCCCGACCCAGCCATCAAGGCGCGCACCCGCGAGCTTATCGACTTGCTCGACATGGGCCGGTTCATCGAGCAGCGCTGCGACACGCTCTCGACCGGGCAGGCCCAGCGCGTATCGATTGCCCGCGTCATCCTGCACGACCCCAAGGTGCTCATCCTCGACGAGCCCACCCTCGGCCTCGACATCATGACCAGCGCCGCGATATTAGAATTCATTGCCCGCGCCCGCGAACGCGGCCACGCCATCATCTTCTCCACCCACTACATGAGCGACGCCGAACTCCTCTGCGACCGCGTCGCCCTCATCCACCGGGGCCGCATCATGGCCTGCGCCACCAAGCAGGAACTCTACGAAGCCACCGGCTGCACCAACCTGCACGATGTCTTCCTTGCCTGCGTTGACCAACAAGGCCGCGCAGCATGACCACTCCCCTCGCATGGGTGATCTTCATCAAGGAATTGCGCGACACCCTGCGCGACAGGCGCACGCTTTTCATGATGGTGGGAATGCCCATCCTGCTCTACCCCGCCATCATCCTCCTCAGCCTGCAAGTAGCGGTGATGCAGCACGAACACCTCGAGCGCACCGTGTCCCGCGTGGTGGTGGACAGCGACTGGCCACAGCTGCGCGCCTGGCTGCAAGACCGCCCGAAGATTCGCATCGTGGAAACCGACACCCCCGACGCGGACCTCGCCGCCGCGAAGGTGCAGGTCATTGTGCGCTCCCCCAATGGCGACCCCGCCGCCATCGACGCCAACCGCTCGGTGCAGGTGCAGATACTCTACGACGCCACCAACTTTGAATCCCTCGATGGCGCGCTTCGGGTCGAGACCTCCCTCAACGAAACCGCCAAGACCCTTCTCGAGGGCCGCCTCGCCGCCGCAGGCATCGACAACGCCTACATCACCCCGCTCGACGTGGAGCAGGTCAACGTGGCCCCGCCCAGCAAGACCACCGGCAACCTGCTCGGCCAGGTGCTCCCGCTGCTTATGGTGGTAATGATCGCCCTCGGCGCGTTCTACCCCGCCGTAGATCTCACCGCAGGCGAAAAGGAACGCGGCACCTTCGAGACCCTCCTCTCCACCCCCGCGTCAAAGCTCGACATCGTCCTCGGCAAATTCCTCGCCGTCTGCTTCCTCGCCATACTCACTGGACTGCTCAACCTAGGCAGCATGGGCCTCACCTTTGCCGCCATGCTGGCTCAGGTAAAGCCCATGTTCGAGCAAGACCTAGCCCTCGAATTCTCCCTGCCCGCCGCCAGCGTCGGCTGGATTATCTTCCTGATCTTCCCCTTCGGCGCGCTCATCTCCGCCCTCATGATGTCCATCGCCGTCTACGCTAAGAGCTTCAAGGACGCGCAGAATTACGTGACCCCCTTCTTCCTCGTGCTTATGGCCCCCGCCATGCTGGCCGCGCTGCCCGGCACCACCCTGACCTTTGCCAACGCCACAGTCCCGGTACTCAATGTGGTGCTGCTATTCCGCTCCCTGATGACCGATGCGGCCTCCATCCCCCTCGCGCTCACCGTGCTGGGCGCCACCATCGTTCACGCCCTGCTGGCGCTCGCCTTCGCCGCATGGCTCTTCCACCGCGAAGACGTGGTGCTGGCGGACAAGAGCGCCCCTCTCTTTGGCCCCCGCCGTAAGCCGCAAGGTCTGCGCTCCAGTGCCAACTTCGGCGAAGCCATGTCCCTCTTCATCCTGGCCTTCGTGCTGCTAATCTTCGTGGGACCCTACGTGCAGGCTGCCCACCCGCTCGGCGGCATTGCCCTCGTGCAGTTCACCATCATCCTATTGCCCGCCCTCGTCTTCCTTTGGGCGCTCCGCATCGACCCAGTCGAGGCGCTTTCGCTGCGCAACACCCGCACCCGCGCGTGGCTGGGTGCCATCGCCCTAGGCGCAGGCTTTATCGTGTTGAACATCCAGATTGCCCACTGGGCAAACCAGCTTTTTCCTACTCCCAGGGGCATGGCCGAGTACTTTACCGAACTACTCGGCGGCGAACGCACTCCCACCGAACTCGCCCTTCTTATCGCTGTTGTCGCCATCACCCCCGCCATCTGCGAAGAAATCCTCTTCCGCGGCGTGCTGCTCTCGGCCCTGCGCAGCCAGCTGGGCAAGACCCCCAGCATTATCATCGTCGCCATACTCTTCGGCTGCTTCCACCTAAGCATCTTCCGCGCCATTCCCACCGCCGCCTTTGGCGCGGTACTCGCCTACGTCTGCCTGCGCTCCGCCTCGATACTCCCCAGCATCCTGCTGCACGCCTGCAACAATGCCTTCGCCATACTCCTGGTCACGGGTGTTCTCATGCCCGAAGCCCAACTCATCGCCCTGCAATCCACCGGCCTCCCTTGGCCTGTACTCACTTCCGCCACCGGCCTTGCCCTCATCGGTCTGGCCCTCATCGAAAGCAACGCCCGTCGCCTCCCCTTCCAGACTCAAAGCCCACCAGATTAACCCGCTCTTCCCAATCCTCTTCTCCCTCCCCTTTTCCAGCCTTCCAACCTTCCAGATAAAAACCACCCCTTCCTCTTCCACTGAATTTTCAGGTACACTCTAAGAGTCCGCCCCCGGCTGCGAGTTGCCGACAGGAACATTGACCGCCCCATGCGTAATCTCTATACTGTCAACAGACTACGGGATAGTGGAGTACCAGACCGCGCCTATGGGCATGAGGAGGTGTGTGTTCGCGCATGAGGACGATTCCCGAACCGCAGTATTATCCCTCGCCACTCGAGATGACCATCCTGATCCTGATGGTTGCCGAGTTGCTCGCCATTTGCTATCTGGCAAAGCGGTATTGGGAACGCAAGGGTGAAGTAATCCCCACTACGTGGGCCATGATCCTTTGGGGCACCATGGTCGGCGCGTTCGCCGGTGCCCTCACCATCTTCTATGTGGTCATGCCCGACCCCGT
>JBIKMR010000279.1:0-5604 GCA_044359155.1 Candidatus Hydrogenedentales bacterium | reverse complement strand
GCAATGCTCCGGCCCGCGCCAACCTGCTGGGCGAGGCAAGCGTGACGAACAACGCGGACTACAATGAGCGCATCAAGTTCCTGCTGGTGGCCACGCTGGCCGCCATCACGCTGTCGCTGCTCGCGGGACTTGCGCTTGAACGCATGGACCAGAACATCCGCTCGGCAGAAGACGTAAGCTACGTCACCAACCTGCCCATCCTCGCCAGCATTCTGCACACTGCAGAAGACCGCCTGCCCAACGCCATCAACGTGGCCACAGTAACAGAAGACTTCTCTGACTCAATGATTGCCGACGAGTACCGCCGCGCGGCGGGTCGCATTCTTGGTGCGGCACGTGGCCGCAAGCAGGTGCGCACCTGCATGATAGCCAGCCCGGCGCGCGGCGATGGCAAGACGACGCTTGCATGCAACTTGGCCATCGTGTTGGCACAGGCAGGCCGCAAGGTACTGCTGCTTGATGTGGATTCCCGCACGCCCGGCGTGGAGGCGAGCTTTGGCCTTCAGCGCGCGGCAGGGTTGGCGGAAATCCTTGCAGGACAGAATGTGCCGAAAGACCCGAGCCGCAAGACCCCCTACCCCAACCTGCACATCATGGGCCCCGGCCTGCGCAGCACGGGCCTGCTCGAACGCATCGCCTCGCGCGAGATAGAAGACTTCCTCGCGGGCGCTTCCGAGGTGTTCGACCACATAGTGATTGACACCCCTGCCTCGCTACTCATGTCCGAGCCCAAGTTGCTCGCCCCCATCGTGGATGGCGTCGTGCTTGTCACGGGCGCGGGCGCATCCAGCTTCGGCATGTTGCGCCGCGGGCTGCGCGTGCTGCGCGAATCAGACGGTGAAATGCTGGGTGTGGTCGTCAATGCCGTGCGCCATTCGCCGGGCGGATACATGCGCCAGAATGTGGACGCATATTACGCGCAAGAAAACGTCACAGCGCAGCGCCCTGCAAAGAGCGCTGCCGCAGGCCGCGTTTAGCAATAGGATTTCTGGTTCCCCATTTCGAGCAACCACGGCGAGGCCATGTCGCACGGAACACGTCTCCAACTTCCTGAGCCCTTGCGTCGCCTGCGCTCGCAGGTGGCCCAAGCCGTTGGCCTGTTGCTGCGCGCCCTTCTTCCGCTTACCACCCGTCTTGCACGCTTTATGTATGAATGCCGCGCACGTGCCCAGCTTCGGGGAAGCATTGCGCCGGGCGTGCAATTCACCGGCCCCATTCGCGTGGAAGGGAAAGGCCGCATCGACATTGGCCCCGGCTCTCGCTTGGGACACAACGTGGTGCTGGAAACCTACAATGGCGCGCGCATTGAGATAGGACCGGGGGTCACGATCAACGACGGCGTAACCATCTGCGCCTACTTCGGCATCAGCATTGGGGCCAACGCCCTGATTGGCGAATGCGCCAGCATCCGCGACGCCAACCACGGTACCCTTGCCGGGCAGCCCATACGCTGGCAACCCCACCATGGCGCGCCCATACACATTGGGGAAGATTGCTGGATAGCGCGTGGCGCCATCGTGCTGCGCGGGGTGAGCATGGGCAATGGCGCAGTCGCCGCCGCGAACAGCGTCGTAAACAAAGACGTGTCGGAAAACCAGATTGTTGGCGGCATACCAGCAAAGCCGATTGGCCAACGCCAGTAGCAACTGTTGTGGCAGCGTTGTTGTAGCGGGGTATGCCCCGCCTCAATAGCTCCGCGCTTGCACCTCTTCCCGTTGCCACTGCCCCATCAGCTTATGCAGATACACCCGCACTTCCCCGTTGTCCACGCGAATCTCGGAAAACGTGCCGCTCTCGGGCGCCGTGTGCTTATTCAAAAACAGCGCGCCCGTACACAGGTGGCTCAAGTTCGGGTGGTCGCGGTCTTGAATGTATCCGAACCGGTGGGCATGGCCGCAGATATACAGCACCCGCTTCCCCGTTTCACCCAGCGCGTGACGAAAGGCGTCAGCCTCGCGCAGTCGCCGCGATTCCGGCGTGGTATACCACGGCGTGGTTTCCAGCACAGGGTAATGCGCCCCCACCAGCACCAGCTCTTCCGGGCAGGCGGAGATCAGCGCGCAAGTCTTGTCCAGTTCGCTGCGGCTAATACGCCCGCGTGACGACACCCGGTTGGCGCAGACCGTTGGCGCAAGCACCAACGGCACGCCGCCTTCCAGCCGCCGCACGCAGGGATACCCCTCTTGCGGAATGTAGTCTGCAAAGGCTAGTTCAAAGCGGCGCTTGCGCACGGACTCGAAGGTATACACGTCATGGTTGCCCGGCACGACCGACACCCGCAGCCCGCGTGCCGCCAAGCCATTCGCCCAACGAACCGCCGCCGCGAACTCTTCCGGCAACGCGGTCGAAGTGAAGTCTCCCCCAAGGAACACATCCCGCGCGCCCAGCCCCGCCACATGCGCCGCAACCGCGTCCGCCTGGTGTATCAAGAATTCCCGCCGACGACGCAGCACCACGTTCACGTTCCCCAGCGCACGCTTGTTCAGCATCCGCAGGGGATTCAATAAGACCTTCCAGAAATGGAAGTCCGTCAAGTGCAATAAGTGAGCGTTCATCGTTGGTTAGCGCAGGCCAATCATGCTGGGTTCAAACAGCGCCAAATACCCCGGGACATACAAGGCACCCTCGAGCGCATCCGCCCCCAAGGTTTCCTCCGGCGCACGCACAAGCGTATTCGACACCCCCGACAATCGCAGCAACGCCGCCCCATACGCGTCCGCCGCATGGGCCGAATCCAGCCCGGCAATGTCCCGCCGAGTCGTTGCCCAGTGATGCAGCAGCCGCAGGTCTCGCACCCTCTCCCCCGCCGCCGTGGGCAGGAAGGTATCCGAGAATCCCTCGCCGGCCGCCCCCAGCCATGCCGCCGCCTCGGGCGCAGCCTCCGGGCCTGCACCATAGACATGCACCAGCGCGACCGATAGCCCGCTCTGAAGCGCCTGCGAAACCTCTGCCCCCAATTCGCCTTGCTCAGTTAGCCACGGGCTGCGTGTATCCGTGTTCACAAACATCGCCACGGGCTGCGGCTCTGCTGACTTGGCCCGAATGTAGATCAGCGGCATCCGCTCGTCGCGGGCTTCACTGCCCACCAGCCAACGCTCCACCACGCGGTCCCCCTCGTCCTCCACTGACAAGCGCTCGAAGTGCGGTTTCAGCGAGCCCACGTCTCCACTGCCAGTCAGCTCCGTCAGCAACGCCGTGCGTTCCTCTTCCGAAATGGAAGCCATGCGCTTGGCCCGTTCCGACGCGAAGTACGTTACTAGGTGCGCCGTCAGCGCCTCGTCTTTCAGGAAACCCTCGGGCAGCTTGCCATCGGGGAACACCCGCAGCGCAGCGTCCGGCTCTACCGTGAAGGGTGGCTCCGTAAAGTTCTCATATCCTTCCAGCTCCAGTAAATGCTTGGCAAAGAAGCGGTACACCGCCTCGCGGCTTTGCTGGTTGTAATTGTGCCCCGCGTTTACCTGCACCTGCTCCAGCTTGTCCTCGGCGTTATATAGCTTGTAGATGCTGTTGATCGATGGATGTTCGATACGCGGCGTCTCGCGGGTCCAGTCCCCCGTGGCAGACACCATCAACAGCGGGCGCGGTGCAATGGTTGCACCTATCTCCATGTTGCTGTGCTCCAGCCGCATCAGCGGCCCGTTCTCGCACACGCAGCCGCCCTGCATGGAGCAAGAGATCATGTTCACCGGCGCGGCCACCTTGATGCGGTCGTCCACCGTGTAGAGAGCAAAGGTCTGCGTGCCTCCGCCCGATGCCCCTGTGCAGCCGATGCGGTCGGCGTCCACCTCGGGCAGCGATTCCACAAAATCCACCGCGCGAATGCTCGACCACAGTTGCAACGCGAATGGGCTCACGCCCCACAACTTCGCCTTTTTGTCCAGCCACCGGTGTGTGCTGAACTGCATACTGTCCACATAGCCCACCTTGTCGTAGGTGAACACCGTCGCCCCCAGCTTGGCCAGCGTAATGCTTCGCCCCGGCACCGAGCAGTCTTCGTTGTTTTGCAAGCGACCGAATTCCCAATGCCCGTGCGGGCAGAGGATGGCGGGAATCTTCTTGCCCTCTGGCAAGGGGAAGGGGCGATAGAGGTTTCCCGTGACCAGAAAGCCGGGCCATGCCTCGAAGTACACCTTCTCGATCGAGTACCCATCCCGCTCGATGCGGCCCGAGATGTTCGCGTTCAGCGGCGTCTTCTCCGGCAGCGGATACAACCCACACCCCAGCAAGGTCCGGCGGCGCAGCGTCTCCTTCACCGCCTCCCACTCCTCCACCGTCTCGTATACCGGCATGGTATATACGGTGTCGGTATTGCGCATGTACTCATGCCGCCGATCACCCAGCCCGCCGGGGCGGTTCATCACATGGGTATAGCGAGAAGCCCTCGCGGGGTCGAATCCTGCTTCGTTGCTCAAGGCAAGCGCC
Source organism: Candidatus Hydrogenedentales bacterium (assembly GCA_044359155.1). Lineage (GTDB taxonomy): Bacteria > Hydrogenedentota > Hydrogenedentia > Hydrogenedentales > JAEUWI01 > WGMK01. The sequence goes on along the minus strand of JBIKMR010000279.1, from coordinate 1,182 downwards.
GCCACTTCAGGGTCCGCCAGAAAGGGAGCGAGCGTCTCCCCCGCCACCATAGGAAGTTTGCCGCACAACTGCCAAGTATAACCCTCGTCCCTGCCGCCTTGGCGGTCCAATTCAAAGGTGGTCTCCCCCACTTGCACCGTGGCGCTGCGGCCTGCCTGCACCCACGCCCAAAGCTGGGGCTGGCCAACAACAACATCTTCGCGCACATGCACGCCGGAATCGAAGCTCGCCCGGTCGATCCAAGCTGTAAACGCGCTTGCCGTTTGAGCAAGCAGCACCACCCCAACCAGCAGACACACGCGCATATCCGGTTCTCCCCTTCCGCGCACCCAGTCTATTCCTGCGAAGAATCAATAAAAGTGCGCTTAGTACAACAAAAACCTTGACAAGGTATACTGGACATGCCCTACACTTAGCAAGTGTGGTATACTGCACAGGAAAAGTCTTGTCTAGACACAGGGGCGGGGCGCACTTGGAGGTGCGTCTCTATCAGCTAGGTCGCCAATAACGACCATGCTCAAGGAGTGTTGAGCCGTGATGAAACACCGATTATTTGCAGGATTGGCTACGGCCTTGCTGGTCACCTTGTGTGGCACGACGAGCGCTCAGGAAGTGCTAATTTGCGATATCCCGATGACCGCAGCGCTGGCGGGCTCGGCCTCTTCCGCCACGGGCAACCTGGTGCTCTTTGGCGATGATCAGGCTGGCACCATCACGGTTACCGTGACGCACAACGTGCCGTCCGCAACGGGCATCGAAATTCGCACGGGAGTTGCCGGACAGACCGGCTCGCTTATTTCCAACCTGGGTGGGGCCACGGCCAGCCCGACCACCTATGCACTTACACCCACTGAGGCCAACGACGTTATCACTTCCGGCTTCAATTGGTACATCGCGGTGAACAGCGCTGCCTTCCCCGCTCCCGCTGGTGCAATCCGTGCCAACGGCGGCACCTGCTTTACATTTAATCCCGAAGGTGAAGGCGAAGCGGGCACTGAAGAGGGCGAAGGCGTCCCGGAAGGACTCGGCGATTACTCTTGCGTGATCAACTTCTCCGGCTCGCAGATGGTCCCGGCCAATGGTGCCAGTGCCACGGGGCAGGCCACCATAGAGTTTGTGGATGCCACAAACGCCACGTTCATTCTCCAGCATAACGTGCTGGATTCCGGCGACATCAGCGTG
>JBIKMR010000278.1:0-5628 GCA_044359155.1 Candidatus Hydrogenedentales bacterium | reverse complement strand
GTGCCGACCTGCTGATGGTGCGCCCCGGCCAGCGCGGCAGCGGCGGCGTGCGCTCTGCCACTTCCCAAACGCTCACCGTGGCAGACGCCGAGGCCATTCTCGCCGAGGTGCCCGAGGTGCAGGCCGTGGCCCCCGTTTCGCAAGGGCGGGCCCAGGTGAAATACTTCGGCGAGAATTCCAGCATCAACGTGCTCGGCAGCGCAAGCACCTACTTCGCAGCCCGCAACTACGAGATCGAGAAGGGCCGAAAATTCAACGATGCCGAGGTGGACAACATGGCCCGCGTCGCCGTTATCGGCCCAACCACGGCGCAGCAACTGCTCGGGGGCGACGATCCCCTCAAGGCGACCATCAAGGTGAAGGGCGTCAACTTCCGAGTCATCGGCGTGACCAAGGCCAAGGGTGACCAGGGCTGGTTCAACCCCGACGACCAGGTCACCATCCCCTACACCACGGCCATGCAGGTGCTTTTCGGTACGGACTACCTGAATGAGATCAGCGTGCAGGGCGTATCCGGCGCGAACCAGCAAGAGATACAGGGCGACATCATCGACGTGCTTCGGCGACGACACCGCCTGGGACCAGAAGCCGAGAACGATTTCAACGTTTCTAATCAGGCGGAAATGATGGCGACCATGTCCGCCATCACCACGACCCTCAGCATCCTGCTGGGTTCGGTCGGGGCAATCTCGCTCATCGTTGGCGGCATCGGCATTATGAACATCATGCTGGTGACGGTGACCGAGCGCACCCGCGAGATTGGCGTGCGCAAGGCGATCGGCGCTAAAGACCGCGACATCCTCCGCCAGTTCCTTTATGAAGCGATCTTCATGAGCGTCATTGGCGGGCTGCTGGGCGTGGCTGCCGGGGTGGGTGTGGCAAAGGCTTTGCCACTGTTCACCGAGTTCGTCACCATCATCCAGCCCCAGAGCGTGGCCATGGCCATGGGCTTTGCCGCCGCCGTGGGCATCTTTTTCGGCTACTACCCCGCCCGACGCGCGGCACGCTTGAACCCCATCGACGCGCTGCGCTACGAGTAAGAGATCACGGCGCCTTGTGGATGACCCACACGGTGGTCTCGTCCGTGGCAGGAAATGGAAGCGTGACGGGATCAGCCCCGCTAGGAATGGCGACCTGCCGCCATTGGCCGCCCGCCTCGGTGGCGGCGCCGGGGGTGAACCAGAACGGCGGGGTGAAGTCGATTACCCCATCGGCAGGCAAGGCTTCGAGCGTGGCGCTCATGCGTTGCGCAATCAGCAGCAGGGTTTCTGGTCCGGCATAGAGCGTATCCACCTGCACATCCTCAACCGAACTGCGCGCGTTGAGCGACACGGGCTCGATGGTTTGCAGCCACGGGCGCAGGGATTCAAGTTCCGCGCGCAGGGTTTCCACGGATTGCAGGTACTCGACCGGCACATTGTCCGTGTGGCGAAACAGGATTCCCTTGGCCCCTGCTGCAAGGCTGGCGTAGACCGTGTGGCGAAGGTCGCGCGGGGACATGACGGCAACGGGCGCCTCTGTAGGCTGCGCAAACACGCCATCGAAATTGCTCCCGGCCTCTACAAGGGAGAACACCATGCCGGGTTCGGTTCTTACCTTGGCGTGTTGGGCGGTTTGCTGGAAGCCGAGCCATGCATCGGGTTGGCCGCGCTTCGGGTTGGAAGCCTGAAAATTTACGACAGTGCGGATGCTGCATTGCCCGAGTGCATCAAGCCCCTCGGTTAAGCGATTGCGGCAGAAGTGGGCCTCGCTGCCGTGGGGCAGATCGAAAATGGCCTGGGCGGCTTTGCTCCAAGGGCCATGGTGGTGGGTGGGACAGGTAAGCCCGCCCAATACTTCTCCGACGCGAACGGAGAACCCAGGGGGACGCAGGGCGTGGGCGTGGCGGTAGTAGGTGGCACCCGTTGTTTGCAGGCCCAGAACGACAGGAACATCGTCTGCCCATTCTTCCAACCCGTCCGGCAGCGCCGCCTGTACCGGCGCGGTGTCGCATGGATGCACGACTACCACCCCGGCGAGGGGAGCGAGAGGAATCCCATTGATACTCAAGGCATCGACCATCAAGGTGGGGCCGCCGGAATTTCTCACAAAGACTGTAACTGTGCGGAGCGATGGATCGTAGAGCATGCTGGTAATGGCCAGCGGTTCCGGGTCAGTGTTCAATTGCAGGTTGCGCCTCAACTGCGCGCCGCCGATTTCAAAGGCGTACTCCCCGATGAGCGGCGTGGGCCTGCGCAGGCCGTAGCTCAAGCGGCCCATGCCGCCGGGGGCGAGGGTGGCCGGGAAGGCGCGCGACCACCAGAGCGGAATCCGAAATCCCGTGGCGACCTGCTCGATGCCTGAAGTGGATGCATCGACCGCGACCCCGGAGTCGTTGAGCACGATGAGATGAACCACGCCGCCGTTGGCGTAAGTATCAAGGATTTGCATGGCGTTCGACACGGGACACCACGCGAGTGCACAGCAGCACAAGACGAACGCGCGAATCGAGGGGGATACGTTCATTTCGCCGCACCCGGCTCGGCCACGGGGAGCGCCACTTCGTTGCGTTTCTGCTGCAACAGTTCCCGGTAGCTTGGGGATACCCCGGCCTCGGCGCTGGCGGCATCCAACACTTGTACGGCGCGCGCTGCCTGAAACTGCCGCGCGAGGCTTTCGGCTATCAACAGGGCGTAGTGCGCGCGCTCGTCAGGGGCCAGCGACTGCGCCGACTGCGTGTAGCGTTCGAGGCTGCGCTCGCGCAACTCGCCAGCGCGCCGAATTCTTTCCAGGGTCTCGGGAGACTCTGCCTTTTGTCCGGGGAACAACAGCGACTCCGCAATCAGGAAGATTGCAAGCGCCGTGTCTGCGCTTGCTTCTTGAATCAATCCAGAATCCAGCAACAGCAAGGCTGACTCGGGACTCGCGCCAACGGCCTTCGACACAGCATGAAGGCTTCGCCAGTCTTCCGGCACCCATGCTGGAATGGACGATGCCCTGCGCACATTCGATTGCACGGGCAAGGGCCAACCGGGGGATGTGTTCGGCGGCGCGGCGGCACTCAGGGATTCGATCAACTTGCGAATCCGCACTAAGGTATCCACGGGAACATGATCGCCTTCCAGCAAACACAACAGGGCGTGCTGCCCATGCTGGCGCAACAGGTTGCGCATAGATTCGGCAACGCGGTTGTATAAGGGGGTGGGCGGATCGAGAGCCCATGCATCGAGCAGCCAAAGCGCGGCCGACTCGGGGCGCTCTGCAACATCAAGTTCTGCCCTTCTTAATCGGGCAAGCACCCCGCAGCGTGAGCTACCCGCCGACTCGGCCCATACCTCGCAGGCCGCCGCGCGGTCGGCGGCGACATCCAGCAGGTGGTCCAGCGCGCGCGCGCTTACCGGCAGGTCGGGGTGTTCCTTGCAGAGCCACTCACAGAAGCCAAGGTGATTGGGGTCGCTGCTGCCGCTATCTAGGGCGAACACGCCGTAAGGACGTTCGCCCATGCCAAAGGCCAGCATTTGCAACGCCGATTCCGGGTTGGTATCCATGCCGTCTGCCACGAGAACCATGAACTCATTCATGACCGACTGCGCCATGGGGTGCGCCGGAAGGGAAGCTTCGATAACGCTTACCGCCGCAAGGCGGGATTCGAGCGCGGATTGAATCACCGGGTGAATGGCTGCCGGGGGAAACTCCGTTTGCGGTGACGCCGTGGCACAGAGCGCCATGAAGGCGGCGGCGATGCGTATAGGCCGGTGCGCAATCACTCAGTTACCCAGATAGCCCATGGCGCGAAGCTGCTCGACAAGCTCATCGAGCGCGGGCACTTGTTCTTGCGGGAGTACTGAGCCGCTGCCTAGCTCGAGACCAAGTTGCCGCTGCATATCCTGGTGCCGCACCGCAAGCGCGGCCAACCTGTCAGCCCTGGCTGTGTCTTCTGCCGCCAAATTGCTGGCTTCGGTTGGGTCTGCCGCAAGGTCATAGCACGCGTTCTCGTTGGTTCCCGCATTGAGTATCAGCTTCTCTGTCCCCTCAATGATGGCATAGCCTTGAAACTCGGCAAGGTTAAGCCCGGCGAAGATTGAACGCTTGGGCAAGGTCTCTCCCCGTATAGCAGGCAACAGGCTGACGCCATCCAGCCCGGCTGGCGCTTCCTTCGCGAGCAGCTCAAGTATCGTCGGGGCCACGTCAACCAGCGAAACGGCATCGGCCACGCGCTTGCCCGCTTCCACACCGGGGCCAGCGATAATGAGCGGCACCCGAATCACTTCCTCGTTCAGGCTGCGGCCATGGGCCAGCCCGCCGTGTTCCAGAAATTCTTCGCCGTGATCCCCAAACAACACCCACAGTGTCGAGTCGAACTTTCCTTCTTCCTTCAGGCGCTTCACCCACGCGCCCACCTCCGCATCCACGGCGGCAATCTCTGCGTCGTAGAGCGACTTGAGCCGGTCAACATCCACCTTCTCCTTAATGGGGTCGAAGGGCTCCGTTCCTACCAGCCATGGATCGATGATGCCCCACTCGTTACCGTGGTAATGCCCGCATACGTCCACGCTCCACGGGTAGGGCGGCTGGTAGTTGTGGTGCGCGTCGAAGTAGTTTACGAATTGAAAGAACGACGTGGCCGGGTCGCGTCGTTCCCATGCCAGCATGGCGGCATGGGTGACCAGCGTTCCGGTGCTGCCGGAATGTATCTTCACCGGACCACCATTCCCCCGCAGGAACAGGTTGCACTGGCGGTCGAAGTCGTAGGTGAAATCGTCGTACCAGTCGAAGCCACGCGCGAAGCCAAAGATGGAATTGAGCGGCGGGGCGGAGATGGTGCCCAGCGTGGTGTAACCCAAGCCTCCCAGCATTTCAGGGAGCATCGCCGCCTTGGGCGCAACCTGATCCACGTGGCCTTGCGCGCCATGCGCCAGCGGATACAGCCCCGTAAACACGGAGGCATGGGAAGGCTTCGTCCACGAGGAGGTGCTGTATGCGCGCTCGAAGACGACGCCCCCCGCAGCGAGCGCGTCGATGTTGGGGGTATGCGCCGTTTCGTAGCCATAGCAGCCCAAGTGATCGGGCCGCACGGTATCCAGACTAATGAGCATGATGTTGGGCAAGGTCTTCGCAGCACCCGCGCCCCCCGCTTCCACTACATTGTCCGCACCCTGCACCACGTCTGCCAGCATTTCTTGCACCTTGCGCTGGCGCATCTCGTCCAATTGCCCCGGCTGCACGCGCGCCGCAACCGCTGCCGCCTCGACGCGCTTGCCTTCAAGCATCAACAGATAGGCGCGCAGCAACAACATGTGCCCATACCATGGGCCAGTAGGATCGCGATGCTCGATGAAATCTGCTGCGATTTTGCCTGCTTCCTCCAATTTTCCTTGTCGGAAGAGGCACAGCACCTGAAGCACCCGCGACACTTCCCGTTCCTCCTGCTTGCTGGACAACAGCCCTGCACGCTGAATCAGCGACAGCGCAGCAGGATAGTCGCCCGAGAAATAGAGATAGTTGATTTCGCGCAGGATGCCGGTCTCCTGCTCCTCGGCAGGCAGGTGCCCGGTCCACAATTCGCGTTGCGTGCGTGCCGCCTCATGGTGGTTGCGCCACACGTCCGACTCCACCGCCGTCAATCGGGCCAGCCACTCGGCGGCCTTC
>JBIKMR010000277.1:0-5634 GCA_044359155.1 Candidatus Hydrogenedentales bacterium | reverse complement strand
CGGCCCGGCCACACCTTGCGCATGGTATACGAACGCGCGCGCGATGCGGACGCGCAGGCAGCCTTCGGCGGCGTGGTGGTGTTCAACACCGAATTGGACGCCGACACGGCGGACGCGATCATGCAGACGGTTATCGAGGGCGTGGCCGCGCCTGCGTTCACGCCGGAAGCCTTGGCCATACTGAATGACGGCGCGGGCTACAAGCGCAACAAGGAAATTCGCGTCATCCAGTTGCCCGCGTATGACGCGCTGCCCAAGTTCGTGGGCGATGCGACCGGCTGGGAAATCAAAGTTTTTGACGACGGCAGCATCGTGCTGGCGCAGCCTTACCTGTCGCGCGTGCGCGGGGTGGACGACCTGATCCCCGGGTATAACGAGCACGCGACGAAGGGGCGACTGGACATTGCACGGCAGGCCGACCCGCGTGAGCTGGCGGACATGCTATTCGCATGGTATGTGAACATACACGTGCGCTCGAACGGGGTGGTAATTGTAAAGAACGGCCAGACGCTGGCCGTGGGCACGGGAGAGCAGGACCGCGTGGGCGCCGTGCAGCAGGCCATATGGAAAGCGCAGCAGAAGTATAAGGGGGAGGAGACGATGCAGGGCGCGGTGATGGCGAGCGACGGGTTCTTCCCCTTCCGCGACGCGGTAGACTCTGCACTGTCTGCGGGCATCACGGCGATTGTGCAGCCGGGCGGCAGCATGAACGACTATGACGCGATCACCGCGTGCAATGAGGCTGGTGCGGCGATGGTGTTCACCATGGAGCGCTGCTTCTCGCACCATTAAGTTAGGCGGAGCTACTTCGATTCGTCGAACTGGGTGAAGCGTTCGCCATCCCAAATGGTGTAGCAGCGGTGGCGTATCCATTCGCCGGTGTTGATGTAGCGGCCCGCGCCCTTGGGGCCGGGGTACTCGATGATCTCCATGGCGTGGGCGTGGCCACATATCACGACATCGGCCTCGTCTCGCCCGATAACTTCCTGCGCGTAGGCCCGCAGGGACTTTGCCTCGGGGCCGACGTAGGGATCGCGCGTGTCGAAGAGCGTGCGGCTGCTGTGGCTGACGGCGCGGGCGATGCCCATGGCCCAATCGGGGTGGATAAGGCGGAAGGCCCCGACAATGAAGGGCAGCTTGGCGAAGCGCTTCCATGCGCGGTAGCGGTAATCGTCTAAGTTGATACCGTCGCCATGCACGAGGTGGGCGCGTTGGCTGCCAAAGGGCAGGTCTACCGTGCCCTCATGTACCTGCACCCCAATCTCACGAAGGAAACGCCCGGCCCAGAAATCGTGGTTACCGCAAACCAGGTGAACCTCTACGCCCGCGTCTACCCAATCGGCAAAGACGCGGAGCACGTTGAAGTAATCCGAGAAGATGACGCTGCGGTATTCAAACCAGAAATCGAAGAGGTCGCCGAGGCAGATGATGCGGCCGTATTCCGCTGCATCGAATCGGCGCAAGAACGCCACAAACTCAACGCGGCGGTCTGTGTCGGCTGTGTTCGCCTTTAGGTGGATGTCCGAGAATAGGAGGGTCTTCTTCACAGCAGGCCCGCCTTGCCCAAGGGCCAGATGCGGAGGAAGGCCTTACCGATGACTTGGTTCTCGGCAATCGGCCCAAAGCGCAGGCTGTCTTTGCTCACGCTGCGGTGGTCGCCCAGCACGAAGTATTGCCCTTCCGTTAGCGTTGCCTGAAACTCGAGCGGGGAATCCCGTTCTTCCGGCGTGAGATAGGGTTCGTCGAGCAACTGGTTGTTGACGAAGACACGACCTTTCTCAAACACAACACTGGTCGGCGCATCGGTTTCTCCCGCTGGGCCTGCCGCAATCACTCGTTTCACATAGCGCCTGCCGCCTTCTTCTGGGCGGTTGAAGACCACTAGGTCGCCGGAATGCAGGGAGCCAAACCCGAATACCATAGGGAGTTTCCATACCAGCACGCGCTCGCCCTCGTTCAGGGTGGGTTCCATGGATGGCCCCTGCACGGGGCAGGACTCGACCACGAAACTGCGCAGGGCGATTGTGACAAGAACTAGCGCGACCATCGCCCCCAGCAGTGCGCGCACTGGCAAGGCGGGAACTTCGGGCGCAGACGACTCTGGCCTTGGTATATCAGGGGTTAGGGGGGAATCGGAGGGCATGATGGATAGCTTAACGGGTGGACACCAAGCCCCGCAAGGCACGCGGCGCGGCGTATATTTCCTTCTCCCATGCGCGGGAAAACCGTGCTATGCTGGCTGGCGAGGGTGAGCCAGCAACGGGAGGGATACGCCATGGAAGCGGAAGCCGTGCGAAAAGCCGTAATGGAACTTGGGGCCTTGGCCCCATTGTCGGAATCCTTGCGGGGAAAAGTGGCCGAGCTGCTTTCACGCTGCGGCAAGGTGCTGCGACTAAACGCGGGCGATGTGCTGATTCATGAGGGGGACGTGGGGGGCGGCGCAGGCTTTGTATTACTGGAGGGGCGGATGCTGGTGACGCATGGCGAAGACCCTGCTGTCACCATCGATTCACCTGCCCTGTTGGGCGAGATGCACCAGTTCAACCCGCGCGCGCAGCGCACCGCCACGGTAACGGCGGAAGGCGATAGCGAGGTGCTGAAATTCTCGTGGTTCGATTTCCAGTTTCAGGCCACCAGCGACCTGACGCATGACGAGCAGGATGCGTTGATGTGCGCCATGGAGCAATTGGTGTGGCAACGCTTTCACCATGAGTCCATTTTCAACGTGCCCGCGTTTCAATATGTGGACGAGCCGACCCGCCTACGCCTTTGCCTCACGCTGGTATGGTTGGCGAAGGACGTACACCTGCCGCAGGGTGCTGTGCTTTTTCAGCAGCAAGAACCCCAGGGCGGCACGGGGTATGTGTTGCTTGAGGGAGAGATTGCCTTTGCCCGCGCGGGCCAGCCATTTGGCCAGGTGTTCGCCCCAGCGCTAGTGGGGTCGGCCACGGATTTTGACCCGCGCCGCACCTGGTCGGCCACCGCTGCAGCCAGCACCACGATCAGCCTGATGAAATTCGAGTGGCCCGAGCTGGAGGCATACTTAATCCAACGCATCGGAGAGCCACAAACCCGTGCTGCCTTTGCAAAGATTGAGCAAGCCAGCAGAGACGGGTTCATTTTCTAGGCGCTATCCTTAAGTGGCGGATGGCTGGGTGGAGATGGTGCGCAGTTGTTCTGCGTTTTCCTTGTTCCACACCAAGATGTCCCCGCGCCACGACCCGGCCAGCACTGCCGTGCCTGCGTTGTCGAAGCAAGTCTGGTAGCCCCAGTCGTTTAGCCCGGCGAAGGTGCGCACTGCCGTGCCGTCGAATGCGAAGAGACGGGTGGTGGCGTCTTGCCCCGTGGTCAGGATCGTGTTGTCCTTGCCCAAGTCCAGGTTCAGCACCGCTGCACTGTGTGCCGCGATGGAGCGCACGCGGGTGTAGGCCCATGTGTCCCAAATCTGCACGGTGCCATCTTCGCCTGCGGAGGCAAGGTAGGCGGAGTCCGCCGTGTAGGAGAGTGCATGGATGGCCCCAGCGTGCCCCTTGAGTTCCTCCACATAGCGTCCATTGGCAGCCTGCCACACATACATGGCACCGCTGCGATCGGCGGTGGTCAGCACTTCGCCATCTGGCGTGAACTTGACGGCAAGAATCCACTCGGTGTGCTTGTCTATTTTGTAGGCCAACTCACTGGTGTCGGTGCGATACACGCGCACGACGCGGTTGGGCCCACCCAAGGCGACCATGCGGTGATCCGGACTGATGTCCACCGCAAGCACGGTGTCATAGAAATCGGTGAAGGCGGCAACGCGCTCGCCCTTGCGCACGTTGTACAACACGCCTGCGCCGCTGTCCCCTTCCTTGCCACCGCCCACGAGTAGCAACTCCCCGTTGACGCTGAAGGTGAGGCTGAACACGTCGCCCTCGGGGAAGGGCAGCGCGCCGATGAGGGCGAACTGCTGGGTGTCATAGAGCAATACCTGCTGGTGACCTCCGACGGCAAGCAGCGGGGCGGTGGGGCTGGTGTCCATGGCGCGCGCCACCACGGGGCGCAGGCCAGCAGGCTGTGCTGCTGCCAGCGCAATCTCTGGCATGGGCGGCGTGTCTGCAAACGTCGCTGCCACAAAGGCATTGCCCGCATCCGCCGCAGGCGCGGCGGCCGCTTGCGCCATTGGCTTGGCGTTGGCATCGGGCAAGGCACCCATCTTGATCCACGTGCGAATGATTTCAATCTGCTCGGCAGGAATGGGGCCGTTGGGGGGCATGGCGGGTTCTTCCGCCTTGGTGAGCAGGCGCAGCAAACGGCTGCCATCGGGATCGCCGGGGGTAATCACCTGACCGGAGCTACCACCTTCCATGGCCAGCGCAAAGCTGGTGGAGGCAAAGCCGCTCTTGCGGTTGTCTTCATTGTGGCACTTGGCGCAATGCTCTTTGAGAATGGGCGCCACGTGCTCCGCAAAGTTTACGGGCGGTGGACCTTCGACCATGGCCGCAGGTGCCATCTCCGGCGCCATTTCAGGGGCAGGCGCGGCGGCAGCCATCTCTGGCGCGGCGGCAGGCGGGAACAGGCTCTCGCCAATCATCTTGAAACTGCCGATAAGCTGATCAACCTGCGCCTGAATTTGCACAGCCTGCTGTTCCAACTGCTCGGCCTGCGTCTTGAGCGTTGCCGCCTCGGCGGCCTGGGTCTCCGACTGCTGCTTCATGGCAGCAATAGAAGCCACGAGTTCTTCAGGCTTTAGCGCAAGCAATTGATCAATCACGGCATCCGGCGCGGGAGCGGCTTCCTGCGCAAAGGCAGAAACACAGGGCCCCAAGGACATGGGCAGCAAGGCAGCAATCGTAAGCAGGGTGCCAGTGTAGCGTTGCACTTGCATTATAAAGTAACGATAGCTCATCAAGGATTTCCTTGTGGATTAAACAGCGGGGGCGGGAGCAGCTTCGGGAGCCGGGGCTGCTTCGGGCGCGGGGGCCGCCATCTCTGGTGCGGGAGCAGGAACCGCTTCCGGGGCTGCAGCCGGTGCCATGGCCTGTTGCACGGATGCGATGAAGGCCTCAATGGTTTGCACTCGCACCGCCGTGGACTGGCTTTGCACATCCAGCTCTTCGGCCTTCTTACGCGCCTCGGCGGCTTGCGCCTGCAAGTCGGTGACCTGCTTCTTCAGTTCATCCATGCGCGCGATGAGCGCTTCAGGCCCAACCTTGGCGAGTTCCGACAGAACGGTGTCCACACTGGGACCTTCGGGTGCTGGTGCAGGTGCTGCTTCGGGGGCGGGTGCGGGTGCCGCTTCTGCGGGCGCGGCTTCCTGCGCCGATGTGGGCAGCGCCCACGCCATCAGCAACAGCGCGGCGGTAAGGGCATTCACCCAAGTTTGGGTATTCATCTTAATATTCTCCTTCATCTGAAACGTCTGCCTTGTTGCAGGCGAAACGCGCGTTTCATCTAGTGATTGAAGATGAATTCCTTGGAATTCAGCACGCTCCAGAACGCGTCTTGCAGGGCGGCGGTCTTGTCGGTAGCGGCATCCACATAGGTGGTCAGTTGCATCACTTCGTTCTCCGTTGGGGGGCGCGACACGGAGGCAAGGTACATCCGACGCACCACGTCCGCCGGGGGAAGCTGCTCCTTAATCCACGTATCCAGAGA
>JBIKMR010000059.1:0-18864 GCA_044359155.1 Candidatus Hydrogenedentales bacterium | reverse complement strand
GAGCGAGTTGCTTGCGGCTTCCGGTGACGGGGACATCCATTCGTCCGACACGGACGGCACCAGTAACGTGACGCTGGACGAGCTGTTGCGGGTCATCCAGATGTTCAACGCGGGCGGCTATGCCTGCGCTTTGAATCCCGGCGCAACGGAAGATGGCTACCTCCCCGGAACCTTCAACTTTGCGGGTCGCGATTTGGATTGCCGCGCGCACGCCAGCGACTACGTGCCTGCGGGGGGCGATGGCGCCATATCCCTCAGCGAGTTGCTGCGCCTGATACAGATTTACAACGTGGGCGAATATCGATTTTGCCTTGCCCTACCTTCAAGCGAAGACAACTTCTGTCTGGATGCATTGAAGTAAGGCATACGCCCGGCGATTGGATTTAGTTGAAAGTAAGAACTCCCCCGCAAGCCTTGGCTTGTGGGGGAGTTTTCAGTTTCAAGCTTCTTCGGCGCAGGCTTCCAGTTGTGGCGCGGGTTGCTGTTCCACGTTGGGCAGGAATGCCGCGAGCAGGCCAATCAAGGGCATGAACGCGCAGACCTGGTAGACGAAGCCAATACTCGTCACGTCTGCCAACACGCCGAGCGCGGCAGCCGCGATGCCTGCCATGCCGAAGGCCAACCCGAAGAACAACCCCGACACCATGCCCACGTTTCCGGGCACAAGTTCTTGCGCGTACACCAACATGGCCGGGAAGGCCGAGGCCAGTATCAACCCGATTATCACGCTGAGCACGCCGGTCCAGAACAGGTCCGCAAAGGGCAGCGCCAAAGAGAAGGGCAGCACGCCGACGATGGACCACCAGATGACCACCTTCCGCCCGAGCCGATCGCCAATGGGGCCGCCGATGATGGTGCCCGCCGCCACTGCGCCGAGGTACGCGAACAGGTGCAACTGCGCGCTCTTCACGGAAACCCCAAAGGTCTCCATCAGGTAGAAGGTGTAGTAGCTGCTCAGGCTCACGGTGTAGATGAACTTAGAGAACATCAACGCCACGAGGATGGTAAGCGAGATCACGATGATGCGACTCGACACGGGCGTGCGCGAGGCACGCTCGTGCTCGTCCTTCTTCGCAATGCTCGCCGCATTGCGCGCGTACCATTGCCCAACGTATGTGAGGATGAGTATCGCCAAGAGCGTGACTATCGAGAACCACGCGATGCTGCCCTGCCCGCGCCGGAGCACGATGAACGCCGCAAGCAAGGGACCGACCGAGGAGCCCGCGTTGCCGCCCAATTGAAAGAGTGACTGCGCCAAGCCGCGCTGCTTGCCCGCCGCCATGCGTGCCACGCGTGACGACTCGGGGTGAAACACCGCAGAGCCCATGCCAACCAGCGCCGAGGCAACCAGCAGCATCGGGTAGGAAGCCGCCACCGAAAGCAGCACCAGCCCGGCCAGCGTGAAGAACATGCCGAAGACCAACGAATAGGGCATCGGTCGGCGGTCCGTATAGATTCCCACCGCAGGCTGCAAGAGCGAAGCCGATGTCTGGAAGGTGAGCGTGATCAATCCAATCTGCGTAAAGCTGAGGTGATACGATTCTTTGAGAATCGGATAGATCGCCGGAATCAGCGACTGGATGAGGTCATTCAGCAAATGACAAAAGCTCACCGCTGCGAGCACGGTGTAAACCGTCCGCGAGCCATCCTCCTGAATTTCTCGTGCAGGCAAAACTGCCGACTGCGCTTGCATAACCCTGCCCTTACCCTGTCCCGTAGATCGCTGAAGTACACTTCCCATGCTTCTCACCGAAACGGCACAGAGAACAAGGATCATGCTAGCACCAAACAATGCGCACTAGGGTGTATTCCCAAACGCGTACGATGGGCTACAACTCCCAGCCTTCGCGGCGGGGCGGGTTAAGCAAGGCGTTGGCCTCGTCGTTGTTGGTGAACTGCATGGCCGCGCCGTCCCACATCAGCTTCGTGTCTTTCACGCGCATGGCCAGCACGCCCAACAACACCATCTCGGTCAGTGCGCCGCCGTACTCAAAGTGGGAACTGGCCGGGTTGCCGTCCTTGCAGGCGCGAATCCAGTCCTGCTCGTGGGCGTTGTCCTTCACGCGGGGCAGCGTTTGCGCGGGCTTCTCCAAACTCTTGCCCAGTCCCCTTGGCAACACGCGTAACATGCCCGCCCCGTGCGAGCCGTGGATAAGCGAACCCTTGTCCCCCACCAGCAGCGCGCCGTTACCCTCGAATCGCTGGCGTGGCGCGAAGTCGCGGGGGATGGGAGGCAGCAAGCGACCGTCGTACCAGGTCAAACTAAGCGGGACCATGGCCCCGCGCGCGGGGAACTGGTAGCGCACAATCGAGGCACGCGGGTAGGTCTCTGCGCTGATGTCCTTCTCCCAGTGCGTGGTGGTGGCCTCGACACTGGTGGGCGCACCCAGTTTCAGCGCCCAGAAAGCAGGGTCGAGAATATGGCAGCCCATGTCGCCCAGCGCGCCTGTGCCGAAATCCCACCAGCCACGCCACGTGAGCGGCAGGTAGGCGGGGTGATACGGGCGCTGCGGCGCAGGCCCCAGCCACAGGTCCCAATCCAGCGTGTCGGGCACGGGCGGCGTATCCGTAGGGCGCGCCACCACCGGGAAGTTGGACCACGGGTCTCCCCCCACCGGGCGATCGCTCCAAGCGTGTACTTCCCGGATGTCGCCAATCACGCCGGAATCCACCCATTCGCAAAGCTCGCGAATCTGTTCGCTGGAATGCCCTTGGTTGCCCATCTGCGTTTGCACACCGGACTCCTTGGCGGCGGCCATCATGGCACGCACTTCGGCCACGCTGTGGGCCAGCGGCTTTTGGCAATACACATGCTTGCCCGCCCGCATGGCGGCGATGGATATAGGCGCGTGCGTGTGGTCGGGCGTGGCCACGATTACCGCGTCGATATCCTTCGCCATCGTGTCGAACATCTTTCGGTAATCCCGAAAGGTCTTGGCGTTGGGGAATGCGGCATAGGTCTTCGCGGCGTAGTCGTCGTCCACGTCGCACAGCGCCACGATGTTCTCCGTGGTGCAGGCGTCCAGGTTTCCCTTGCCCATGCCGCCCACGCCTACACCGGCAACGTTCAGGCGCTCATTGGGGGACACCTTCCCCGGCACCACCTCGGCAGCGTTCACTCGCGTGGCCATGCCTGCCAGCAGGGTGGATGTGGTGGTGGCGGCAAGGAAGGCCCTGCGGCTCAGTGTGGAATCCTTCATGAAAAAATCCTCCGTGTCCCAGCCCAACCGGGACGCGGAGGATACTACAACTTTGCCTGTCAACGAAGATTCGAAAGTACCGCTTCCAGACGGTCGAGGCTTTGGCTCCAGCCCTGTTCCATCCCTGTTCTCAACATGCCCTGCACGGTCGCTGCGGATTCGTACAGGTAGTGTATGGTCAGCTTCGTCTTGCCGTCCTGTTCCTCAAATGTCACCGTTACGATAGCTTCCAGTGCAGGCGTGCCTGCGGACTTGTCCCGTTCAGGGTTCACCAGGTCGTGCCATTCCTCTGGCAATCCCGAACAGTCGTCGGTCATTACCAGCTTTTCGTTCGCAATGATTTCGACAAACACGCCGTTGCCGGGGTACTCGGCGCCATCGGGAGCACGCATAACATAGCGATATTCCCCACCCGGTCGCAGATCGATTTCGTATACCGGGTTGGAGAAATCCTTCGGCCCCCACCACTGCGCCATGTGCACGGGGTCAGTCCACACTTTGTATACCAGTGTGCGCGGCGCATCGAAGGTGCGGATGAACGTGAGTTCATTGCCAGCAATCAGGACTTCTGTTTTACCTGTGGTGGAGATACGGCGTTTCCTACTATTGCTCCAGCAGTTCTGCCAAGCGGTCCAGCATTTGCAGCCAGCTCGGGTGCGCGCCCGTGCGCTTGGCAAGGGATTCAGAAACCGTCTGGTGCAGGGTCACCTTGGTCTTGCCCTCGTGCTCTTCAAAGCGCACGGTTAGCACGGTCTCGTTGGGCCACTCGGGGTCCATGCCCGCCTCGACCGCGTTGAGCTGGCGGCCTTCTGCGTCGGCTATGGCCATGGTGTGGACGATGAGTTCCGGCGCAACGACTTCACGGTATACGCCCCGGCACCAGCACTCGTGCCCGTCGGGCGTGAGGATGCAGGAATGGAACTCCCCGCCGGGGCAGGCGTCAAGCTTCGCAAAGCTGATGCGGCATCCCGTGGGGGCATACCAGTGCAGCAGCGATTCCTGTTCGGTCCATGCCTTGAACACCGCCGCGCGCGGGGCGCCGATGATGCGGGTGATTAGCACGCTCGCTTCATCGAGCGCGGGCTTGGTGAGTGTTTCCATGAGAGGGCGCTCCTGTGGCTACTTGGGGGTTTCGGCGATCTTCTTGAGGGAGGCGAGGCCCTCATCGAAGGCGTCGCCCACCATCTTGTCCATGTCCATGAACAGCCCCACGATGCGGGGCATCAGTGCGTCGTTCTTCCCTTCCATGGCCCAGGTGAATTTGCGTTGCCCGCCTGCTTCCTCGATACGCCAGAACACGCGATTCACGGTGGCGAAGGGGCGATACATGTCGAGCTTCAATTCCACTTCGCTGTTGGGCTTCACGCTGACGATGCTGGTCTTGCCCGCACCCACGTTGCCGTTGCCATCCCAACTGTAAAACGCGCCCACTTCACCCGGCGCACCGCCGGTTTCCAGCTTCATGTTCGGGTCCAGCTTCTGCCAGGGGGACCATTCCTGCCAGCGGCTCATGTCGCTTACGATGGCGTACAGCTCTTCTGCGCTGGCGGTGGTTGTCATCGAGCGCTCGACCTTCATTTCGGTGGGGCGAGAATAGGCCGTGGCCACAATACCAACAACGGCCAAAATCACAACGGCCAGAATGATAAGCAGAATCATTTTCATGTCAGGTACTCCTTCACTGAATTTCAGGGCTATCGCTTGATGGGAATGAGTGCGCGAATCTTGGGGTCGCGCAGGAAGAGTCCGCCCCACAGCAACACGCCAATGATGACCGGCCCGTAGAAGGGGTCGCCCACGCGCACATGGGTGGCGGTAGCGCCGCCAAGGTAACCAGTGAGCAGGATACATCCGAGCACCGAAGTTCGCGGGATGAGGTAGAGGATCGTGCAGACCAATTCGATAATGCCGATATTGAATGCGAGGTTTGCCGCATAGCCAAATTTGGCGAAGCCCTCGACCACTTGCGCAGACTGCGACAGCTTCATGCCCGCGCTGAAGAACAACAGCAGCGATGGCAGCACGCTCATCGCCCAGCCTCCCCAATACGCAGCCTTGCCCACCGATTGTGTTGGTGTTTCTTCTGACATCGTCGTTCCCTTCCTGTTGGTCAATATTGCCGGGCCCATGCCGTGGCTTAGTTCATTGTCTTCAGATATTCCGCCAAGCGGGCGAGTGTCTGGTTGCCGCCTTCGATTGCGCCACACTTCTTCTTGGACTCGCACTCCTCTACGGTGTCGAAGAGCAAACGGAGTTTCAGTTCGGTCAGCTCGCCTAACTCCGTGAAAGTCACGGTCGCATGGAATTGGTTTGGTTGCTCGTCCGAACCATGCATATACACCAGCCGTTCCGGCGGGGTGACTTCCTCGAACTGCACGCGGTTGTTGTAGTCCGTGCCGTCTGGGCCGTGCATGATGTAACGCTTCAGCCCGCCGGGCCGCACGTCTGATTCGATGAGGGTGGTCGTAAAGCCGTTTGGCCCCCACCAATGCACCATGTGCTGCGGGTCCGTCCATGCCCGGTATACCAGCGCGCGTGGAAATTCCAGCAAACGCGTAATCACAATCTCCCGGTCGGTAGTACTGCTTTCAACACTCATGGATTTTGTTCCTTAACCTGCAACTCTCGCAGGTATTCTTCCAATCTGTCCAGACGGTCGTCCCAAAGCTGGCGATATTCTTCCAGCCAATTCGACACATCCCGCAGCGGCTTGGGCTCCAGCTTGCAGGGCCGCCATTGGGCCTGCCGTCCTTGCGAAATCAGGCCAGCGCGTTCGAGCACTTTCAGGTGCTTGGTAACGGCGGGGGCGCTGATGGCGAAGGGCTCCGCCAAGTCCTTGACGGACTTCTCCCCCGTGGCCAAGCGCGCAAGAATGGCACGTCGCGTGGGGTCGGCCAAGGCAAAGAAGGTAGCATCGAGTTGTTCTGC
Source organism: Candidatus Hydrogenedentales bacterium (assembly GCA_044359155.1). Lineage (GTDB taxonomy): Bacteria > Hydrogenedentota > Hydrogenedentia > Hydrogenedentales > JAEUWI01 > WGMK01. The sequence goes on along the minus strand of JBIKMR010000059.1, from coordinate 12,736 downwards.
GGACATAAATAAAACCAATCAGTTAATTAACCTTTTGGTAAATTACAATATCCCTCCAACGCTTGTCAAGACAATCGAGTGCGACATAGGCTTTGCAATCTTGATTTGGGCCGGGGGCGTTGCGTAGCGTGGCGACTTGTAGTTTGGGTTACGCGGCTTTGCGACGTAATTAAGGGTCATCATGATATCTCGGCGTGGCTTATTGCAGATGTGCCTTTGCATGGGTTTGGCGGGTTCCTTGCCCGCTTGGGGTGATCCGTGGATTAAGGGTGACTATTTCAAACTGAAGATAGTAGTGCCCGAGACGCCCTCCCCCACGCTGTCGCAGGCGGCGGAAGACTTCAAGCAGCTGTGGATGCTATGCACCGGCACAGAGATTGAGATTGGCACGACGATGGAGGGCGAGGCGCTGGTGTGGCTGGGGCCGGATATCTTGCCGGAATCTTTGGTGAAGCAGGAAGAGTTGGATGGGCTGGGGGACGAGGGCTTCATCATCCGGTCGTATTCCCCCAACCGGCGCGACCGGCAGTATCGGGTGGGGATGCACCTGGTGATCAGCGGCAGAAACGACGATGCCACCCGCAAGGGGGTGTTTGAGTATTTCGACCGCTTCCTAAACATGCGGCAGTTCACGCCGGGCGAGCGCAACAAGATATTCCTGGACAAGGCCGGTGCGCCCGAGGTGGACCTGCGGTATGTACCCGCGTTTCGCTTTCGCGAGGTGGGCTACTTTGGTTTGTGGGGCAAGGAGAAGGGCGGGGCGGAATGGCGGGATTGGCTGCGGATGCCACCAGTGTTTCAGCCCAGCTTCCGGCGCTATGCCGGAGAACCCGCCCCACAAGGAGACGGGCAGGGAATCATCAGCGCGGGCAAAGCCGCTGAATGGATCATTGCAAACCGCAAGGCCAAGGCGGAGACATTGCCGCGCGGCGTGCGTACGGTTGTGTGGCGCGATGACGCGGGTGAGCCGGTGACTTGCTGGACCTTGAACCGGATTCCGGGTATGGACCCGTCGCTTGATGCTGCGGTACATGGAGACGAAGGTGTTGTGGTGGCGCTGGGGTTGGCCGAGGAAGTGCTGGCTGGTTTGGGCGAGAGTGACATGGTGCGGGTGGCATTGCCGCCGACGTGTCCCCTACCCCCTGCCGACCGCAAACTCGATGCGCGTATCGTGATACACCTGACGAATGCAGCCTGCGATTTTTCCCGTCCGCTGCTTGAGGCGCACTGCCCGGAGAACCAGCGCTTTCTGGATGCGCTGGCTGCATGGCGCGCAACGGGGGCGACGCTGTTTGTCAGCGACGCGATAGCGAGCACGCGCAGCACAGTGGCACCGTTTCCCAACCTGAACGTGGTGCGGGAAAACCTCTACGCCTTGACGCAATACGAAGTGGCAGGGGTATATGCCGAGTGCTGGGATTTTCCAGAGGCGAAGGTGGCCGAGGCGGACCGGCTGCGGGGCTACCTGATGGCGGTGCTGCTGTGGAACCCGGACCGGGTGGTGGAGGACTTGGTGGCGGAATTCATCAAGCACCATTATGGTCCTGCCTCAGGCGAAGTGGCGAAAGTGTTTACGGCGTATGCGGCGGCGCTGGCGGAAAGCGGTAAGCCGCTGCACACAGACGGGCCGCCCGATTGGCTGACGCCCGCTAAGGTGAGGGAGGCGGAGCAGGGTATTGCTGCCGCGCTGAAAACCGAGATGGACAACAAGTTCAAAACGCGGGTGAGCGCGCTGGTGAACACGCTGGAATACGCTCAGCTGCTCTGCCCGCCCGCGCTGGAAACGGCGGCGGACGGCAGCAAGGTGTGGAAGCGCCCGCAGAGCCGCAGCTTGGAGCAGGTTGTCGAGCGGTGGACTACACGCGGGATTGCCGTGGCGGATCCGCGCTTCGACCTGCTCAAGGCATTGACGGTAGATTGCGGCGGTGTAACGCCGCCGCGTGACCAGCCCTTTGTGGAAGGGCAGGAGCCGAAGTAACCAGCGGATACTTTCTTGGGGGAGGATCGATTGAACAAGATGCTGCGCAGGATACTCGTTGTTGTGGGCGTGCTCGGAGTGCTGCTTGCGGGCATGGTGTACCTTCGCAGCGGGGGTAACGTAGTGGTGCGCGGGCTGCCGATGGGTGAAACCTCTGCGCCTTCGGCACCGTTCGAGTTTCGCGTGTTTATGTACAACGTACAGGCGCGCCCCTATTTTGACGACGTGAAAGAGAAGCTGCCCAAGATCTCCCCGCTGCTAAATGGCTTTGACATTGTCGGGATTGAGGAATGCTTCAAGGAGCACGAACTGTTGTGGGCCGGTGCGAACTACCCCAACAAGGTCCACTTTGGCAGCCTGGTGCGCCCGTGGAAGATTACCAACTCGGGGCTCGCGACCCTGACCCGGCTTCCCATGGGCGAAGTGTTGTTCGATCATTACCCGCACAACCTTGGTGAATTGCAGAACCGCGTGGCATCGAAGGGAATCATGCTGGCGCGGCTGGATGCGGGTGGGTATCCGCTGGACTTTTACCTGACCCACATGGAGGCAGGCGGCTTGCCGGAGGCGCAGGTGTCGCGCATGGCGCAGGCGAAACAGGTGGTAGAATTTGTAACCCGCAATTCTCCGCCGGAGCACGCGGTGCTGCTGTGTGGAGATTTCAACATGATGCCGCTGCGCAAGGAGAAGTCGCCCAAGGAATACAGCCCCGGCCACTTTGATAGCGAGGCCGACCTGCACGGGCGCACGGCGGCCTTCATGGTGATGTATGAGGGGCTGGGCCTGCGCGATGCTTCGGACGAGCTCTTCGGTCCGACCAAGGACGATATCGAGCGTTACCTGTTCCGCGCTCCCAAGGGGGTAACCATGACGGCCCTAAGCCTTGAAGCGGACAGCACCACGTTTCGGCGCGAAGATGGCAGTTCGTTGAGCGACGGCTCGCCGTTCATTGCGAGGTTCAGGCTGTCTCGATAGCGGTAGCCCTGCGCTACGCGGACTTGCCGGAGCGATAGGCTTCCAGTTCTTGCCAGCGCGAGTAGAGCCGCGCGACTTCTGCCTTGGCCTTCACCAGATCATCCAGTCCCTTTTGCACGGCGGTGTGGGGCTGGTTGTAGTAGTCGGGGCTGTGGACGGCTTCCTCGAGTTCGAGCACGTGGTTCTCGGCGGCGAGGATGGTTTCTTCCATGCTGCCGAGTTCTTTGTTCTCCTGCCAGGTCAGCTTGCGCTTGGTGGTGGGGATCTCTTCCTTGGCCACCACGCGCTCGGGCGAAGGCTGGGCGCGCAGGCCGGAGCCTGCATCGGCGCGCCGGTCCTGGTAGAGCAGGTAGTCTTCGTAGTTGCCCGCAATCTGAACGATGCGGCCATCGTCCTCGAAGAACCACATGTGGGTGCAGAGGCGGTTGAGGAAGTAGCGGTCGTGGCTGACGATGAGGGCCGCGCCCTGGAAGGACTCGATGGCTTCTTCGAGCACGCGCAGGCTGTACAGGTCGAGGTCGTTGGTGGGTTCGTCGAGCACGAGCAGGTTGCCGCCGTTGAGCATCTTCTTCACGAGGTCGAGCCGGTTGCGTTCGCCGCCGGACAGGTTGCCGATGGGCATGTAAACCGTGTCCTTGTCGAAGAGGAACTGTTCGAGGTAGGCTGGCACGTAAACCCGGCGACCCAGCACGTCCATGAACTTCGCGCCGTTGGACACGTAGTCGAGGATGGTGCAGGTCGGCTCGATGTCTTCGTGGCTCTGGTCAAGGTAGAGGAAGTCGGTGTTGTCGCCAATGACCACCTTTCCCTTGCGGGGTTCCAGCTTGCCCATGAGCAGTTGCAGCAACGTCGTTTTGCCAGAGCCGTTTGGCCCGAGCACGCCCACGCGCATTCCCTTTTCAAAGATGCAGGAGAAGTCGTTCACCAGTTCGCGCTCGCCGCGCTCGAAGTGGATGCGGCGCGCCTCGAGAATGGTCTTGCCGAGGGGACGGCTTTGCAGAATCTCGAAGGTGAACTCGGGCAGCTTGGTGAGCAAGCCGCTGTCCTGCGCTTCTTTCAGGCGATCGATGCGGGCTTTCTGCTTGGTGCCGCGCGCCTGTGGGGCGCGGCGATACCACACCATTTCGCGGCGGATGAGCGAGACGCGGTTGGACTCCGCCCGGCCCTGCGCTTCTTCCAGCGCTATCTTGTATTCGAGGAACTTCACGTAGTTCCCCGGAAAGCTGTACACCTTGTTGCCTTCCAGCTCGATGGTGCGGTTCACCACGCGGTCGAGGAAGTAGCGGTCGTGGGTGACCAGCACGCAACTGCCGTCGTAGCTTTCGAGGAAGTGTTCAATCCACTCCACGCTGCGCGTGTCGATGTGGTTGGTGGGCTCGTCAAGCAGCAGGATGTCCGGGTGGGTGAGCAGGTTGGCCGCAAGGTCCAGGCGGCGCAGTTCGCCCCCCGAAAGCGTTCCCGCCGTGCGGTCGCGCGCGGGCAGCGACAGTGCCACCTCGACCCGCTTCACCTCATGGTCCAGGTCCCATGCCTGCATCAAGTCCAGCTGGTGGTGCAGGCGGTCGGCCTCGGCCTGCAAGCCATCGTGCTCCGGGTGCCCCTGGTCGCACACGGCCAGCCGCTCCATCACCTGGTGGTAGCTGTCCATGCAGGCCCGCTGCGAACGCGCCGCGCCATCCAGCACTTCTCCCACCGTGGCGGCGGGATCAACGTTGGCCTGCTGCGCCAGCATGGCCATGCGCGTGCCTTGGCGTATGGACACCGAGCCGTAGTCCGGCGTGATTATGCCCGAGAATATCTTCATCAACGTGGACTTGCCGCAGCCGTTGTGCCCAATCAGCCCGATGCGGTCCCCCTCGTGGATGGTCATCGAGATGTTTTCGAGCACCGGCTGGTGGCCGTAGGAATGCGTAATCCCCTGCACGCCAATAATGGCGCGGGGCGTGGTGGTAGCGGTGGACATGGGGAGGGGGTTCCTGATACTGCGTGGCCGCAAGGATACCACAAGCGGGGCAGGCGGGGATGGTGAACCGATTAGTAACTCCAAAAGGCAGCAAGTTAGCCTTTCTCTAGCACCGTAGGTGCGACACAGCGTAGCCTAGAGTGCAGCGAAGCGGAACCCTAGGTAAGGGGTAAGAAAGAGGTTCAGCCCTGAAGGGGCGACACAGACTGTTTCACCCCTTCAGGGTTCAAAGTTTAGGTGGTGCACAGTACCTAGGCTTCCGCTTCGCTGCACCCTAGGCTACGCTGTGTCGCGCCGTTGGCGCTAAAGAGGACATCACTCGTTGCAGCGCTCCGACCCGAACCACCTTGTTACACAATAGCCCCCGGTCCTCCGGTGTAACGAGAATCAGCTGGCGACTTGAAGCCGTTCGAGCTTGATGCCGTCAATCTCCGGGATGGCGTGTCCGAGTTGAAGACCAAGGACCAGCCATGCATCCAGTGCGTCTTCAAGGTTGACGCGACATTCTTCAAGGCTTTCGCCAGTAGCCATCACACCCTGAAGTCCGGGAACTTCGCCATAGTAGGGCGTGCCTGGTTGATCAATGAGTTCGTAGTGGGCCTGCTGCATGGCCGCCTGGATAAAGGTTCGGAGCATATTCTTCTTGCGTCCTTGTGTACCGAGTGCAGAATACGCCACCTCCCGCAGAGTGTCAACGGCAGGCCATGCCCGCGCCCCCTCATTGCAACGCAGGATTGGGGCGGGTACACTCGCGGGGCGGCGGGTTGCCGCGCAGGGGAGCAGGCTGTTTGCACCGATGAAGTACGAATACTCGGGATACTTGCGCTCGCTGTTGTACACGGCTGACCGGGGCGAAATCGCCCGGGTGGATGCGGTGGAGATCGGGTCGGAGCATTTGCTGCGCTGGGCCACGGAGGACGATGACCGGGACCCGGAGTGGCGGCATATTCCTGCGGAGTGCGAGCGCACGCCGGAGGGGGCGTTGTTCTCGGGGGATTTCCGGCGGGTGCGGCAGATGGATGCCACCGGTCCGAAGGACCCTAGCTTTTGGGTTCCGTTGACAAACAAGGCGGGCGATCCGGGTTCGCTGTTCCCCATCGACGCCACGCGCTACCCCATTATCGAGATCACGTATCGCTGCCGCACGGATCATTGCCGCCCGGCGTGGCAGTGGTATTACCCCGGTGGGCAACACCTGGACGGGCTCCAGCCGGAGCGCGAATGGACAACGGTGGGGCGCCTGATGCAGCACCGGGGATTTCCCGCCACGGTGACCGGGCTGACGTTGCGGCTTTATGCCGTGGCGCGCGAGACGCAGGAATGGGAGATCAAGTCCATCCGATTCCGCGCGCTAACCCCGGCAGAGTCCGAGGCGGTGCGCAAGGACGCTACCCGGCTGGGCCGCCCGAGCATGTTCCCCAAGCACTATCCCCTGCTGGACAACTTCGTGCCGCTGGGGGTGAGCGTGAGCGCGCGCGTGGGGCGCCAGATGGCGACGCTGATGGAGATGCCCTTCCGCGATTATTGGCGGCTGGCGATGGAGGACATTGCACGGGGCCACCACAATTGCCTGCAAGTGGAGCACGTGGACGAGCTGACCGTGACGGAGACGACGGAGCTGCTGGGCCTTGCCGCAAGCTATGGGCTGCGGGTGATACCGATTCTCAACTGGAGCGCGGAGACTATACTCGCCAACGGCGAGGATTTGGTCGAGCGCTATGTGCGTCCGCACGCGGAGTCCGACGCGCTGTTGGCATGGTGCCTGGAGAGCGAGCCGCCCGAGCACGCCTTCGAGGCGCACTGCAAGGCGAAGAGCCTGTTTGAAGACGCGGATGAATCGCATCCGCTGGCGGCGCTGACGCGCGACCCGAATTCCATGGCACTGTTTTCGCCGCACTTTGCGGTGTCGGGGTTGTCGTACTTCAAGTCGGGTGACCCGTGGCAGCTTGGAGAATGCGTGCGCACGCATGCGCCGCTGGGGCGGGGACAGCAATTCTGGGTGACTGCCCCGGCGTATATCTACGCCACCGGCACGCCGCGCTGGAACACTTGCCCCGAAATGCGACTGATGATCAACCACGCCTTCGGCAACGGGGCGCGCGGCTGGTTCACCTACAGCTATCACAACGTGCCGATCTGGGTGGAGGGTCCGTTTAAGCGCAGCCTCACGGGGCCGTTCCTCACGTTCAGCGATTTGTGGATTGAATTGTCGCACCGCGTTGAGCGCTTCAACGGCTTGGCCAACCTGCTGCTGCACACGCGGCCCGGCGATTTCTGGGTGCCGAACATCAAGTTCTCGGTGCAGCCGCACCCCAATTCGCGCCTGCCCGAGGGGTTGAGTCCTGTCACGTGGACGTGGCTGCATGGCGAAGACTTCGGCATCCTGTATGTCATCAACAACGACATCAACGAGGTGACCGGGGTAAACATCGAAATCCCCGCAGAGATACCGTTTGGGCAGGAAGCCTATGACATGACGGACTTTGTGCGCAGCCGGGAGTGGAGACCCACGCCGCGCTTCCGCCACCTCGAAATGTTCCCCGGGCAGGGGCAGATGATCATGTTCGCCCCGGAAGACGTGGCCGTGCGCGAGCGGGACCGGGTGATTGCCGCATTGATTGAAGACGACCGCCGCCGCTTGGGACTGGAGATGGGGCTGGCACGGCGCTACGATCTGGACATCAGCGAGCCGCGCGACATGATTCAACGTATTGGCTTGGGCCGACCGATTGACGACCTGCAATCCGCCAAGCGCGCGCGCGACCGGATGACCAACATGCTCTACACGCCCGGCCCGCTGGTCGAGGCGCGCAGCGCCATCTATGAGATTAGCGCCGCGCTATGCGGGTGCGATGGCGCGCTGTGCTGGCTGTATGACCGGGGGCGGGTGGATGAGGCGCATGAACGCGGCACGGAGGTGCTGGTGTTGTCGCAACGGCTGAACCAGTTGCGGCTGAAGATGCGGCGCGGGCACGCAGCAGATATTATCGAGGACTGCCATGCGCTGAAGGCGGACACGGTAAAGGCGCTTGGCGCTTTGCGGGACAAGTATTAGCGAAGGTGGAGGACAGCAGATGATTGGCGAGACAACATTCCAATCTGGAGACCTGCCAGGTTTCTACGAACGGCGCTGGCCTGCGCCTGCGCCGCGTGCGAATGTCATCATTGTCCACGGATACCAAGAGCATTGCGCCCGCTACGACCATGTGGCTGAGACGCTGAACGCCGCAGGCTTCTCAGTATTCTCCTACGACCAGCGCGCACATGGCCGGTCCCCCGGAAAGAAGGGGTACATCGAGCGTTTCGATTATTTGCTGAATGATCTGGACGCGTATCTGAAACACGTGAAGCCGAGCCTTGGGAGCCTGCCGGTGTTCGTGTTGGCGCACAGCATGGGCGGGTTGGTGTTCACCCGTTACCTGGAGACGCGCTCCTTCCGCCCTCGTGCGGTGGTGTTTAGCAGTCCGTTGATGGAACTGCCCCCCACTTCGCCGGTGCTGCTGGCATTGGCGGGGGTGTTGAGCAGCGTGGCCCCGGGGTTACCCGTGGCGAAGCTTGAGGCGGCTGCGGTGTCGCGCATTCCCGAGGTGGTGAAGGAATACATGGCGGACCCGCTGAACGGCAATGTGCCCATTGTGGCGCGGAGCGGCGCGGAGATTACCAACGCCGTGGCTGCGGCCCGCGAGAATGCGAAGCGGATCGACCTGCCGGTGTACATCATGCATGGCAAGAAGGACCGGCTCGCGCCGTTTGGCGGAAGCGAGTTTCTGTATCGTGAGATTGCCAGCACGGACAAAACCTTCAAGGCTTATGACGATGGCTTTCATGAATTGATGAACGACACGGACGCGGCGGCGGTGAAGCAAGCCGTGGTGGCGTGGTTTGAGAGCAAGCTTTAGCCCGCGTGGCTTTGGGAATAGATAGGACTTTCCGTGGGAGTCAGGACGAATTACAGTTCGCTTCGCGTGTCGGTGTTGCTGGCTTGCGACATTGCGTGCATTGCAGTGGCCTATACGCTGGCCTGCTGGGTGCAGTCGCGCTCTATCACGCTTCCGATGGACGTGTTGCTGGAGCGCTGGCAGTATGCCGTGGTGTATGGCGTGTGCTGGCCGGTGGCCGCCATGCGCAGCTACCTCTATATATCGCGCCGCAGGGACAGCCTGCTGTCGCTGCTCTTCGACATCAGCAAAGGCGTGTTGGCTTCGCTGATAGTCACGGGCTTCTTCATTGCGTTCTACACTCCGCGCGGCGCGGAGCCCAGCTTTATCTCCTACTTCGGGTTGTTGAGCCTCGGCTTTCTTGGCCTGTTCCGCGTGGTGCTCCAGGTGCTGTTGCGGTCTCTGCGCACCCACGGGCGCAACGAGCGGCAGGTGCTCATCATCGGCGTGAACGAGCGCACGCACGAGTTGGTCGAGGTGATCCTCAGCCATCCCTATTACGGCTACCGCGTGGCGGGGATGTTGGAGGACGAGCCCGAGCGCTGCCGCCGACTGGAGAAATTCAACACCGCGTACCTTGGCAAGTTTGACGCGCTGGAAGAAGTGCTGATCAAACAGGTGATTGACGAGGTGTACATCTGCCTGCCGGTGCGTTCGCGCTATGAGACCATCCAGCGGATGGCGCACTTGTGCGAGGGCGTGGGCGTAAGCGTGCGCATGATTGCGGACCTGTTCCCCCTGAGGCTGGCCACCAGCCGTTACCACCGGCTGGAGGGAATACCGATCCTCGCGTTGTCCACAGTGCCCGAACAGCAACCGCAGCTTATTCTGCAACGCGGGGTGGACATCCTCGTGTCGGCGACTGCCTTACTGGCGCTCTCGCCGCTACTCATCGGCACGGCCATCGCCATCAAGCTGGACTCGAAGGGGCCCGTGTTCTTCAAGCAGGAACGCGTGGGGCTGAACCGTCGCCGCTTCCGCATGATTAAGTTCCGCTCGATGGTGACCAACGCGGAGGAGCTGCGCGCCAAGCTGGAGAAATTCAACGAGGTGCAGGGGGCGATGTTTAAGATGGCGCAGGACCCGCGCGTGACGCGTGTGGGGCGCATCATTCGTAAGTACAGCATCGACGAGTTGCCGCAGTTGATCAACGTGCTCTCCGGCGAGATGAGCCTGGTGGGGCCGCGTCCTGCCCTGCCGCAGGAAGTGAGCCAATACTCGTGGAACCAGCGCCGCCGCCTGAGCGTGAAGCCGGGGCTGACCGGTCTCTCGCAGGTGAGTGGGCGCAGTTCGCTTTCCTTCAAGGAAACGGTGGACCTGGACTTGTACTACATCGACCAGTGGTCGATAGCGCTGGTGTTCAAGATATTGCTCAACACGATACCCGCCGTCCTCAAGGGGCGGGGCGCCTACTAGACGGGGCGCAGGGATTGCAGGACCCCACCCCACCCGCGCAGGGCCTTGCACCCGATGCGGCACAGCATCGATTCCACTTCTACTCGTGGTTCGCGGCGATTGTGTCTGTCCTCGGCGCGCGCAGCATGGCGGCGGCGGCGGCCTTCTTGTGCAATGTGCTGGTGGCGCGCCAATTGGGCGATGCAGACTTCGGCAAGTTCTACCTGCTCTTCTCGATCATGACGATTGTGGCTGGGCTTACCGGCCCTGCCATCGACACCACGTTGGTGCGCTTTGCGGCCCGCCGCGCAGACGATGGCAGCCACGAGGTGCTGCCTTATTTCAAGGCCGTGCTGCTGCTCAAGATTCTGCTCTTCGTGTTGACCATTGTGCTCTCCGTGCTGCTGGTGCGCCCCATCCTTCAGGGGCTTTTTCTCTGGCGTGCAGACGACCCCAATGCGGTACGTTATTATTACGTGATGACCGCCTTCCTCGGCGGTGGGATCGTGTCGCTTTGGGGATTCAGCCAGGCCTACTTTCAGGTGTACCAGCGCTTCACGGAATATTCCGGCTTCGAGTTTTGCAGCGCGCTGCTGCGGCTAGGGCTGGTGCTGGGGCTGATTGGCTTCGCCAGCCACACGGTACTGTGGTTCTTGGTGGCCTACGTGCTGGCGCCGCTGTGCATGTTGCTGATTTCCTACACCATGATTCCGCGTGCGGTATTCCTTGCGCGCACCAGTATGCCGGTGATCCGCGAGCTGTTGAGCTTTGGCAAGTGGGTGCTGCTGGCCACGCTGTTTACCACGCTCACGCAGCGGCTCGACGTAATCCTGCTAAACGTTTCCGCCTTTGGCATTAGCCTGGAAACGCTGGGGCGATACAGCGCGGCGGTCAGCATTGTGCTGGCGGGCGAGCTGGTGCTGCTCACGTTCTACAACGTGCTGCTGCCCAAGGCCAGCCAACTGAAAAGCGCGGGAGAACTGCGCGCCTTCATCGGGCATTTTCGCATCCCCTCGCTGCTGTTCTGCCTGCCGCTGGCAGTCTCTATCCCTATCATGCCGTACTTTCGGGAAGTGGCGCTGGGGCCGGGCTACGCGGGTGTCGAGGCGTATTACTCGATATTGATCCTTGGCGTTATCGTGGCGCTGATGGCGGCCCCGCCGGTCACCGCGCTTTATTCGCTTGGACGCTCGGGCATCGTTGCAGCCTTTGAGGGCTCTCGTCTAGTCCTCACCATCCTGCTGGCCATCCTCGTGATCCCCACCTATGGTGCATGGGGCATGGCCATTGTGATGGCGGGCGCGCGCGGCGCTTCTTCGGTCGCGCTCTACCTAACTGCCCACCACATCGTTCGGCAGATGACGAACGCCGAAGACGCGGAAGAAGCCGGTTGAGCGCCATCCTCAAGGGACGCGATATCGTTTGCCTCTCTTTCGCGGACTGGCACGGCAGTTGGTCCACGCCCCAACAGGTGATGTCCCGCCTTGCTCAAGACAACCGTGTGCTCTATGTGGACCAGCCACGTTCGTTTCTCTATCTGCTCAAACCGCCCAGCGCCAAAGGCGAGGGGCTGTGGCAGGGCGACCCCGTGCAGGAGGTGCAGCCGGGGCTGCATGTGTTCCATCCCCCCCACTGCTTCTTGCCCACGGGTGGCATTCCTCTGCCGATTGCCAGCCGCGCGCTGCGGTTGAATGGTCGCTTGTTGGCCGCGCAGTTGAAGCGCGTGATGAAACAATTGGGCTTCAAAGACCCCATCCTCTGGAACTACTCGATACTCCACGGCGAGGCCATCGACTTCCTCTCCCACGCGCTGCATGTCTACGACATCGCCGACGTGTGGGAGGGCTACATCACCAACGAGCACGGGCGGCGGCTGGTGCGCTGGGAAGAGGAGCGCCTGACGCGCGCCGCCGATATCGTGTTCCCCAGCACCGAGGCCATTCAGGAGAGCCATTTGGCGTGGAACCCACGGCATGTGCTCGTGCCGCATGGTGCGGACTTCGAGCACTTCGCCCAAGCAGCCGACCCGGCCATGCCCCTCCCCGAAGAATTCGCCAAGATTCCCCGCCCCATTGCCGGGTTTGTGGGGGTGATGGACCCCGCCCGATTCGACGAGGAGCTGCTCTTTGGGCTGGCCCAGGCGCGGCCTGATTGGTTCTTTGTTCTGGTAGGCCCAGCGCTAGCGGGTGTTAACCTTACTCGACTTCAAACCTGCGCCAATGTATACTTGACGGGCAATAAGCCAATTGAGCAATTACCGAATTACTTGAAGGGTTTCGACGTGGGGATGATTCCCTACCGAATAAACCCTCTGACCAATGGCATCTTTCCGCTGAAGCTGATGGAATACCTGAGCGCGGAGAAGCCTGTGGTCAGCACGCCGATGACTTCGGTGAAGGCCTTCGGCGAAGTGGTTTATATTGCGGGTGACGTGCGCGAATTTGCAGACGCGCTGGATGCAGCGGTTCGGGAGGACGGCGCACCCAG
>JBIKMR010000058.1:0-18933 GCA_044359155.1 Candidatus Hydrogenedentales bacterium | reverse complement strand
TTCAGCATCTTGTCGGCGCGGGCGCGCTCTACGTTGAGCACCTTGCCGCGCAGGGGGAGGATGGCCTGATAGCGGCGGTCGCGCCCCTGCTTGGCGCTGCCGCCTGCGGAATCGCCCTCGACGATAAAGATTTCACACAGCGCCGGGTCCTTCTCGGAACAGTCCGCCAGCTTGGCGGCCTGCCCCAGCGAATCCAGCGCGCCCTTGCGCCGGGTCAGGTCGCGCGCCTTTCGGGCGGCCTCGCGTGCGCGGGCCGCGTCGAGCGACTTCATAACGATCTTGTTGGCGGTGGTGGGGTTTTCCTCGAAGTAGGTTTGCAGCCCCTCGTACACCAGCGAGTTGACGATGCCCTGCACCTCGCTGTTGCCCAGCTTCATCTTGGTCTGGCCCTCAAATTGGGGCTCGCGCACGCGGACGCTCACGATGGCGGTCAGCCCCTCGCGCACGTCGTCACCACTGATGGTGGTCTCCGCCTTCTTCAGCAGGTTGTTCTTCTTGGCGTAATCGTTGATGCTCTTGGTAAGCCCCGCGCGGAAGCCGCTCAAGTGGGTGCCGCCCTCGAAGGTATTGATGTTGTTGGCAAAGCTGGCTTCCACGATGGTGTACGCCGTGGTGTATTGCAGCGAAATCTCGACCTCGACGTCTTCCTTCGCGGCCTCGAAATAAATCGGCTTGCGGTGGATGGGTTCCTTCGCGCGGTTCAGGTACGCCACGTACTCGATGAGGCCGCCCTTGTACTGCATGACAAGCGCTTCGTCGTCGTTGCGCTCATCCTCGAAGGTAATCTTGATGCCCTTGTTGAGGAAAGCCAACTGGCGCAGGCGGTCCAGCAGCGTATCGGCGTTGTAATTGGTGTCCTCGAAAATCTCGGAATCAGGCAGGAAAGTGACCTTGGTACCCGTGGTCTTGGCGTTGCCCTTCTTTTCCAGCTTGGTGGTGGGCTTGCCGCGCTCGAAGCTCATACCCCACACGGAACCCTCGCGGCGCACTTCCACCTCGAGCCACTTCGACAGCGCGTTCACGCAGGACACGCCTACGCCGTGCAAGCCGCCGGAAACCTTGTAGGAATCCTTGTCGAACTTGCCGCCCGCGTGCAGCACAGTCAGCACCACCTCAAGCGCGCTCTTGCCTTTGAACTTCGCGCTCGAACCCACGGGGATGCCGCGACCGTTATCGATTACGGAAACACTGTTGTCGATGTGGACCGTCACCTTGATGTCGGTGCAATGCCCCGCCAGCGCCTCGTCAATCGAGTTGTCCACCACCTCATACACCAAGTGGTGCAGGCCGCGCGTACCCGTGTCGCCAATGTACATTGCGGGGCGCTTGCGCACCGCCTCGAGTCCCTCAAGAATTTGAATGGACCCGGCATCGTAATTTTTTTCAGCCATGTTCTTTTTCGATTCTTCTTTTACTTGTGGATCGCCCGAAGCGCCAGCGTCGTAAGTTTCTTCAGACATTGGACTTACCTTGTGTTTTACAGGAAGTGGCCAGACCCTTGGCCAATGCGAACCTGAAGTATAGCAAATCAAACATGGGCACTCAACTTTTCATCCCGGAAATGCCACCTCTAAGTTATTTGAAATCAGTAGCTTACAGCGTCGACTTGCTAACTGCTGACGGAACTCTAGCCCCATCAGTCCCATCCGTTGCATCTGTCACATACTACCCTGCCCGTAACGCCTTGCCCGCGCCACCGGTAATGCATTGCACGACACCCAAGGTGCGGGTATGCTGTCCTTGGATTGTGGTTCCGCAACGGAGGTATCGGCGTGAATAAGTACGGACTGCACGGTTGCTTGTGCATGGGCATGTTTGTGGCGTTAGCGCTGGGCGCCACCGCGCAGGACACCGAGCCCAAAACGTTTTATGTGGACCGCGCGAATATCTCCGGCACCGTGCTGGGTACGGCCTTGCACCCTTACCGCAGAATTGGCGCAGCGCTCGAACAGGTGGCAGCAGGGCGCGGGGACACCATCCTCGTGCGCCCCGGCACCTACGACGAGATCATCTTGCTGCCACCTGCCACCAAGCTGATCGCCGAGGCGGGCGCCTTCGAGACGGAGATCGAGGGCAACGCCAACGCCGTTGAGAACCTGGTGGCCCTGACTGAGGGTACCTTGCTGCAAGGCTTCAGCGTAGGCCCCACTTCAGGCAATGGGGTGGTGGTGGCCAACGGCCAATCTGCCGAGGTGCGCAACTGCGTGTTTGTGGACAGCGCGCGCGGCATTTCCGTGGATACCGGCGCCGAGCTGGTCTGCGTGAACAACACCTTCGACGGCAACCAGACCAGCATCAACGTGGAATCCGGCGGCACGGTGGCCGATGCGCGCAACAACATCTTCTCGAACGACACCGTCGGCATCTTTCTCAATGAAGGCGGCGCGCTTACTTCCAGCTACAATTGTTTCTTCGGCTTTGGCCTGCCAGTGCTTGGCGGTTCGCCCGACGAGACCGACTTTCGCGCTGCGCCCGGCTATGTGGACGCCGCCAACGGCAACCTGCACCTTGGGTCGCAGAGCAACCTACTGGACAACGGCGACCCAGATGCTGCTTACAACGATCTCGATGGCACGCCGAATGACCTCGGGGCCGACGGCGGACCGACCGGCGAGTTGGACCTGCTTGCGCCGTACATAGGCGTGGAGGTTACTGCCGCTGCAAAGGGTGGTGCAGGGTTCTCGTATGACTTTGACGCTGCCGCCACCTTCGACTATTGGGGCTTGGCCGAAGTGGCGTGGGACTTTAACCTGAGCGATGGCCTGGACTTCCAGGATGCCTTCGGTCTGGCCACCAACATGACGTGGGATGTGGCAGGGCGCTACGTGGTGTCTGTGCGCGCCTCGGATATCTCAGGGCTGGTGACCGAGAAGCACTTCGTGGTAGTGGCGGGCGAACCTCTGGCCGCCGCGATATTCGCCACCAAGCGCGCCAGCGCTCCGCCGCTGCGCGTGGACCTGGGTGCGCTCACCTCGGGCGAGGTGGAAGGCGTGACGTGGGACCTGAACCTGGACGGAGAGATTGACGCGCGCGGCTTCAATGCCACGTATATCGTACCCGAGGCTGCCTTGCCGGGAAGTTATGTGTTGAGCATGGAAGTGCAACGCACGAACAGCGACAGCGTGTCGCAGGCGGTGCTGCCGATAACCCTGACCGATGCCCGCGTGATAACCGCGCAGCCGGTCGCGCCGGAAGATGAAGTGAGCGTCACCTCGGCCAGCGGCGGACCGCTCTTCGGCGCCTTTGTCTCTATCCTGAGCTTCAGCCTTAGCAGCGACGCGGTGGTTGCGATTGCCGAACCCGACCCGGAAGATTTCGAAACGTTGCCCGAGGGCAACCTCGCCGCGCTCGCGGAGTTTGGCCCCTCCGACCGTCCGCTTGGGCGACGTAGCCTTGTGTCGATTCCGCTCGCCGTGGAACTGGACGAGGGCGCAGCGCTGGAAGTCTACCGGTGGAACGCCGAAAGCGAAGTGTGGGATGCAGAAGGCATCCTCTTCCCTCGCCTCACCGAGGACACTGTCCCTAACCTGCAATTCGAGGCTTCCCAACTGGGGACCTTCGCCGTGGTGGCGGACAAGATCATCGAACCCGAAACGCCGCAAGGCTGCCATGAATCTGACATAACCCAGTCGGCCAGCATGGCCGGAGACTGGGGTGTACTGGCTGTGGCGATGCTCGTGTTGCTTGTCATGGGAGGGATTCGTCGTCAACGTGCATGATGCACGACGCACGCATAAGTTGCTATGATGCGGGACTTTCCCCTTTGTTTCCCCGAGGAGTACCCCCGTGAAAAGCGACGACCTGCGTGCGCAGTATTTGGACTTCTTCCGCCAGCGCGGCCATGTCATTGAGCGCAGCGACACGATTGTCCCAAGCAATGATCCCAGCTTGTTGTTCAGCAGCGCGGGCATGGTGCAGTTCAAGCCTTATTACACGGGCGAAGTTCCCGTGCCTTATCGTCGCGCGGCCACCGCGCAGAAGTGCCTGCGCGCAGGCGGCAAGGCGAACGACCTCGACGAGGTGGGCAAGACCGCCCGCCACCTGACCTTCTTCGAAATGCTCGGCAACTTTTCATTCGGCGATTACTTCAAGCGCGAAGCCATCCAGTGGGGCTGGGAATTCTCGACTGAGGTGATGAAGTTCCCAGCGGACCGCATTTGGATATCCGTGTTCGAGGACGACGACGAGACTTGGGACATTTGGGAGAAGGAGATGGGAATCTCCACTTCCCGCCTGGTGCGGCTGGGGAAGAAGGATAATTTCTGGGGACCTGCCGGTGACACCGGTGCCTGTGGCCCCTGCTCTGAATTGCTCTATGATCGCGGCGAAAGATATGGCAAAGACGCCACGCCAGAGAACGACCCCGATGGGCGCTTCCTCGAATTCTGGAACCTCGTGTTTCCCCAGTTCGACCAGCAGTTGGACGGCTCGCGCCCACCGCTGAAGAATCGTGGCATCGACACGGGCATGGGCCTTGAGCGCATCGCCACGCTGTTGCAGAACGTGGAGACCGTATTCGACACCGACGGCATCTTCCCGATCATTGAGGCCACGCAGTCGCTCACCAAGGTGACTTACCAGCAAAATCCCACGCCCTTCCGCGTGATTGCAGACCACGCCCGTTCCCTGTCCTTCATGATTGCCGACGGCATCCTGCCGAGTAACGAAGGGCGCGGCTATGTGCTGCGCCGCCTGCTGCGCCGCGCCGCCCGCTTTGGGCGGGAGTTGGGGTTGGACCGCCCCTTCCTCCACGAGGTCAGCCAGACCGTGGTGGAAAAGATGAGCCACCAATACCCCGAGCTTTCGGAAAGCCGCAAGCACATCGAGAAGATCATCCTTACCGAGGAGGAGCGCTTTACCACCACCCTCGCGCGCGGCATGGACACGCTGGAAGGCGTGTTCGCCACGATGGACAAGGACGGCCGCAAGACCATTCCCGGCGAGGAACTCTTCAAGCTATACGACACCTTCGGATTCCCGATGGACCTGACCAAGGACATCGCGGAAGACCGTGGCTACGAAATGGACGAGGAAGGTTTCCAGTCCGCCATGAAGCGCCAGCGCGAACAGGCGCGCAGCGCGTGGACCGGAAGCGGGCAGGAAGCGATTGCGCCCATCTATCGCGCTATCCATGAAGAGGCGGGCGACACCATCTTCCTGGGCTATACCCAATTGGAATCCGCCGCCGCGATACGCGCGATTGTGAAGAACAAGGACCGCGCGGAGTCGGCCAGCGAGGGGGAGGAAGTAGAACTCATCCTCGACCAAACCCCCTTCTACGCCGAGTCCGGCGGACAGGCGGGCGACACAGGCGTGCTGGATTCCCCATCCGGGAACGCACAGGTGCTGGGGGTGAAGAAGCTGGTGGGCAAGATGTTCGTACACCGCGTGCGCGTGGCCAGCGGAACCCTGAAGCCGGGTGATACGCTGACCGCCATGGTGGACGTATCATCCCGCCGCAACACGGAGAACCACCACTCCGCCACGCACATTCTTCAGTCCGCGTTGCAGAATGTGCTGGGCGACCATGTACACCAGGCAGGCTCTTACGTTGGGCCGGAGCGACTGCGCTTTGACTTCACCCATTTCGAGGGTATCGACGAGGCGCGCTTGCAGGACATCGAGCGGCTTGCGAATGAATACATTCGTCAGGACGTGGAAGTGACCACAAAGATCATGCCGCTGGACGAGGCGCGCAAGGCCGGGGCCATGGCGCTGTTTGGCGAGAAGTACGAAGACAACGTGCGCGTGGTGACCATGGGCGATTTCAGCATGGAACTCTGCGGTGGCACCCATGTGCCGCGCACGGGCGTGATTGGCTACTGCAAGATTGTCGCCGAGAGCTCCGTCTCCTCCGGCGTGCGCCGCTTGGAAGCCGTGTGCGGCGAGCCTTGCGTCGAGGCCATACAACAGCGCGAGCGCCAACTAAGCCACACGGCGAAACTGTTGAGCACGAACACCGATTCCCTCGGAGAGCGTGTGCGCGCCCTAATGGATGAGAACAAGCGCCTCCAGCGCGAAGTGGACAAGTGGAAGCAGGCCGCAGCCAGCGGCGCATCTGTGGATTACTTGAGCCAGGTGAAAGAAGTAAAGGGCATCAAGGTGCTGGCGGCGGAAGCAGCGGGCCAAGACGGCAAGGGCCTGCGAATCCTGCTCGACAAGCTGCGCGATCAGCTCGGCTCCGGCGTCATCGTGCTCGGCGCGGCGGAGGGCGACAAGGTATCGCTCTGCGTCGGAGTGACCAAAGACCTAACCGACCGCATCAAGGCGGGGGACATCGTGGGCCGCATCGCCCCCATCGTGGGCGGCAGCGGCGGAGGCCGCCCAGACATGGCCCAAGCCGGCGGCAAAGACCCAGGCAAACTGTCCGAAGCACTGGCCCACGCCGCAAGTGTAGTGGAAGAATTGGCCTAAGCATTATATGACCGAGGAATACTTCTTTTACTGCCCCTACTGCGCCCAGAACATCTCCATGGTGCTCGACCTCAGCGTGCGCGGCCAAACCTACATCGAAGACTGCGAAGTCTGCTGCAACCCCATCGAGATTCGATACACCGTCGTGGATCACGAGGTAGAAGAATTCGACGCGCAGGCTACGCAGTAGGGCGGCCTACTCCACCTTCAACATCCGCTCCTCCGTGCGCTTGCGCAGCAGGGTGTTCAGCAGCTTCGGCGACAGGCGCTTGATCCACCAGAGCCGCCGCACCAGCTTGGGGAAGGTGACCCACAGGTCGCCTGCGGCGACGGCTTCCAAGGTATAGGCGGCCACGTCGTCCGCCGTGTACTTGGACTTGGTGATCAACGCCTTGGCTTCCTTGGCGTTTTCCCCCCGCGTATTTTCCCAGAGGTTGGTCTGGAAGAATTCCGGCATCAGCACGGTAACACCTACGCCGTGGTCATGAAGTTCATTGGACAATATCTCTGACAGCATCTTCACCGCCGTCTTCGCGCAGCAATAGGCGCTCATGCGGGGCACGGGAAACAGTGCCGCTGCGCTGGCCGTGTTGATGATGTGGCCCGACCGCTGTTCCTTGAGGATGGGCGTGAAATAATGGCAGCCATTCACCACGCCCATGAGGTTGATCTGGATGAGCCAGTCCCAGTCTTCCAACGTGTACTCGCCCATGGCCCCGCCGCCTGCCACTCCCGCGTTGTTGAACACCAGGTCCACGCCGCCTGCCACGTCCATGAACTTGGCAATCACATCCTGATATCCGGGCCGATCCGTCACGTCGAGCACGTAGGTATACGCGTCGCCACCCAGCCCCTGCACCTCGTCCGCAGCTTCCTTCAGGCGGTCCACATTCACGTCGCACAGGGCAATCTTCCAGCCATCGCGTGCCAGCTGTCGGCACAGCGCACGCCCCAACCCGGACGCCGCCCCGGTTACAAAGGCGCGCTTCTTGGGAAACTTTACGGATACACCCAGCATGACCAACCCTCCCGCGTTCAAGGTGAGGGCGCAGTGTAGCCAACTTGCCGCCGTAAGGCCAACGGCAGGGCGGGACTACGGCAGGGTAATGTTGCCCAGCATGGCGCTGCGCTTGGCACCCGTGGCCTGTGGCACGTTCGAGGGCAGGCCGCACATGGTCTCGTTGCCGAGTATGGCGAAGGCGATGGCCTCGCGCGCATTGAAGGGAATGCCGAACTGGTCGCACTGGTAGACGGGGATATCGCCGAAGCCTTGGCGAATCCGTTTCATCAGGGCCAGGTTCTTGATGCCCCCGCCCCCGCACACCACATGGTCAATGTCGTGGTTCGGCTTGATGAACCGCTCATAAGCCTGCACGATGCTGGTGGCCGATGCCGCCGTCACAGTCGCCACCAAGTCTTCAAAGGGTTGCTCGCGCCGCGCGGCGAGTGCATCGCGCAGGTAGACCTCTTCGCCAAAGTCTTCACGCCCCGTGCTCTTCGGGGGTACCTTGTCAAAATACGGGTGCTCCATCAGGTAGCGGTAGAACTCATCAATCACGATGCCGCGCGACGAGGCCTCCCCGTCGGGGTCCATCTGCTGCGCGCCACCGGTCAACAAGCGCACCGCCCCGTCTATCACCATATTGCAGGGGCCCGTGTCGAAAGCGGCCACGTCTTCAAGGCGCGGCGTCACCACGGTATAATTGGCAATGCCGCCCAGGTTGAGGCACAACACCGTGCGCTGGTCTTTCCTTCGCCGCCACAGCATCCAGTCCGCATACGGCACCAAGGGCGCGCCCTGCCCGCCTGCGGCCATGTCGCGCTTACGGAAGTCGCTCACCACCAGCAGGCCGGTGCGCTCCGCAATTACGGCAGGTTCACCTATTTGCAGCGTGCCCACGTATTCGTTGCGCGGCGGGGGCATGTGCGCCACCGTCTGTCCGTGCGATGCGATAAAGTCCACCTCCACGTCCACCGCCTTGGCCTGCTCCATCACGCCCAGCGCCGCAGTCGCCAGCAATTCGCCCATTTCAAAGTTCAGGCGGCAAACATCTTTGACGTTCAGGTGTTCGTCGAGCAGGCGCGTGCGGAACAGTGGGGAGAATGGGACGTGCTTCTGGGTAATCAGCTTAATGGCCAGCCCCGGCCCCGTGCCCTTGATGCGAACCACCACGGCATCGATTCCATCGCCAGACGTGCCCGTCATCAGCCCGAGCACAAAGCGCTCAGGTTTGTTACGCAACGCCTCAAAATCATAGAAAGCCATTCCGCATACCCCGAACCGGAGAAGCACCCCCAGTTCCCCTATCCTATCCGATGCGGCGGATAGCTGCAAGTGGTTGTAAATAAATTTGCGTACTAGTGTGAAATAACTTTTGCCCTACCCTTTCTTGTGGATTGGCAATCCATTCCCTAGAATCAGGGCGCTGCGGTTTCTTGTGGGGATTTCTGCCTTGCGTCGTTTCGCGTCCATAGCGCTTCTGCCTGTTGCCTTGTTCATGGGGCTGTCGCCCCTGCTTGGGCAGTTGGGGTCCTTTGCGTTCCACGCGCACGGAAGCTCTGTCCACATCCACGCGGGAGGCAGCGCGGCACACGCGCACACGGCGGACCACACGCACGATGCGGGCTGGGCGGCGCAAGCAGCGGTGGAAGTGGATGCGGACGCCCACCGGCGCGAGCACGCACAACAGGACCGCAACGAGATTTTTGCGCGCATGGTGCCGGTGGGAGGGGGAGCACCCGCCGCGCCTGCCGAGCCGGAACCCGCTGCGCCAGTCGTTCCTTCAAACGACCAAGTTCCGCTGGACGACGAAGCGCCAGCGCCCACGTATTGCTCCCTTTCGCAGACGGACCTCGAACCCGTCTGCGTTCACATGCCGCAACTGCCCGTGGCGGTTGCCTTGCTGGTTCCGGTTGCGCCGGAATCCCCGCCTGCCAGCGCGCTGATCACCGGCGCATCGGGCCGGGCTCCTCCCTCCGGTCCACTCCTCCAAGCCTGATTCCACAACACACAATCCGGGGAGCATTTGCACACCGGCCAAGGTGCCCCTGTGCCCTTGCGCCGCACTGCTCCCCTTGGTTCTCCCGAGGAGTATTGAACCATGCGAAAAGGTTTCACCCTTATCGAGCTGCTAGTCGTTATCGCCATCATCGGCATTCTTGCCGCCATCTTGCTGCCCGCCCTAGCGCGCGCCCGCGAGGCCGCCCGCCGTGCCAGTTGCCAGAACAACCTGAAACAGATGGGTTTGTCTCTAAAGATGTACGCAAACGAATCCCGCGGGCAGATGTATCCTGCCATGAAGACCAAGCGATGCGATGGTACTGTGACCGCCTTCGAGACCATCTGGGATGTAGAGGCCATGTATCCCGAATATATCAACGACCTCAACGTGAACATGTGCCCGAGCGCCCTCACCGCGCCAGACGCGCTATTGGCATATGACGAGGGAGAGAACTTCTCTGATAACTGGGTCGAGACGGCAGGCTTTTCGAACAACGGCGTGGTCGAACCCTGCGAGGTAACTGACCACCCTTATGTCTACTTCGGCTGGGCATTCTCGAACGACATGTTTCAGGAAGCCACCCAGATAGAAACCTTTTACCTCAACGTGCAGGACTTCGGGCAACGCATCTATGAGAACGCCTTCCGGGTATACGACGACTGGACGTTTGCCACGCCCTTGCCGGGTGCGACAGGCTTTGCTCAAGCCTACCGAATGCGCGAGGGTATCGAGCGCTTCTTGATCACCGACATCAACAACCCTGCCGCCAGCGCCAAGGCGCAGTCTGAATTGGTAATCATGTGCGACAACATTGCCGACGCGGCGGAGAGCTTCAACCACATACCCGGCGGGGCAAACCTTCTGTTCCTCGACGGGCACGTGGCTTTCGAGCGCTACCCGCTGAACAGCACCGTGGGTGCCGTGCTCGAGGAAGACCCGCTCCCCGTAGGCGGTCAGTTTCCCCTGAACGGCGCAGGCATCGCCTTCCACATCGCCAACCATATCTTCGCCCCCGGCGAGGAAGGAATCGAATCCGGCTTCTACCAAAGTGTCCCCTGGCCCGGCAGTGATTTCTAACCGGCATACTCCCCCCGGCAGGCCTGCCTGCGGGCCTGCCGGGGCGCGGATGCATTTTTCACACAAGTCTGCTAAATTACCCCCCAGCAGTTCTGCTTATCGTGGGAGGGAGCGGGGCCTGCGGGTCTCGCCATTGGGGCGCAAACATGCTCAAGCTGACGAAATACCTTGGCTCCGCCATCGTGGTCACGGCAGTGATCGCCGCTGCGCTCATCGTTTCCCTGTTCATCGAACTCCCTGTTATCTCGCCCATTGCACGCACGGTGCAGGGCTTTCTTGGATTCTAGGCTTCATTGTAAGGAGGGACGATCATGGATCTCAGCGGATTGAAGTGGCCCATCATCATTGTTGCGGTTGTTGCCCTAGGCTGGCTCTTCACATCGGGGGGCACGGACTGGCTTATCAAGAACGCCACCACCGCCACGCCCGGCGTGGACGCAGCGAAGGACGTTTCAGACGAGGCTATGCTGACTCGCGTGGGTGGCTACGTGATGAAGCTTTGGAAATATGAGAAAGCCAAGGAATGCTTTGACCTCGCCCGTGACCGCTACGGCGAAACTGGCGCAAATTATTGGTACAACACCTATCGACTTGTGCGATGCTATGAGCGAATGGGGGACCCGAAAACCGCTGTCGACATACTGACTTACCTGATAGACAGCGGTGCAAATGCTCTGGATCCCCGCGTGCCAACGAACGACAACCTGGGACTGACGAGAAACAAACTGAATGAAACCCACGAACTTGGCGAGACCCAATAGCGGTCTCGTAGCCGGACGTATCCCTGTACTTGAATGCCTGCGCGCCAAGAAGAGAAAGGCGCGCAGGCTTCTCTATTTGCCCACGGCAGACGACATCCGAGAGATTCTCGACGCCGCCAGCACCATTCCCTGTGAACGGCGCGACCGCCAGCAACTGGACCGCCTGACCGAGGGAGTGCCCCACCAAGGGGTGGTGCTCGAAGCGGACCCCTTGGCCACGCTTTCGGTGGACGAGTGGCTGCACCGCATCCGGGAACGGACGAATGTGTGCGCCTTGCTGCTCGATGGCGTGGAAGACCCGCACAACTTTGGCGCGGTCATTCGCTCGGCGGCTGCCTTTGGCTCGGCAGGCGTGCTGTTTGGCAAAGACCGGTCAGCCCCCCTTTCCATGTCTGCCATGAAGTCTGCGGCGGGCGCAGCCGAGTACATCGACCTGGTGCAGATTACCAACATCCCCCGTGCGCTTGCGCAGCTGAAGGACGCGGGATTCTGGATCAGCGGGCTCGACGCCGAGGGCGACCGCTCCATTTGGAACGCCGACCTCCGTGGTCGCTGCGTGCTGGTAGTCGGAAGCGAAGGCCGGGGCATCCGCCGAATCGTGCGCGAAAGCTGCGACTTCCTCCTGAATATTCCCATCGAGGGGCCCATCACCAGCCTGAACGCATCAGTGAGCGCCGCCGTCACACTGGCAGAATGGAAGCGCCAGACCAGCACGCCTGCGCCAGAGGCCAAGTAGCAGCGAAACTTCTCGCGATACCAACCCAGCCCAAGCCCATAACTTTTGCTACGCGCCGAACTGCTTCAAGTGGTAATCGAAGTGGATGCCATGGATGCGTCGCCATTTATTGAGCGACACCCTGCCCAGCATCGGCTCAAGCACCAGGCGCTCCGGGTCGCCTTCGGCACGTTTTACAAACCGGCGCATGGCTTCGAGCAGCAGGGCGCGCTCGCCCTCGACGTCTTCCGCCGCGTCATCCAGAAACTGCCTTGACGCCTTGATCTTGCCCTTCGGCCAATTGGTGAACACTTCAAATAGCAGCACCCAAAGCACCGGCAGCAACCAAGCGCGGCTTTCGTCCTTCGTCTCGCGTTCTTCGAGTGACACTTCAAAGGTGATCCGCATGTGCGCCAGCATCTGCGCCAGCGACATGGTCCCCCACTTCCGCATTGCCTTCGGCGGAATGGCCTTCAGTCGGCGCTCGAATTCCGGCAAAGTGGTGGAATCCAGATCAATCTTGGCCATAGATTACTCCTTGTGATGATTGTGCTTTGCGCTCATCGCTCGCTGGCAAACAGGTACTCCAATCTACTTCATCATGTTCTTTACCAACTGCACGCCTATCCACCGGCTGAAGGGCACGTTGAAGCGCGTGATGTAATACAAGGCCCACGACTCGGGCGACACGGGAACGACCTTCCTGTTGTGCTGGATGGCATTTACAATCGCCGCCCCCACCTTCTCCGGGCCATAGTTGCGCTTCTTGTACGCCGCGTCAATATGCGTGCTGACCGCGCCGGGATCCGGAACCCCGCGATACCTCGACGTGGCCACGATGTTCGTCTTGATGATGCCGGGGCAGATGGTGGACACCCCAATGCCCGTGCCGCGCAGATCTTCGCGCGCCACTTCAGACAAGCCGAACACCGCAAACTTCGTGGTCAGGTAGGCCGACAGCCCCGAGCTGACGAAATACCCCGCAAGACTCGCCACGTTCACCACGTGCCCCCGCTGCCCCCGCTCCACCATGCGCGGCAGGAAAAAGTGCAGCCCATGCACCACCCCCTTCAGGTTCACCCCCATC
Source organism: Candidatus Hydrogenedentales bacterium (assembly GCA_044359155.1). Taxonomy (GTDB): domain Bacteria; phylum Hydrogenedentota; class Hydrogenedentia; order Hydrogenedentales; family JAEUWI01; genus WGMK01. The sequence goes on along the minus strand of JBIKMR010000058.1, from coordinate 5,877 downwards.
ACCCAGTCCCAGTCCTCCAGCGTAGTGTTCAACACGCTGCTCGAAATCCCCACGCCTGCATTGTTCACCAGCACGTCCAGCGTGCCCAGTTCCGCATGCACCCGCTCGGCAAGCGCGCGCATGGCCTCGGCATTGCTCACGTCCACCACGTGCGTCATCACGCAGGCCCCGCCCAGCTCCGCCGCTAGCTCGTTCAGCCCGCTCTCGTTCACGTCGCAAAGAACCAGCCGCGTCCCCTTGCGTGCCAGCTCCTTCGCCGTTGCCCGCCCAATGCCGCTCGCCGCCCCAGTCACTAGGGCCAACTTGCCGTTCAAGTCCCACATGGTATCTCCTCCCGTGTTATAGCGAGAGAATAGGGTTTTCAGGACAACGGGGTCCAGTGCAATATGCCGGGGCAAGCAGCACCAAGCCGTGAATTTTCCGTATCTGGCTAGATATAGTACCGCGATGAAAACTCACTTCGCCCGTATCCTTTTGACTCTTCCCCTCTTTCTGGCTCACCTTGCCGCCCACGCGCAAGAGTCGTCCCTTGCCTTCGAGGGGCTGCCGCCCATGCCTGCCGCCCTTACCGGGCATTTCGCGGGCACGGTGAATGGCGTGCTGGTGGTAGCGGGAGGTACGAGCTTCGAGGGTGTCACCGGTGCCCCGCCCACGCAATATTGGCACAACAAGATTTACCGGCTGGCAGATGTATCACCGCGCACGTGGCACTATGTGGCTACGCTGGCCGCGCCGCGCGCGAATGGTGCTAGCGTCACGCACACCTCTGGCACCTACCTGATCGGTGGAGGAAACGGGCGGCAGTTCTACGACGACGTGATGCTGCTTGCCGAGTTGGGCGGAGAGCTGGGGGTGTCGGTGTTGCCCGAGCGGATGCCTGCCCCGGTGGGCTATCCGGGGGCGACACTGCTCGACGACGTGCTGTACGTCTGCGGCGGCCAATCTGATTTGAGTAGCGGCGTGGCAAGCAATGCTCTGTGGTCGCTGGACTTGGCCAACCCCGACGCGAAGTGGGCGGTGCTTGAACCACTGCCGGGCGAAGGGCGTATCTCCCCCGCGATGGCAGAACTGGGCGGCTCTCTCTATGTGGTGGGTGGCATGGGCTTGAGCAACGGGGCCGATGGCAAGGAATTCCGCACCCTGCTGTCGGACGCGTGGCGGTATACCCCCGGCAAAGGCTGGAGCGAAGCGCCGCCATTGCCGCATCCCTTGGCGGGCGCGGCAGCGTCCAGCGTGGGGGACATGCACCTGCTTCTTTACGGCGGCGAAACCGGAGCCGCCTCGTATTCGAATGAGGTACTTGCACTCACCCCCACGCTGAAAGCGTGGAACGTGGTAGGTCAGTTGGGCGAACCAATTGCCAATGCGCCTGCCACCCTATGGAAGGATGCAGTCGTCATACCCGGCGGGGACAGCAGCCCCGGTGAGCAAACGGCCAATGCTTATCTTGCCCGTGTAAGTGTGCCGCGCACCTTTCTCGACGCTGTAGACTGGGCCTTCATCGTGCTCTATCTGGCAGCGATGCTCGGCATTGGTTTTTACTTCAGCGGCAAAGAGCAGGGCGCGAAGGGATTTTTTCTGGGCGATGGCAACATCCCCTGGTGGGCGGTGGGTCTGAGTATCTTTGGCACGGCCATCAGTTCGATTACCTACCTGTCCATTCCTGCCCGCGTGTTCGCCACGGACTGGACGATGTTCTTCGCCAACATCGCCATCCTGTTTGTGGCCCCAATCGTGGTCTGGTTTTACATTCCGCGCTTCCGTTCAATGAACATCTCGACTGCCTACGAGTACCTTGAAAAGCGTTTCGGCTTTGCGCTGCGTGCCTACGGTAGCCTGTGCTTCATGCTTTTCCAGTTCGGGCGCATCAGTGTGGTCATGTTCTTGCCTGCGCTTGCGCTATCGGAAACCACCGGCATGAGCACCACCACGTCTATCCTGCTGATGGGCGGACTGACTACGGTGTACACCATGATGGGTGGAATCACGGCGGTGATTTGGACTGACGTGGTCCAGTCCGTGGTGCTGGTGGGTGGTGCGGTGCTGGCGCTGGTACTGGTGATACTGCATGTGGATGGCGGCGTGGCGGAGATATGGCGCGCGGGCATGGAGCAAGGCAAGTTCGAATTGGTGAACCCCACTTGGAGCTACGCCGAGGGCGCGCTGTGGGTCATCCTGATAGGCAATATCTTTGCCAACTTCTACCCGGCCACGGCGGACCAGACGATTGTGCAACGATACTTGACGACGAAGGACGAGAAGTCCGCCGCGCGCGCCACGTGGACCAATGCCGCGCTCACGCTGCCGGTCACGGTGCTGTTCTTCGCATTGGGCACCGCCCTGTGGGCCTACTTCCGTCAGCACCCCATGGTGCTGCCCGGCACCATGCGCAACGACGCGGTGCTACCGGTGTTCATGATGGCCGAGTTTCCCTCGGGGGCGCGCGGCCTACTCATCTCGGGCGTGTTTGCCGCCGCCATGTCGTCCCTTAGCAGCAGCATGAACAGCGTGGCGAGTGTGGTCATCAACGATTACTACAAGCGCTTCATTCAGCCGGGGGTATCCGAGCTTTTCGCCCTGCGCCTGGCCCAGGGAATCACGCTGGTGCTTGGCATCGCGGGTACCGCCGCCTCGCTCTACATTGTCGAGATAGAGGCGGTATCCCTCTGGGACCCCTTCCTTGAATTGCTCGGCTTGGCAGGCGGCGGGCTGGCCGGCATCTTCGCGCTGGGCATTTTCGTAAAGCGCGCCAACTACGGCGGTGCGCTGACCGGGGCCATAGCTAGCGCGGCAGTGCTCTATTTTGTGCGTGGCTACACCGACGTGAACCCCATGCTCTTCGGCATGATTGGGTTTCTCACCGCACTGTGCATTGGCTGGGGGGTGAGCTTATTAATGCCCCCGCCCAAGGCTACGAACTTGCCGGTGTAACCAGCGGCTTACCGCCCAGCAACTGGTCCAGCTGCGTCTTCAATTCCTCAACCAGCGCGGGCGAGTAGCCGCTGTGGATGGCCTGCACGGTCCCGTCCTTGCCCACGATAATCAATCGAGGAATGCTTGATGCGCCATACTGCATGGCCACTGCGCCGTTGCGGTCCAGCAACACGGGCATTCCCTCGATCTTGCTGGCCGTCAGGAACTGGGTGACTTTCTCGTCCGGCTCGCGCAGGTTTACACCATAAAGCTGCACACCCTTATCGGCGTAGGCCTTCAAGGTTTCATGCACCACGGGCATGGACATACGGCACGGTCCGCACCACGAGGCGAAGAAGTCGAGCACCACGATGTCCTTGTCCTTGTGCTGGGCAAGGGCCACTTCGCCACCGCCAAACTTCCCCAGGGTAAATTCTGGCGCGGGCGCGCCTAGCTGGGCACCGCCTCCACCGGCGGCGGCCTGCGGCGCGGGCGGGGTATACAGTTCCACTTCCGGGCCAGGTCGCCAGCCAAAGGCCTCCGCCGTAATCTCGGGAGTTGTGTTCCAATTGGTGACGTACGCGTTGATCTCCATCTTCTCGATGGCCGTCTTGTTCGCGCCGAGGCTCTTGGTGAAATCAATCATCAGGCGTTCAAGCACAGGTTCGCCTGCTGCGGCGATATACACGTGCGCGTCGTAATTGGCATACGACAAGCGCAGGTGGTGCGCCTCTCCCGCCGATTCCGGCGTGGACTTCTCCTTCGCCACATAGTCTGCCGCTTCCAGCTTGCTCAACAGCTCGCCATGCTTGATGAGGTATTCCCCCACCCACGCGCTGACCATGCGGATCGGCCCCCCCCCAGCCATCATCATGATGGCGCGGCGGTCTGTCGGGGCGCTGCCCTTCACGTATTTGTTCAGGTTCACCAAGTGGATGTAGCGCTCGGTGCCGTCGGAATAGATGAGAGCCTCATCCTCCCCTGCGGTCGAGCGCACCCGTGCGCGGTTGGAACCATCCAGCAAGACGGAAAGGCTCAACTCGTTTCGCGTGGGGCTGCCCTTCACGGTGACATCTGACTGGATAAGCAAATCGAAGGAGAGGGCGTTCAGGGCATAGGCGTAGTCCAGCGACTGCTCGAACAGCGCACGCGCCACTGGGGGTTCTTCTGCCCTCGCGACACCGGTCCATACCGCAGACACTGCCAGCGCCATCGCTGCCACAAGAAACTTGTATCGTACCCGCATAATCACACTCTCCCTGCCTGTCGAGCGGCGGAGTATAGCAAAGCATTCCCGCCACTGCATAGAGACGCACCTTATGTTGTTGCATTCACACCGCGCCCCGCATGGTGTTGGCGGCGGCAGCGCGCGCGTGGTATCTTCGCGGCAGGTTCAACCACAAGGAATGGCGACGCATGGAACTGAATTGGCACACGGTAAAGGCGGCGATGAAGGAGGCCTTGCAGGAGGAGATGGGAGGCTCACGCATCGAGATTGCAACCAAGTACAAGAACGGCACCGTGCTGCTTCAGCCTGCGGACAGGTCGCTTAAGCCCAAGGAAATCCCCATTGACGTGTTCTGGAAGAAGATCACCTCAGTGCGGGAGAAGCTGCGCGTGCTGGAGCAGAAGCTGAATAACACCAAGAGCCTGTCCGCAGAGGAGCGCGCCGAGTTCCAGCAGTACATCACCCGGGCCTACGGCAGCCTGACCACCTTCAATGTGCTCTTCAAGTACGATGAAGACGAATTTCAAGGCGTGGGCGGGGACGATTAAAGGGGCGGGGGAAAATTTAAGAGGCCTGATACGAGATTCGCACCAGACCTCCGCGGAAGGAGAAACGCCACATGTGGCGCTGACCAACTGGATTGTATCACGGCCTGTCCGCCTTGGCAAGTGCCTCCCGGAAAATTGTCGAATCTTGCAAATTTAGATTTATAAACGACACAAACAAACATAAAGTGTCTTATAAGAAAGGGCAACGCAATGTCCAGATGGCTGTGCAAGGCCTTGGCCTTGGTACTTGTTGGTTTAGGTCTGGTGAACGTGGGGGCTGCCCAAGATGACGTTGAGCCAATTCACGTTATCGATGGCGTGCTGCACCGGGGAGACAGCCCTTTCCAGATACGGGCAATCACCGTGCCCGATGCGCTGGCCAAGGGCGCGGCCCTGCCCGAGATGGCACCCCGCTTGGCACGCGTGGCCGAGGTGGGGGGCAACGCCCTGTGCCTCGAGCTGTCTGGTTTCTCAGAGGATGGCCGCGCCCTGGCAACCGCCGCCGTCGAAACCGTGGTGGCCTATGCAGCCCGTGCCAAGGAGCAGCGCATGGCAATTGTGCTGCGAGTGTTGGCCAGCGTCACCACCCCCGAAGCACGTGCCGCCGCCGTGCGCACGGCGGCAAAGGCCTTCAGGAATGAGCCCCGCGTGTTGTACCTGATTGACGGGCCGGACTCTGCCGAGCTTGCAAAGCGCTTCAAGCGCGCCGCCCCCAATTGCGCCGTCGCTTCTGAAGGCAATGGCGACGTGTACCTCATGCCGGGCGGCTGGCCTAACAACCCCACCCCGGGCGCAGCCTATATCTCGCAAGGGGTAATACCGCCAGAAATGAACGACGGCGCGCACTTTGTCCTCGGGGGGACAGCCGAAGACTTTGCCGCCGTTGAGGCCACCATGACCACGGATGCCGAGCGCAACTTCGTTGCGATTGATCCCATTGTGCTGGACAACCGCGAGCGCCTTGAGGGATTCGTGCCCCTCTTCAACGGGCGCGATCTCTCCGGCTGGTGGACCTACGGCGACAACCCCGAGGGTTTCCATGTAAGCGACTGCGGCGAAATCGAATGGGTGCAGGAAGGGGCGAGCAGCCTTATCTCTGCCAAGCGCTATGCCAACTTCACCCTGCGCCTTGAATACAAGCTGTTGCCGGGCTACAACTCTGGCATCTACCTGCGCGCGCCGCGCGCC
>JBIKMR010000276.1:0-5665 GCA_044359155.1 Candidatus Hydrogenedentales bacterium | reverse complement strand
CTGCGCCGTCCACACCGGAAATTTCTATAGTCGCAGCCCCCAGCGCATCCCCGGCCAGTACGGTGTATTCAAAGGCAAAGTCCGCCTTCGCCGTCCGCGTGGCCGGGTTGCCGTTCACGGTCACGTTCGGGTCCCCTGCAATCGGCTCCGAGCTGTCGAAGCCAATCGAAACCGTGTCGCCTTCCGAGGCTTCAGAAGGATTCGCAACGAGGTTGGTAAACACCGGCGGCGTATTGTCCACGCTCACCGCGCCGCTGCTCGGGCCTGCCGCAAGGGAAACATTCCCAACCGCATCCGTGGCAATGCCCGCCGCAATGCTGATGGTGTAGCTCCCGTCGCCGGTCACGCCGCTCACCTGCACCTTCGGCATCACGGTCACCCTGTCCTCAACGACCACCCTGCCGCCCGACGTGCCATTGTGGTTAATAATGACGTTGGCGCTGCTCAGGTTAATCCTGCCCGAACCGCCCACCATCACCGGGTAGGTGGCCGTGCCCCTACTGTTTACCGGCGAGCCCGACGGCCCGCCAATGCTCACCGTCGGCGCGGTGTTGTCCACGATCACCGGCGCGCTCGGCCCAGCCGCAAGGGAAGTATTCCCAGCTGCATCGCTGGCGATGCCCGCCGCTATGCTGATGGTGTAGCTGCCAATACCGCTCACGCCGCTTACCTGCACGGTCGGGGCTTCGCTCGCACCATCGACAATCACCACGCTGCCGCCTAGTGTACCGCTATGGTTGAGGGTCACATCGCCGCTCGTCAGGTTGATGCTGCTCGCACCGTCTACGGTCACTGGGTAAGCGACCGTCCCGCTGCTGTTTACCGGCGAGCCCGACGGCCCGCCAATGCTCACCGTCGGCGCGGTGTTGTCTATCGCCACCTCTGCGCTCGTCACGCTAGTCGCCAGTGGGTTGCCAGCAAAGTCTTGCACATCGCTAGCCGTATTCACCACCAGCGTGAAGCTACCATCGCCGGTGATGCCGGAGATCGTCACGGTGTAGACATAGGGGCCGCCGGAAATGGACGCGTCCGTGCTCGTAGTGACGCCATGATTAATCACAATATCCGCTGCATCAAAGTTCTGCACTTCCTCGTCAAAGGTTACTGTGAAGTCTACTCTCGTAGTGTTGGTGGGCCCCACTGTGTTTGGCACGATGGCTTCCACGTTGGGTGGGGTAAAGTCCTGCCTTATTTTATGTACGAAGATATCCGTTTCCCCCGCACTGATCAGGTTGCTTGTGCTCACGTCAAGGTCGAAGGCCGCCGTGCTACTAAAGGTGCCCGTGGTGTAAATATTCTCCGCACTATCAACAAAAATGCCGGAGCCCATGTCCTGTTCCGGCCCGCCCATGCGCCTTGCCCAGACGAAGTTGCCGCTCGCGTCTAGCTTCTGTAAGTAGTAATCGGTACTCCCTGCGCTGGACAAGTAGAAGATATCACGGCCAGGGTCGAAGTCCACTGTGCTTTGGAAGCTACCCGTGGTGTACACGTTGCCCGCGTAGTCCAACGCGATGGCACGGGCAGATTCAAAAAGCCTCCCGCCCGTGCGACGCGCCCAGGCAAGATTACCGCTGGTGTCTAGCTTAAGCATGAAAGAGTCAGATTCCGTCGCTCTACCCAAGTTGAGTATGCCGGTTTCTGGATATAAATCTACATTTCCGTAGAAATAACCCGCTGTGTAGACATTGCCCGCGTTGTCTACCGCGATATCGGAGGGGCTGTTATAATCCCTACTGCTCAGGCTCCGCGCCCAGACAAAGCTGCCGCTGACATCCAGCTTCAATACAAAAGTGTTCCTCTGCTCCCGGCTAGTCACGTTGTAGAATTCCAAGCCGGGATCAAGGTCCGCCGTACCTTTGAAACTACCTGCAGCATACACACTGCCCGTATCGTCCACCGCGATACCTACGCCGCCGTCGCCTTCTGGGCCACCCATGTTGCGCTCCCAAACGAGTTCGCCACTCGAGTCAAGCTTTTGTACGAATATGTTGCTACTGCCTGTGCTTGTCAGAGTGACAGTGCCCCCGTCGGAGTCGGAGTAAAGCGAGCCTTGAAAACTGCCCGTGGTATAGACATTGCCCTCCCCGTCTACAGCAATGGCAAAGCCAGAAGCGTGATCCGTACTGCCCATGGACCTTACCCAAAGTAAATTGCCGCTGGCATCCAGCTTTTGCACGTATGCGTCATGTTGTCTAGCACTGGTCAAGTTGAATGTGCCCGCGCCGGGGTCGAAGTCTACCGTGCCCTCGTAAGACCCCGTGGTGTAGACGCTTCCCGATCCATCAACAGCGATGTCGATGCCAATGTCGCCGCGTGCCCCGCCATGACTATGCGCCCAGACCAACTCGCCGCTGGAGTCCAGTTTTTGCACGAAGATGTCATCCTCTCCCGCGCTGGTCAGGTTGTAGTTTCCTGCGCCGGGGTCGAAGTCCGCCGTGTTTCGAAAATGCCCCGTGGTGTAGACATTACCTTCGCTGTCCACTGCGATGCCGTCGCTATAGTCAAAGCCGGTTCCTCCCATGGCGCGCGCCCATGAAGAGTCGAAATCTTCAGCGGGGGCCGCAGACGGCGCGAGGCAGAGCAGCAACAAGGCAATAATTCGGTACACGCGCAACATCACATCTCTTCCCCGGTGATACGCTAGTAGATCATCTAATCAGCACGCTACTCCCCCGCGTAGTATCTGTCAAGAAAAATCCGGGGCAGGTTTACACGACGAACAAAAACTAACCGTTGTGGCGGGGTCAGAAACCCCACCACAACATAGTCTCAAATAAAACGGCCCGCATGATTTCTCATGCGGGCCGTTGACATATCTAAGGATTTGTTACGCAGAATCGCGCTTCCGCTCTTCCTTGCGGGGCAGGTCGAGCTCGTGCTCGTACACCAGCAAGGGCTCCTCGCCCCCGTCGATGACCCCGCGCGTCATGATGCACTCATGCACGTCGGGGCGCGAGGGAATCTCGTACATCACGTTGAGCATCACCTGTTCGAGGATGCTGCGCAGGCCGCGCGCGCCCGTCTCGCGCTTGATGGCGAGGTTGGCAATCGCCTCAATTGAATCGTCCTTGAAGCGCAGCTTCACGCCTTCCAGCCCGAACAGCTTTTCATACTGCCGGGTGATGGCGTTCTTCGGCTCGATCAGCACGCGCGTAAGGTCTTCGAGCGACAGGTCGTGCAGCGTCGCCACCACAGGCAAACGCCCGGAGAATTCGGGAATCATGCCGAACTTGATCAGGTCTTCCGGCTGCACATGCTGGAGTATCTCGCCCACGCGCATTTCGGACTTCGAGCGGATGTCGGCATTGAACCCAATGAGGTTGCTGCCGATGCGCTTCTGGATCATCTTGTCCAGCCCGTGGAACGCGCCACCGCAGATGAACAATATGTTCCGCGTATCCACCTGCACGCATTCCTGCTGCGGGTGCTTGCGCCCACCCTGCGGCGGGACCGACGCCACCGTGCCCTCGATAAGCTTCAGCAGCGCCTGCTGCACGCCCTCGCCCGACACGTCGCGCGTGATGCTTGGGCTGTCGCTCTTGCGCGCAATCTTGTCAATCTCGTCAATGTAGACAATGCCGGTCTCGGCGCGGGGCGCGTCGAAGTCCGCCGCCTGCAACAACTTGAGAATGACGTTCTCCACGTCATCGCCCACATACCCCGCTTCCGTAAGCGAGGTGGCGTCCACCACCGCAAAGGGCACGTCCAACAACCGCGCCAGGGTCTCCGCTAGCAACGTCTTGCCGCAGCCACTCGGGCCAATCAGCAACACGTTGGACTTCTGAATCTCCACCCCCTCAATCTCGCCGCCCGAGGTGATGCGCTTGTAGTGGTTATGCACCGCTACGCTCAATACCCGCTTGGCGTGCTCCTGCCCAATCACGTATTGGTCGAGGTAGGACTTGATTTCCTTGGGCGCAGGCACCTTCATGGCGCCCCGTGGCCCCTTGGTAGCCTTGTCCTCCGCAACGATTTCCATGCAAAGGCGCACGCATTCGTCACAGATGTTCACATCCGGACCAGCTATCAGCTTGTTGACCTGGTCATGCCGCTTCCCGCAGAACGAACAAGTAGGTACATCGTCGCGCGAATGATGGGGAGCCATGCCAGCCTCCGGACTTTGCTAAAGTTATGACTAGTCTTTTAACACTTCTGACAAGACTTTGTCAACAATTTACTACCGCACCACCACCAAGTAGCCGTAATCCCGTATTCTGCCAACATCCCGGCACCGGGTCAAGGAATTGCTAACGCAGCCCTTACCAACCTCTATACCAATCCTACCACGTTTGGATGCGTACTGCCGGTGAAAGCTCGTCTGCCCCGCCAGTGCCTCCACATTCAGCCAGATAATTCTTATATACTCCACCCATGTTTGAAATACCCGAATCCGTACACAGGCTGATCGCCATAATCCTAGCCCTGATTTTTTACACCTGTTTCGACCTAAGTGATTGGCCGACCGATGTAAGGGGAGGCGGAAAGAGTTTCGTGTGGATAGGGGCGCTCTTGATTTGCTTTCCAAGGATTTTCGCCCGTTTCTCTGAGCTACCTGCAACAACACCAAGGTTCGTTCGACGACTGGGGTGGTTTGCTCTGCTGATCACTTTCTTCGTGGGGATGCTGGGAAACCTTTAGAAAACTCCCCTCGTTACACCGCTCCTGCGGTGTAACGTATCTCTCCCGCGTCAGCGCGGGACTCCTGCGGCGATGCCTACGCCACTATCCCCTCAATATGCCCATTGCTGTCGCCGAAGCTTTCGGCCTCGACGCCCATGGCGTTGAGCATGGTGAGGTAGAGGTTGCAGAGCGGGGTCTCTTTGGGGCTGGCGATGTGTGCGCCGGTCTTCAGCGCACCGCCCCCGCCGCCTGCCAGCAGGATGGGGAGGTTGTTCGGGTTGTGCAGGTTGCCGTCAGACATGCTGGACCCGAACAGGATCATCGAGTTGTCCAGCAGGTTCCCCTCGCCCTCGGGAATCGCGCGCATCTTGTCGAGCAGGTAGGCCAACTGTTCGTTGTGCCACCGGTTTATCTCGGTGTACTGCTTGATCTTGTCTTCCTTGTCCTCATGGTGCGACATGTCGTGGTGCCCACCCGATACGCCGGGCAGGAAGGAGAAGTTCCTGCCGGACACGTCGTTGGCAAACATGAAGGACTGCACGCGAGTCGAGTCGGTCTGAAACGCCAGCACCATCAGGTCCATCATCAGGGTGATGTGTTCGCGGAAATCCCCCGGCACCCCCGGCGCAGGTGGCGACAGCTCGGGGCTCGTCTCCGGCTGCCAGTCGCGCGGGTCCGGCTTTTGCGCAAACTCGATGCGCCGCTCGACCGCACGAATCGATTCCAGGTATTCGTCAATCTTTACCTGGTCGTCACGCCCCAGCCGGTTGCGCAGCCGGTGCGAATCGTCGAGCACAAGGTCGAGGATGCTCTGCTTCTGGTCGAAGGACATCTTGCCGCGCGTCTCGTTGCCGTTGGCATCCTTGTCGCCGAACAGGCGCTCATACACAAAGCGAGGATTGATCTCCTTAGCCACCGGCACCGTGGGCGAACGCCACGAGATGTACGATCCGTAAAGCCGGGTGTAGCCCACGTTGCTGTCGATGCCCGAAATCACCGGCTCGATGCCCAGTTCCAGCGAGGGAATCGGCGTCATGTGGCCCAG
>JBIKMR010000057.1:0-18986 GCA_044359155.1 Candidatus Hydrogenedentales bacterium | reverse complement strand
CATTTGTAGCGGGTAGAGTGCGTTTTTTTGAGGGGGGACGAAGAGCATGGCGACTATCGAGCGCGACCCAAGGCGGTTAGAACAATTGCTGGCGGTGGGCATGATGACCTTGTTTCACCCAGACCCGTTGCGCAAAGACGCGAGCCGGTATCAGACCATTGTGCGCGGTTGGCGCGCTGGGCAATACATCATGCTGGATCGCCCGCGCGCGGATGCACGTTCGCTCTTGCTCATCCGCGAGGGGCAAGACTGTAACGTGCGCTACATGATCGAGGGACGCGCCTGCGCTTTCGAGTCCCGCGTGCTGGATTTCGACGTGATGCGCAACAATCCGTACATGCGGCTGCGCTGGCCCGAGCAAATCGAGTACACCTATTTCCGCCGGGGTGAACGGGTGAAGCTGGACATTCCTTGCACTCTTGCCGCACCGGGACGCGACGCCAGCCAAGGCACGCTGATTGACTTGAGCCAAGGCGGTTGCGCAATCGAATGGCCAACGGCGTTTGATAAAGACCAGAGGATATCGATTGATTTTGAATTACCCACGGGGCACCTTGTCGAGAAGCTGCCCTTAGTGGTGTGCAGCGCGCGCGAGCAGGAGCGGGGCTTCATGTTGGGCTGCACCTTTACAGAAGAGGCCCACCCCGGCAAGGACGATATCGCGTTCTTCGTGGTGTCGCGCCTGACAAGCGAACACGGCAAGCGCGCGATTGGCGCAGGGCCGCGCGCATTGGTGATTGATAACGACGCGGTGCGCGCCGCGAATATTGTGAAGCACCTGCAACAAAAGGGGGTGGACAGCCTTGCGGCGGAATCTGTGCTCGATGGCTTCCATCGCCTGATGGCCCTCCCCCACTCCGGGCTGGCCGTGTTCGGGGGAATGCCGGTGATGAACGCCGCCGAGATTACGCGCGTGGTTCGCGCATCGGGCGGATTCGACACGCTGCCGATTGTGGCCTATGGGCATGGCGGCGAAGGCGCCGGGGCAACGCAGCATGTGGCTGAAGGCCCCACCCTTGCGGCGGACGTTGCGTTTACCCTGAGCAAGTTGATCCCGCAGCCCAAGGCGTAGCCGGATGCGGAAGGCGGTAGGTGAGGGCTAGCCCGCAACCATTTCGTGCGTCAGGCAATGGATGGTGCCCAAGCCCCACACCAAATCTAGGGCGTGGATTCCCACTACGGTGCGCGTTGGGAAGAGTTCCGCCAGGATGCCGAGGGCAATGCGGTCGTTGGGGTCGTTGAAGGTGGGGACGAGGACGCGCTCGTTGGCGATGTAGAAGTTGGCGTAGCTGGCGGGCAAGCGCATTCCGTCGAAGCAGACGGGCGCGGGCATGGGCAGGGCGATGACCTCAGGCCTGCTACCGTCTTCCAGCCGTGCGTTTTGAAGGCGTTCCCAGTTCACCGCGAGGGGACGGTGGTTGGCGTCTGCGCCGTTGGGTTCCTGGCAGAGCACGAGGGTGGTTTCGTTCACGAAGCGGCACAGGTCGTCCACATGGCCGTGGGTGTCGTCGCCCGCGATGCCGTCGCCTAGCCACAGGGTGTGGGTTATGCCGAGGGAATCTCGGAACACGGACTCGTAAACTTCGCGCGTGAACCCAGGGTTGCGCACTTGCACGTCGGGATGCAGCAGGCATTCTTCCGTGGTGATGAGGGTGCCGCGCCCGTTCGAGTCGATGGCCCCGCCTTCGAGAACGACGTGCCTGTCGCCATGCATGGCCTTGACGATAGGGGTGCTGGTGACCTTGCTGATGTGGTCGGGCCATGCGGCATCGAGGGTGTGGTTGTCGTACTTGGCCCAGCCGGTGAAGCCGAAGTGGACGGCCCGGCGTTCGCCGGAATCATTGACGACGTAGGCGGGGGAGATGTCGCGCATCCACCCACGATCGAGGGGGAGCTGCACGAATTTCACGGGAGCGGTGTTCACCCCTGCGAGGCCCAAGACTTCTCGTGCTTGCGCCTCGTGGGCTGCGTCGCTGACTGCCAAGAACACGGCTTCTCCGCAGGCAATATGGCGGACCATCTCGGCGAATACCCATGGTATCGGCTCGAACTTGCCGGGCCAGTCGTCCACGTTGAAGGGCCACGCAAGCAGCGTGGCCTCGTGGGGCGCCCATTCGGGGGCCAAGCGAAAGCCTTGTTCAGCGGATGTGGTCAATCCAGGTATCTCTTGTCCAGTCCGCCATAGGCGTCGATGCGGCGGTCTCGGAGGAAGGGCCAGTTGCGGCGGATGGTTTCGAGGTGGTCGAGATCAATTTCGGCGAGCAGGATTTCTTCCTTGTTGTCGGAAGCCTTGGCAATGATGACGCCTTGGGGATCGCAAATGAAGGAGGTGCCCCAGAATTCGATGCCTGCTTGCTCGGGCACGGGCTGCTCGAAGCCTACGCGGTTGGCAGAGGCGACGTATACGCCGTTGGCTATGGCATGGCTGCGCTGGATGGTGAACCAGGAATCCTGCTGGGCTGTGCCGTATTGCGCCTTCTCTTGCGGGTGCCAGCCGATGGCGGTGGGGAAGAAGAGCAACGTTGCACCGCGCAGGGCGGTGAGGCGCGCGCCTTCGGGATACCACTGGTCCCAGCAGATGAGGGTGCCGATGCTGCCGTAGGCGGTGTCGATGGCCTTGAAGCCGAGGTCGCCGGGGGCGAAGTAGAACTTCTCGTAATAGGCGGGGTCGTCGGGGATATGCATCTTGCGGTATAGCCCGGCGATGGTTCCGTCCGCGTCGATGATGGCGGCGCTGTTGTGGTAGACCCCGGCGGCGCGGCGCTCGAAGAAGGGCACGATGACAGCGACCTTGCGCTGCGCGGCAAGCTGCTGGAAGGCTTCGATGGTCGCATTAGGAAATGGCTCGGCGAGATCGAAGAGGCTCGCGTCTTCCTTCTGGCAGAAGTATTGCGACTGGAACAACTCGGGCAGGCCGACGACTTGCGCCCCGGCGTCTGTGGCCTTGGTGGCCCAGTACAGCGCGCGGGCGGTGTTGTCTGCCACGCTGGCAGACATGGCCATCTGCACGAGGCCGAACGTGAACTTCTTGGGGTGCGTGGCCATTTAGCGGGCCGCCTTGTCGCGGTCGAGTTCCTCGAAGACCGCCTTCATCAGCAGGGGCCAGACCACGGTAGCATCAGCGTAGACCTCGGCATAGCGCCCGCCCTCGGCCGGGGGCACGAACTTGCCCCAGCTTACGCCCTCGGAATAGGTGCAGCCGGAAAGGCCGCCCCAGTGTACGGGCTCAGGGCAGATGCGGATGCCATAGTTGAAGCGCGGCGGGTGCAGCTTGATGTCCAGGCGGTGGGCGGTGATGTCGTAATAGGGGGCCACTTGCTGCGCCCAGTTGCGTGGCACGCCGCCGCCGATGGTGAAGATGCCCACCTTCTTTGCGCGCCCAATGAAGCGGGCGTATTCCTGCAAATCGTAGAAGGGGTTGAAGTTCGGCACGGTCTGGAAGACTTCCTGCGAATCGCGCTCGACGTCTGGGCCTGTGGGTTGCACCACCTTGGACATGGCCCAAGTTGCCACGTCGAGCCCCATCTCGCTGTCGGTAAACGCGGGGATGAACACGGGCACCTTGTGACGGAAGGCGCTGCGCAACACGCCGCGCCCGTGGTCGAGCTCGTCCAGCCGTTCGCCAAGAGCGCGGCAGAATCGGCCCGAGGACCACACCCCGCCTTCCGGCTCGACGGTCTCGAGCACGCCGCGCACGAGGACTTCAACGTCGTTGAGGTTGGACTCCATCTCGAGGGTGTCGTAGATGCGGTTGTAGCCCTTCTCGAAAAGCTCGGTGTCGTCCGCGTCGGGGCTGGTGGCGTAGTGGGCGAGGCCGATGGACTCGGTGAGGCCGTGCGCCATGAGGGCGCCTGTGGCGACGACGCAGTCAACGAGGCCGCGCTCGATCATGTCGCAGATGATGGTGCCCTGCTTGGCCACGGTCATCGCGCCAGAGAGGGTCATGATCACTTTGCAGTCGGGGTCGCGGGCCATTTCGAGGAAGATGTCCATCGCGTTGCCCAACTGCCGCCCGCCGAAGGCGGTCTTCGACATGGCGCGCACGAGACCGGAGAAGGAATCGATCTCGCCGAGGTCCAGGCTCACCAAGGGAACGAGGCCGTCGTCGCGCCCGTCGTGCAGATCACGTGGATTCATTTGGGTATCCTACCGTTCTTGAGGCGGGCCTCGTGGGGGTGCCCCCTCACCCTTACCCTCTCCCCCGAAGCGGGGGCGAGGGGACAGGAGGGACAGGGTTCAGGGCTGATGCTGCGGGGGAAACATCCCCCGGATTCTGCGCAAGCGCAGAATCGTCCCCCTTCAAAGGGGGACCAAGAATTCCTGCCCTGATTCGACATGCATATAACTTCATCGCTCTCCCCCTGGCGGGGGAGAGCGATGAGAGAATCACAAAACTATGCAAAGCATTACTGAGGCTAGACGCCTGCGAGCTCCGCCTCAAGGGAGGCTTCCATGCCCATGCCGAAGCGGGGCATCTCGACAACGGTGACGTCGCCCAGGTCGATTTCTTCCTGGATATAGCGGAGCACGTCGCGCGGCTCGGTGTTTCCACAGGTGAAAACGTCCAGCGCAATCATGCCCAGATCGCCATAGGTGTGGGCGGAGCAGTGGCTCTCGTCCAGCACAACCACGGCGGTGAAGCCGGGAGGCGAGTTGTGTCCAAACTTGTAGCGCACCTGCGACACCACGGTAGCGCCTGCACGGGTGGCTGCGCGCGCCATCGCTTGCAGCATACCCTGATCGTCCAGGCAAACCGATTCAGCCACATTACGGCAATCAATCAATAAATGTTTCCCTTTGTGCAACTCATATATCCTCCACTTAATTGGGCTGGGTGGGCGTCGTACCCACCCTGAGTGCTAACCAAGAAAGAACTGTCCGTAGACAGACGACGTTCATTTAACTGGCGATTTTTACCCTGCTGCCCATAGTTTTCTGGGGCGCACATTCACACGTATCGCGTGAAACACTTGTAGACAGCGGGGTTCGGGAAAGGTTACCGGCTCGCTAGATGCGGGCCCCGACGTATCAGGGCCTGCGTACGCCCAACCACCGAGAGCGGGGGCGCCGGAGCAAGTTTGTACTTCGTGACAGCGCACGGCACGCCCACGCTGCCCTAGGCAGCGCGCGCTCGGCGGGCATCGGCCCCGTCATATTTGTCACAAAGTTTTGCATTGGGTCAAGAGTGTCCCACACTTTATCCAGCATGTCAAGTTTTACAAGAAGCCCCGGCATGTCTGCCACGTAAAAGGCAGCCATTGGATATGGACGACAAGCACCGTCAAATATTCTCTGTAGGCCTCAGCTGGCTAGGCGGGCAGTTCGCTTTTGTTCGAGATAACCTTTGACACCAAGCCATAGGCAAGGGCTTCTTCGGCGGACATCCAGAAATTACGGTCGCTGTCTTTGGCAACCTGCTCGATGGATTTGCCAGTCTCGGTGGAGATCAGGGTGTTGATCTTCTCCCGGATTTTCAGAATTTCCTTGGCCTCGATGCGGATATCAGAGGTCTGGCCGCCTGCGCCGCCGCTGGGCTGGTGCAGCAAAAAGCGGGTATTCGGGAGGCTATACCGCTGACCCCTTGCCCCGCCGAAGAAAATCGGTACGCCGATGCTGGCCACCCAACCTGCGCCGATGGTGCGCACGGGGGAGTTAAGGAACTTCATGGTGTCGTGGATGGCGTAGCCGGAATCCACGTGCCCGCCGGGCGAAGTGACGACCACGGTGATAGGGTCCGAGCAGTCGGCGTCAAGCGCCAACAACTGGGCCATCACCTTCTCGGCCACTTCCTGGTTGATGGTACCCGCCACCAGCACGGTGCGGGTCTTCATCAACTTCTGCATCAGGCCCTCGAACTTGTCGCTGTCTTTGGACTTCTTGTCGTCGTCGTCATCATCGTCGTCGTCATGAAAAATCATGGGAATGCTCCAAGGGAAACAAGGTTCTGCCAGCACGTAACGATACGGGAAAGAAAAGTATTCTGCCAGCCGGGTTGGCGAAGGCGCAAGCCGAGGCATGTGCCTTGTTTGCAGGGGGCCGCCACTGGCGCAGGCGGGGAAGAAAGTGCTATGCTCCCGTGTTCCGCCCAATGTAACCCATTGCGGCGCCTATTGATCGGGCATCGCCCCATTCATGGAGCACCACGCGTCTTGAGCGTAGATACCACGACACGCGACATGGCCCCGCCCAGCGGGCTTGCGCCGCCCCCGTCTATATGCGGGGTGCGCGGGCAATTCCCCGTGCTCTCTCGCACGGTGCATGGCGTACCTCTGGTGTACCTGGACAACGCCGCCACGAGCCAGAAGCCTGCCCGCGTGATCGATCGGCTTGCCCGGTTCTACCGCGAGGAATACGGCACGGTGCGCCGGGGCAGCTACCTGCTCTGCCAGCAGTCGACCGCCATGTTCGAGTGTGCCCGCAAGAAAGTGGCGCAGTTCATTGGCGCGGGCAGCCCAGACGAGATCATCTTCCTGCGCGGGGTGACCGAGGCGATCAACCTGATCGCTGTAAGCTTTTCCCGCAGCATATTAAAGCCGGGCGATGAAGTAATCATCAGCGCCATGGAGCACCACGCCAACATTGTGCCGTGGCAGTTGATACGCGAACAGTGCGGCATCGTGATCAAGGTCATTCCGATGAATGATCGGGGCGAGTTGTTGATGGATGAATTCGAGGCCATGCTCTCGCCGCGCACCAAGGTTGTGGCGGTGAACCATGTGGCCAATGCGCTGGGCACGATTAACCCGGTGGCGGAGATTGCGCGGCTGGCGCACATGGTGGGCGCGGCAGTGGTGGTGGATGGGGCGCAGGCGGCCCCGCATATGCCGGTGGATGTGCGCGCGCTGGACTGTGATTTCTATGCGGTGTCTGGCCATAAGCTGTACGGGCCCTCGGGCGCGGGTTTCCTTTATGGCAAGCGCGCTTGGCTGGACAAGATGCCCCCCTTCCTGGGCGGCGGCGAGATGATTGACAAGGTGACCTTTGACGAGACTACCTTCGAGGAGCCGCCGCACCGCTTTGAGGCGGGCACGCCCCCGATTGCGGAGGTGATTGGGCTGGGCGAGGCTATCGACTTTTTGGGCGAGCTGGGCATGGCCAACGTGCAGGCGTGGGATGAGACGCTGCTGCCCTACGCCACGCACCGCCTGCTCGAAGTGCCGGGCTTGCGCATCATTGGCGAGGCCAAGGAGAAGAGCGGGCTGGTGGCGTTTGTCATCGACGGGCTGCACCCCTTTGACATTGCCGCGATATTGGACCGCAAGGGAATTGCGGTGCGTGCGGGCCACCATTGCGCGCAGCCGGTGATGAAACGATTCGAGGTGCCTGCCACGGTGCGGGCGTCTTTCGGCGTGTATACCGTGCCCGAGGATATTGATGCGCTGGTGTCGGGGCTTTTGTTGGCCCGCGACATGCTGGCGTAGGGCGGGCACGCATTTGCCGGATTCTTCGATACAGGAAAAGCAGGAGGCCATCGTTGCGCGGTTCAACGCGATTGACGATTGGGAACACCGCTATCGCGAAATCATTGCGCTGGGCAAACAGCTGCCCGCGTTGCCCGAGGAATTGCGCACCGAGTCGAACAAGGTGAAGGGCTGCCAGAGCCAGGTGTGGTTCGCGCCGCGCATTGAAGAGCGCCGCCTTTTCTTTCAGGCCGACAGCGATGCAGCGATTGTGCGTGGCTTGGTGGGCCTGCTGCTGGAGGTTTACAACGGGCAGCAGCCTGCGGAAATACTTGCGGCGAACGAGACGTTCTTGGATCGCATAGGGCTTATTGAGCACCTGTCGCAGACCCGCTCGAACGGATTGTCTGCCATGATAAAACAGATTAAATATTATGCGCTCGCCTACAATTCGATACTCGAGCGCGCATGAACAGCAACGAAGGCAACCGACCCATGACCCAGCAAGCCGCCCCTCTACCCGACATGCAGCACTCGATCGACACCCGGGGCATTGGCCTTTGGAAGGTGGGCGTGCGCCAGGTGGAAATTCCCCTGCGCGTAAGCCAGCGCAATGGCGAAGTGCAGACCGTGAACGCCGTGACCTCGATGGGCGTGGACTGCGCCGAGTCGTCGAAGGGCGTGAACATGTCGCGCTTCATGGTGCAGCTGGTGCAGTGGAGCCGCGAGCAGGTTTTCGGGCTGGACCTGAAGAACTTCCTGCACGACATGCGCGTGCTGCTTGAGGCGGAGTCTGCCCATTGCGAAATGTCGTTCCGTTACTTTATTGAAAAGGCCGCGCCGGTGACCGGGCTTACCGCACCGATGGCTATAACCGCTTCGTTCGATGGCAGCCTGTTGCCCGATGGCGAAGG
This sequence comes from Candidatus Hydrogenedentales bacterium, assembly GCA_044359155.1. Lineage (GTDB taxonomy): Bacteria > Hydrogenedentota > Hydrogenedentia > Hydrogenedentales > JAEUWI01 > WGMK01. The sequence goes on along the minus strand of JBIKMR010000057.1, from coordinate 10,672 downwards.
TGGCGAGACCTATGCGCTTATCGTGGGTGTTGAGATTCCGATTGCCAACTGCTGCCCGTGCAGCAAGGCAATATCGGACTACGGCGCGCACAACCAGCGCACCTACCTGCGCGCCAAGACGCGGGTGGATGTATCCGCCGGAGCGCCGAAGGTGTGGATTGAAGATCTAGTGGACAAGCTGGAGGAGGCGGCGTCCTGCCCGGTGTTCCCCGTGCTAAAGCGGCAGGACGAGAAGTGGGTGACGGAACGCCAGTATGACAACCCCAAGTTTGTCGAGGACGTTATCCGCGATGCGACGCTTATCCTGCGCACGATACCCGGTGTACTTGGTTTCGACCTGGAGGTCGAGGCGCTTGAGAGCATCCATGGCCACAACGCCTGGGCATCGCACCACGAGAACTTTTCCTGAGCGCAGGTTAGCGCTGGCCTGTTGTAACTTGCCCCGTCGTATCAGCCCCGGCTGGCACGGCGGGGCTTCTGCTTTCTGCAGGCTGACTTGACTAGCCAAACTTCGTTTCACTCTGCTAGTCTCTGCGCGTGTCTATTCATAACCTTGGGAGGATGTCATCATGAGACTTGGGCAACGGTTGGGTGCGGAATTTATTGGCACGGCTTGGCTGGTGTTCGGCGGCTGCGGCAGTGCTGTGCTGGCTGCTGCTTTCCCCGACGTGGGCATTGGCCTGCTGGGGGTGTCGCTGGCCTTTGGCCTTACAGTGTTGACCATGGCCTATGCCATTGGACACATCTCCGGCTGCCACCTGAACCCGGCGGTGTCAGTGGGCTTGGTGGTGGGTGGACGGTTCAGCGCGGCGGAACTACCCTTCTATGTGGCGGCTCAGGTGGCGGGCGGCATTGCGGGCGCGGGCGTGCTTTACCTTATCGCCAGCGGCAAGGCGGACTTCAGCCTGGCGGGCGGCTTTGCATCGAACGGCTTTGCCGAGCATTCCCCCGGCGGCTACACCATGATGTCTGCCTTTGTTGCGGAGACTGTGCTCACCTTCATGTTCCTGATCATCATCCTGGGTGCCACCGACCGCCGCTCCCCGGCGGGCTTTGCCCCCATTGCCATTGGGCTTGGGCTGACGCTCATACACCTCATTGGCATTCCGGTGACCAACCTTTCCGTGAACCCCGCGCGCAGCACGGGCCCGGCGGTGTTTGTGCAGGGATGGGCCATTGCCCAGCTGTGGCTGTTCTGGGTGGCCCCCATCCTGGGCGCTGCGATTGCAGGCGTGGTCTATAACCTGCTGGCCCCCGGCGCAGTGGAAGCACCCGCCGCCAGCGGCAAGAAGAAGTAGCCCCAACCAGAAGACTTCCTCGTATCCCCCGCAAGCCCCCGCTTGCGGGGGTTCTTTTTCTCCTCCCCCTTTGTGTCCTTTATGCTCCTTCATGTCCTTTGTGGTACTCCCCTGCTTCTCCCCATCCCTCTTGACACACACAGGCCTGAATGTTATTATCACTCGGAATCCGCGAGTGCTAACAAGTGTTGGTACAGAAACCGTGCGGGTAACTTTTTCTACGCAACCTCTTAATTAAGAAGGATTTAGCTACGGTGAGCAAGAAAGAAAACCAGACCATCAAAGTTCGTCCCCTCAGTGATCGCATCCTTGTGAAGCGTGAAGACCCGGCGGAAACCGTGCGTGGCGGAATCATCATTCCCGACAACGCCAAGGAAAAGCCGCAGGAAGCAGTGGTCGTGGCCGTGGGCCCCGGCAAGGTGGACGATGGCAAGCGCGTGCCGCTTGAGCTGAAGGCGGGCGACCGCATCCTCATCGGCAAGTATTCCGGCACGGAAGTGAAGATTGACGGTGTCGAGCACATCATCCTGCGCGAGGACGACGTCCTTGCGGTGATTGGCTAACCGTCCCCCTCTTTCCAACCCTACCACTAAGTCCATCAAGGCAAAAGGAATAGACCATGCCCAAGCAGCTTGAATTCGGCGAAGACGCACGCCGCGCCATACTCAGTGGCGTAACCAAACTGAGCAAGGCCGTGAAGGCCACGCTTGGCCCGAAGGGCCGCAACGTGGTGCTCGACAAGAAGTGGGGCGCACCGACCGTCACGAAAGACGGCGTGAGCGTTGCCAAGGAAATCGAGCTTGAAGACAAGTATGAAAACATGGGCGCGCAGATGGTGAAGGAAGTCGCAAGCAAGACTTCCGACGTGGCCGGCGACGGCACCACCACCGCGACCGTGCTGGCGGAAGCCATTTACCGCGAAGGCCTGCGCAACGTGACTGCCGGCGCCAACCCGATGGCCCTGAAGCGTGGCATCGACAAGGCCGTTGAGGCCGTGGTCGAGAAGCTGCACAAGCAGAGCAAGCAGGTTCGCAATGACAAGGAAGTCATCAAGAGCGTGGCTTCCATCTCTGCGAACAGCGACAAGGAAATCGGTCGCATCATCGCCGACGCCATGGAGAAGGTGGGCAACGACGGCACCATCACCGTGGAAGAAGCGAAGGGCATTGAGACCACGCTTGAAGTGGTCGAGGGAATGCAGTTCGACAAGGGCTACCTGTCGCCCTACTTCGTCACGAATTCCGAGACGATGGAATGTATCCTGGACAACGCCTATATTCTCATCTACGAGAAGAAGGTCAGCAACCTGAAGGACCTCCTCCCCCTGCTTGAGCAGATTGCCAAGAGCGGCAAGCCCTTGCTCATCATCGCGGAAGACGTTGAGGGCGAAGCGCTGGCCACCCTCGTGGTGAACAAGATTCGCGGCACCTTCTCAGCATCCGCCGTCAAGGCGCCCGGCTTCGGCGACCGCCGCAAGTCGATGCTGGAAGACATTGCCATCCTCACCGGTGGCCTGGCCATCAGCGAAGACCTGGGCCGCTCCATCGAGAGCGTTACCCTCAGCGACCTGGGCCGTGCGAAGCGCGTCGTCATTGACAAGGACAGCACGACCATCGTCGAGGGCGCCGGTTCGAGCAAGGACATCCAGGGCCGCATTAACCTTATCCGCAACCAGATTGAAGGCACCACCAGCGACTACGACCGTGAGAAGCTGCAAGAGCGCCTTGCCAAGCTCGCGGGCGGCGTTGCCGTCATCAACGTGGGCGCGGCCACCGAAATCGAAATGAAGGAAAAGAAGGCCCGCGTGGAAGACGCGCTGCACGCAACCCGCGCAGCCGTTGAAGAAGGCATCGTCGCCGGTGGCGGCGTGGCCCTGCTTCGCGCACGTGAAGGCTTCGAGAAGCTCAACCTCCAGGGCGACGAAGCCGTGGGCGCGAAGATTGTGTTCCGCGCGCTGGAAGAACCCCTCCGCCAGATCGCCATCAACGCGGGCGAAGAAGGTGCCACGGTTGTGCAGCAGGTCCTAAAGGAAAAAGGCAGCATCGGCTACAACGCCGCTACCAACGTCTACGAAGACCTGATGAAGGCCGGCGTGATTGACCCCACCAAGGTCACCCGCACCGCCCTCCAGAACGCCGCCTCCATCGCCGGCCTCCTGCTCACCACCGAAGTCCTCATCGCCGACATGCCCGAAGAATCTGCCCCGGCCCCCGGCGGCGGCGGTCACGGCGGCGGCATGGGTGGCATGGGCGGCATGATGTAAACATCAGCCGCGCGGCTTACCCCCGCGTGAATAGTTTAAGTACCAAGCATTACCGCCCGGTCCCCGAAAGGGGGCCGGGCGGATTGCATATTACGGATATAAGGGAAGTGTCCATGGAAATCTTGCATATAAGGCCAGCATTCGCACGTTCGGTGCAAGTTCTTTTGGATAGTGGCGAGGTCTTGTACAAGGATATAAGCCCATTTCTCGAAATGGAGCTGACGGATGAAGAATTCGAATCCATGATTTTTGATGGAGACGAAGTGCAGTTTTCATCAGGCCAGCGAATTGAGAAGTCAAGAATAGAATCGCTTATCGCGCCCGCACCACTGCAATCGCTGAAACAGATTGCGAACAAGGCGCAGTTGAACGAATTCGAATCCGAATTAGCAGCACGCAATTTGGCGTATTTTCTTCCCTACTTCACCTATCCGCTCAGCCGTTTTGAACTCACCAAAGGTCAGAAGCGGGAACTTGCCGATCACATCGTCATGGTAAAGGACAAGGCGATCATCCTTCAGCTTAAGGACAAAAGCGTTACTGGGCAAGGAACGCTGCAAAGCTGGTTCAACAATAAGGTCTTGAAGGTTGCGAAGAAGCAAATCGCCAACTCACAAGAAATGCTGCGTGAGCTGGAATCAATTCCTCTGGTAAGTGCGACTGGGCGCACGGTCAAACTATCGCCAAAATCGTTGCAACGTATCCATAATGTAATCTGTTACCGTAACTTGCAAGAGCATGCAGTCGAGACTTCGGTATTACCGAAGTTCCTTGATAGTAGATCTGCGGGATTTATTCACCTTTTCGAATATGAATATTACGCCCTGATTCTAGACACGCTGGTTACCTTTGCAGAAGTATTCGAGTATCTAGGCTTTCGAGAGGAACTGATCCAGAATTGGAAGCAGGAGAATAACCTCCCCACGGAGGCAGCGATGCTGGGGCAGTTCATTTGTGGTGACGACAACGCGCGACCTGCAGAGCACTACAAGAATGTACTCGCTGCTCTTTCCAACAATACTGGAGAATTTGATTTAAGCTACTTTCTCGGACAATTCGACCGAGATGTGGAGCAGGCGGTAGCGTCCGACGAGCACATGGAAATCCTGGAAGAGTTTGCGATACTCAATCGAAGCGAACTTAAACATGCACGCGACCGCCTAGTGAAATGCATTGCATTTTGTAGGTCGGGAAGCTGGGATGACTTTGACGCTTGGAGGTTTCTAGTTAGCCCAACTGGACCAAGCTTCCTTTTTGTCGGCATCAATGCAGAGGCTGACAATGCGGAGAAGCTTTTCATGGATTTGGTGTATGCATCAAAGCACGATACGAAAGTATACCGCCAGATTTCAGTGGGCGTTTGGCGAAGGGGTGAAGCGGTGAACTTTCGATGGGGTCTCTGTGAAGGCGATCCAATTGAATGGCCGGAAATGGATGCCAAGCTTACAGCTTCTAATCCGTTTCGCGAAATGACGGTGCGCGTAACCCCCCGTTACAAGATCAACTGAAAGCATGTTCGTCTCCTCGTGACACCGCTCCGGCGGCGTCACGCGTCTACCGGCGCTCCTGCGTCGCGTTGTTGGTGAGGTCGCCGTAGGAGCCACGCTAGAGGCGGACAAGCTGCGGGAGATAAGCGACTCGCGGGCTGGTGTAACAAGGATCGGAATCCAGTGGCGGTGTTCGTCTCGCCCGATGCCGTGGTACGAATGTCGGGTGATTTTCTTGAATTCATGTGCCTGATATACTTGCATGAGCTATACTGGCCCAAGTGGAACATGCAATGAGTGCCTTCATACCAAAGCGCGTTTATGTGGACACCTCCGTATTCGGCGGATGTTTTGAGCCAGAATTTGACGAGGCATCAAACAAATTCTTCGAGTCCGTCCGCTTGGGCTGGTTCACCATTGTCGTCTCGCCATTGACGTTGGCCGAGCTTGCCACGGCTCCGGCACGCGTAATTGAACTCATGAACGGAATCCCGGATGATCGGCAGGAAATCTTGACTGCGAATGATCGCGTTGAATCGCTTCGTGACGCGTATGTGAAAGCTGGCGTGGTTACGGCAAAATCAATCGGCGACGCCGAACACATTGCGTGGGCCTCGACTTATGCGGTGGATGCGGTAGTGAGTTGGAACTTCAAGCATATCGTGCACATGGATCGGATACGTGGATACCATTCCGTAAACTTGCGGCAGGGTTATCCACTCGTACCCATTCATACGCCACTGGAGGTAATTCCTAATGCAGAATGAAACGCCTGAGTACCCAGCCCCCCCCAAGCTGCCTGAATGTGTGCAAATGAAGCACCGGATTCAGCAGGAACTGGACGAGCGGTACCAGGGACTTTCTTGGGAGGAGCGCAATAACCAGATGAAGCAGGACATTCTTGCCCATCCGACACTCGGTCCCCTATACGAGCGCCTGCTGGCAAAAACTCCAAAGCAGGCAGGCCGCCCCGGCAAGGCCGCATAGATAGCCTCATCGGGGAAGGGCAATCAGGGACGGCCCCCCATTTCTTTCCGCGCCAACGTCTACGAAGACCTGATAAAGGGTGGCGCGATTGGCGCCACCAAGGTCACCCGCACCGAATAGTTTAAGTCGAATCACCGCCCGGTCCACGTAAGTGGGCCGGGCGGTGTTTTTTCCTCGTCCTCGTTCCCAGATAGAACTTGGGGGCGAGGAGAATAGTGTCGCTCTTCCAGTGATTTGAAGTTGAACTGTCGACAACTATGTCGCACTCGGCGGGCCGGTGAAGCTCATGGACTATGCAGTAAACACCGGCTCCTGGTAAGGGCTGTCCTCGAAGGACGCTTCCTCAGGGAGCGGAGTCGTTTTGGTAAGGGACCCCTCGAAGGGTGCCGCCATCTGCACATCCCGAATTTCGAGCAGGTCGATGATCTCGTCCACTTCCCGTCCACTGCCCGCCTCAGCGCGCACCACCATGACCACCGGGTTGTGGATGTGGCCGGGCGTTGTGCCGATGACACGAACGATATCCCCTGTGTCCAGCCGCATGAGGGAACCAACCGGGAACAGGGACATGTACTGCAGCAGCCCTCGAAGGGCAACGCTGTCGTAGGCGCGTTCGCTATTGTGCAGCAGGGAATCCATTGCCCGATAGGGGTGCATGGCAGGGCGCCAGGGGCGCGGCGAGGTCAGGGAATCGAAGGCATCTGCCACGGCGATGATGCGAGAGAAGGTGTGCATGCGGGCCTTCTTTCGCCTCTTGGGGTACCCCATTCCGTCGGCACGCTCGTGGTGCTGATAGACGCTGAAACGAACTGAGGACTGCAGACCGAGAACTTCCTGCATGGAATTCAGTCCGGCGATAGTGTGCTTCTGGATATCCACGTGCTCGGAAGGTGTGAGGCGACGAGTGGCCGTCAACAGTTCGGGGGGGGCGCCGCGCATGCCGATATCTTTGAAGAGGGCGGCGATTCCCAGCTCCATCACCTGCAACTCACTGAATTCCATGGCAGTGCCGATACTCATGGCGAGTGCGGCGGTATTCACCGAATGCTGGTCCAGGTAGGCCCCCACATTGCGGAGACGCAGGAGTGCGAAAAAGATGTTCGGGTTGCGCTTAAACTGCCCAAGTATCTGTTCTGTCGCGCTTTGCGCGGCTGCTGGAAGCTCTTCGTTGGCAATGCCTCCGCTAAGAATCGCCGCAGACTTTTCGACAGAATTCAGATACGTTCCAAGCTGAACCTCCAAATCCGCCTTACTGGTCTGGGCTGCCGGGCGCGCCTGTATGCGCTTCGAGAGTGGCTCGCCCGAAGGCGTCACCTCTTGGGGAGTGTCGTTAATCTCGTCCTCAATCTGACGTTGTAGTTTCTGCATGAGATCACTGCCGAATGTACGGTAATCGGCACAGCTGGTTTCGATTCTTGCTGCTGTCGAAGTGTCCCACTCGCCCAGAAACACGTATTTCAACCCAGATGCCTCCAAGGAGGTCCACATTTTTCGGGTCAAAATCTGCTCATCCGCCAGCAGCAATTGGCCTGTCCTGCTGTAAAGGGGCTTCTTAAGCCTTTGACCCACCTTGAGTTCCGTTACTGCTACTCGTTGCACTGCTTGGCTCCATGACCGATTCGATCGAGCGGGTCAGATGGTTGTTTTCAAAATCAAATAAAACAAGATTATCGATTTATACTTGATTTTCAATACGAATAACAAATTCTTGACAGTAGGCCTTTGTTTGAGCGCTAGCCCGCTACATAAAAAAGGATAAGTTATTGAATTAACTTATCTTAGCGATGGAACCCTACCATAGCATATTCGTAATTATTAAAAATATTTACAGTAATATTAGTTTCCAAAAGCCATGGCTTGGGCGGTGTTACACAAGTAGCTGAATGTCCCCATTACGGTCGATCGTCGTTCCGCTAATGGTCGGCTTCAGGTGCAGGGCTCTTGTCCCCCACATGAGGGCAAGCTTGAAACCTAGCAAGAATCCGTCTGTTGTCTCTGGGCAATGAAACGGCGCATCGATCATGGCCAGACACGGGGGGAGCGTGCAGACGAGGGAGAGACCCCGTTACACCGGAGACCGATGTAATGAGTGAAGTCATTTACTCGCTGCCTTGATCACGTGAAAGAACGCAGGCTTCGGTTTTCCTGCTTGGTCGAACAGTAGGGGATAGTCTTTCCTTCCGGGCACGGGGTGGTTGTTGAGCCACGAGACGCCGTCGTGGAGGTTCCAGAAGGTGACGCGGTCGAGCTTTGCCTTGTGGTGCAGGAAGAGGGTGAAGAGTTCGCGGTATCGCTGCGCCTGTTTTTCGAGAATGTCGGCGGGGGCGGATTCGGGGTAGGGGTTATCGGTCTGTAGAAAGTTGAAGAGGCTGACGTCCAGTTCGCTGATGTTGGCGCGTAGACCCAAGGCTGCGATGGCTTCGAGCGTATGTTCAATCTCGGCGATGGATGGGGTTCCTAGCGAGAAATGTCCTTGCAGGTTTACGGCGTCGGGCGCGGCGCCCGCTGCCTTGAGTTCTTTCACCAGGCGAATCATTTTCTCGCGCTTGTGGGGATACTCGATCGCGTAGTCGTTGTAGTAAAGCTTCGCATCGGGGTCGGCCTCGCGGGCGAACTTGAATGCCAGTGCGACGTAGTCCTCGCCGATGGTGCGCAACCACGGACTGTCGCGCAGGTATTCGTTGGGCGCATCAGACAGCGCCTCGTTGACGACATCCCACCCCGCCACTCTCCCCCGGTATCGCTGCATGACCACGTTGATGTGGTTGCGCAACCTGGCGATTACGAGCTCCCGTGGTGCTGGGTTGCCGTCAGTATCCTTGAAGACCCAATCAGGGGTCTGCCGGTGCCAGACCAGGGTGTGCATGGTGAAGCTCTTCTGATGCTTCTCCGCGTAGTCCACCAAGGCATCGGCTGCCTCAAAGTTGAACTGGCCTTCGGTGGGCTGGAGGCGCTCCCACTTCATGTCGTTCTCTGGGGTGATTGCGTTGAAGTGTGTCAAGAGCTGTTGCTGCGGGGTGGAAGCGGGTTTATCTGGAAGTTCGTTACCGTCGAGCGAAACGCCCACGAGAAAGTCGTCTTGAAAAACCTCATGTAGAACGGGAAGGGGTACAACGTCGGCAGCGAGAGCAGCCGTGCAGAATACATATGCAAGTGCGGCAAAGCAGCACCGCATGTATGCAGAAGGAAGCGGAGCTTCCAATACAAGTGCATTGCCCAAGGAGACCTTGGCAACGAGGGGCATTCCGGGATGTTGTAGCATGGGCTGATTGTATAGGATCTTGTTGGAGCAAGCTCAGGCGCACGCGGCTTCCGGCGATAGCGATGCCGCAGCATCGCCACTGGGATGGGCACTCGTAACCTTGTCCTTACGCTCGCTTAGTTGCTGCCGTCTTGAGGCAATTCGCGAATGCTGTCAGGCGATACATCACGGTTTCCTGCCAGTTCCTGCGCGCTAATGGCCATGCCTTCGTCCGCGTCGCCATCGCCCACTACCCGGTCCAGCTCGTCACTGCCTCCGGCCAATTCGGAGGTGGCGCCGTCGTCGGGATTGATGGCGTGTTCTTCCTCGCCGCCATCATAGCGCGCGGGCTCTTCCGGGTCCACCGGTTCGTCGACGTCCACGCGCGGATCAATTTCGGGTTCAATGATTGGGTCCGGCTTTGGGGTCATGGTACTGCTCTCCCTTTTGGTCCGTCTTGGGTGCGATGGTTCGCTCGGGTTCTTCCGCGCGGATCTCAAAATGGAGGACACGCGGCTTGGCTTCACACTTGTTGCTGTGTTTGGAACTTTATGGGAGGAGCGATTATTCCGCAGGAAGAAGCGGCGATATTGGCGAGTGGGTCTTACACCAGCCCTAACCGCACGAGGCTTTCGGCGGTGGCGAGGACGGCTTCTTCGTTGGAGCGGGGGGACCAGCCGAGCACGCGGCGGGCTTTTTCGTTGGTGGAGTTTCGTTTCTTTCCCAACTGCGGGGCGATGGCGCGGAGAGAGGGATCGCGGAGGGAGGCGAGGCGCACGACAAAGTTGGGGAGGGTGCGGGTGGGTACCTTGGCGGCGGCTTCGCCCATGCGGGCCTTCAGCACTTTGGCAATGTCGGGCATTCCCATGGCTTCGCCTGCAACGGCAAGGAAGCGTTCTCCCTTGGCGGCGGGGTGGGTCATGGCGCGCAGGTGCAGGTCGGCCACATCGCGCACGTCTACGATGCCGAAGTAAATCTGGGGGCAGCCGGGCATGGCCCCGGTCATCAGGCGTTGCACCAGCTGGATGGAGCTGGAGAAGTCCGCCCCGAGAACGGGGCCGAGCACACCTACGGGATTGACTACGGCCAGTTCCAGCCCGTTGCCTTCCTTCGCAATGAAATCCCACGCGGCGCGTTCGGCCAGCGTTTTGGACTTGATGTAGGGAAGGATGGTGGGGCCGTCGAGGTTGGTCCAGTCAGCCTCGGTGTAAATGCGCGTATGGTCTTTATGGCCATAGCCGATTGCTGCGAAGGAGGAGGTGAGCACGAAGCGCTTGACCCCGGCATCGCGTGCGGCGCGGAGCACGCGCAGGGTGCCTTCGCGTGCGGGCACAATCAGTTCGTCCTCGTGCTTGGGCAGCCCCGGAGGCAAGGGGGATGCGACATGCAGCACGTA
>JBIKMR010000275.1:0-5702 GCA_044359155.1 Candidatus Hydrogenedentales bacterium | reverse complement strand
ATTCGGGGTGGGCAAGGATGACGGCGTCGGGGTATTGCTTGCGCACCTGGAGCACGTCCTGCGGCTTGAAAAGTTCGTGCACTTCGCAGCGGGCGTTCCAACCGATGACTGCGGTCTGGGTCATGGGCACTTTGTCCATGGCTTCGCCGGGGGCGATGTAGGCAGCGCCCACGTCGCGCGCGGTGTTGCGGGCCAAGTATTCGTCTGGCAGGAAGATGACGCGGGTGTGGCCCTGCGCGAAGAGGTGGCGCAGTACTTTCTCGGCATTGCCGCTGGTGCAGCAATAATCCGACTCGGCTTTCACCTCGGCGTAGGTGTTCACATAGGTGACCACGGGCGCGCCGGGGTAGAGTTCCTTGAGCTTGCGCACATCGGCCACGGTAATGCCCGAGGCCAGCGAGCAGCCGGCAGTGTCGGAAGGAACGAGCACGAGCTTGTCGGGGCTGAGGACCTTGGCGGTTTCGCCCATGAACCACACGCCGCAGAAGACGATGATGTCGGCGTCGGTCTCGGCGGATATGGCGGAGAGCTGTAGGGAGTCTCCCGTGAAGTCGGGCACGCTGTGGTAAAGCGCGGGCTCCATGTAGTTGTGCCCGAGGATAACCGCGTTCATTTCACGCTTGAGCATGTTGACGCGGTAGGCGATTTCCGCCTTCATCTCGATTTCAAAATCGGGCACGATGCCGCCGAGACGGGCGCGCATGTGCGCTACGGTCTCGTCCAATGTCGTTGGCGATTCCAGCATTTCAGCCTGGCTCATCGGCTCGCGTCTCCGGTCCATTGGTGCACTTAGCCCCATGGCCTTGGGTTCTTGAAAGTTGCGCGCTGCGGCCTAACGACCGGTAGGTTCTGGTGACAATTGCGCTTAACGGGTTGATAAATCTCCACTTAGTACTTTAACACGACCCACACAAGCGCTTCAATGCGGCGTTTGCGGTGCGCGCGCCCTTTGGATTTATAACAAACCATGCGCACTGGGCATTCTCGCGGTGGGGATTTGGTTGGGGTATGATGCGGCCCGCCCTTAGGAGGAGCAGGAATAATGAGGTATCTCAAGACTAGACTGAAGTGGCTGATGGCGCTCATTTATATCGCCCTAGGAATCAACCACTTCGTGAACCCGGGGTTCTACTTGCGCATCATGCCGGACTTTATCCCTGCGCATGAATCCATGGTGGCGGCCAGCGGGGTGGCGGAGATTGTGTTGGGGGTGGGGTTGCTGATTCCCGCCACGCAGGTGTTGTCCGCTTGGGGAATTGTGGCCATGCTGGTGGCATTCTTCCTGGTGCATGGCGACATGATTGCCCGCCCGGCGAATTATCCGGGGGTTTCAGCGACGGCGCTTTGGGTGCGGTTCATGTTGCAGTTTGTGCTCATTGCCTGGGCGTGGTGGTATACGCGGGTTGACGTGAAGGTGGTTAAGGTGCGGGAGGAGGAGTGAGGCGGAGCGGGGGCTGCGGGGGCCACATCCCCCGGATGCCACGCTGGAGCGTGACATCGTCCCCCTTCAAAGGGGGACTTAAGAGCGAAGAGGAGACCTATCGGTCGCAAGAGTGGCAGGGTCAGAAACCCTGCCACAACAGCGGTAGGTGCTTGCGTCAGTTCTTGGGGATGGGGGAGGGGTGGCCTTCGCTGTCGATGTTCACGAAGGTGCAGGTGGTCTTGAAGACTATGCCGCCCTTGACCCTTCCCTCCAGGTCGAAGGTGATGCTGGTGCGCCCTACGCGGGGATTGTCCGCGAAGATTTCCACGATGTCGTTCACGCGCACGCAGCGCTCGAAGTGCAGCTCGGTGTACTTGAGGGTGACCATGCGCTCGCAGCCGGTGTGCTGGTGAGCAAAGATAGCGGCGGCCTCGTCGAGCCAGGCCATGATGACGCCACCGAAGAGGTTGCCCCCCACTCCCAGGTCTTTGGTCATGCAGAGGTAGGTGGAAACGCGAATGGCATCGGTGTTCATGGGGGTTGCTTTCTCGCCTTAAACTAAATTCATCCGCCCGGCGGGTTGCCGGGCGGATGAATTGTTGCACATGTCTTGTATTCCGAAGGGGCCTGCGGGCCTACATTTTTTGCATGGACTGCAGGAACTCGGAGTTGGTCTTGGTCTTCTTGAGCTTTTCCTTGAGCATCTCGCAGGCCTCGGGCAACTCTTGCGAGCTGAGCACGCGGAGCAGCAGGTGGATGCGTTCGAGTTCTTCGGAGGGCACGAGGAGCTCTTCCTTGCGGGTGCGCGAGCGCTGCACGTCGATTGCCGGGAAGATGCGCTTCTCCATGAGGCGGCGGTCAAGATGGATTTCCATGTTGCCGGTGCCCTTGAACTCCTCGAAGATTACGTCGTCCATACGGCTGCCGGTCTCGACGAGGGCGGTGGCGATGATGGTTACGCTGCCGCCTTCCTCAAGGTTGCGGGCTGCACCGAAGAAACGCTTGGGGCGTTGCAGGGCGTTGGCGTCCACGCCGCCGGAAAGCACCTTGCCGGAGGCGGGCACGAGCACGTTGTAGGCGCGGGCGAGGCGGGTGATCGAGTCGAGCAGGATCACCACGTCGCGCTTGTGTTCGGCCAAGCGCTTGGCCTTGTTGAGCACCATTTCGGCCACCTGAATGTGGCGTTCCGGAGGTTCGTCGAAGGTCGAGGCTATCACCTCGCCCTTCACGGAACGCTGCATGTCGGTGACTTCCTCGGGGCGCTCGTCGATGAGCAGCACGATAAGCTCGATCTCGGGGTGGTTGGTGGTGATTGCGTTGGCAATCTTCTGTAGCAGGACGGTTTTGCCGGTGAAGGGGGCGGCGACGATGAGGCCGCGCTGTCCCTTGCCGATGGGAGAGATAAGATCCATGATGCGCATGGCTATCTCTTTCTGGTCCACTTCCAGCTTGATCTTCTGGTTGGGGTGGAGCGGGGTAAGGTTGTCGAAGACGATACGCTGGCGCGCAACCTCGGGACTTTCCTTGTTGACCGACTCGACCTTGAGGAGGGCAAAGTAGCGTTCGCCTTCCTTGGGCGGGCGCACGTGGCCGGTGATACCGTCGCCGGTGCGCAGGCCGAACTTGCGAATCTGCGAGGGGGAGACGTAGATGTCGTCCGGGCCGGGCAGGTAGCTGTAATCGGGGGAGCGCAGGAAGCCGAAGCCATCGGGCAGGATTTCCAGCGTTCCTTCACCCAGCACCGAGGCGGCGTTTTCCAGGCTGAACTGGAGAATGCGGAAGATGAGGTCCTGCTTCTTGAGGCCGGCGAAATCGTCGAGACCGATCTCCTTGGCCATCTCGAAGAGGTCGGGCATGTTCATGGCCTTGAGACTGTTGATGGCAATCTCTGGGCCGTCCCCAATCTCCGGTATCTCTTCGTTCTCCACGTCCAGCACATGGTTCATGCGCTGCTGTCCGGGTCGACGGGGGCCCTTGTTCATCATGTTATTTGGGCGACGATCGCGATCGCGGTCACGGTCTCCGCCACCCTGCATGTTGTTGGGGCGTCGATCGCCTTGCCCGCCTCCTTGTCCACCACCTTGTCCGCCACCGGGGACGAACTTCTTTTTGGGTCGCGGCTTGGGTCGCGACTGTGGGCGATCCAGCGGGCGATCCATGGGGCGATCCTGGGGACCTAAATCTGACATCCTGTTTCCTTTCGAGACTGCGCTTCAGGTTTCCTGTGCGCACATGTTTTCTGTTTCGTCTATTTGCTCGGGCTAGTGAATTTCAGCCCAGTTCTTTCCAATGCCAACGTCTACTTGCAGCGGCACGTTCAGCGTCACCGCGCCTTCCATCACGCTGCGGGTAAGCTCCGCCACCTCGTGTGCGTTCGTATCGTCTGCTTCTATTACCAATTCGTCGTGTACTTGCAACAGCATTTGCGCGCCGGTTCCCTCGAGTGCCTTGTCCAGCGTCACCATAGCCATCTTGATGATGTCTGCCGCGCTGCCCTGCACGGGGGTGTTTAGCGCGGCCCTCTCGGCGCCCTTCCTCACGGCACCGTTGCTGCTGCCAAGGTCGGGCACATAGCGCCGCCTGTTCAACATGGTCACTACGTAGCCCTGCTCGTGCGCCTTGGCGATGGTATCGTCCAGCCATTGGCGCACGCCGGGGTATTGCGCGAAGTAGGCCTTGATGAAACGATCCGCCTCGCCCTGGCCAATGCGCAGGTTGCGCGCCAGCCCGAAAGCGCTTATGCCGTAGACCACGCCGAAGTTCACCGCCTTCGCCTGCCGCCGCATGTCCGACGTCACGTCTTCATGCTTCACGCCAAAGACGCGGGCCGCCGTGTCGCGGTGGATGTCGGCCCCGTCGAAGAAGGCCTGGCACAGCGCCTCGTCGCCCGAGAGGTGGGCGAGTATTCGCAATTCAATTTGTGAGTAGTCCGCCGAAATGAGCGAACGATCTTTTCCGCCGGGCACAAACCCTGCGCGTATCCTGCGCCCGTATTCGGTTCGCACGGGAATGTTCTGGAGGTTGGGATCGCTGCTCGACAACCGCCCCGTGGCCGCCACGGCCTGGTTGAACGAGGTATGGATGCGCCCTGTTTCGGGGTGTATCAGCTTCGGCAGTGCGTCCACGTAGGTGCCGCGCAGTTTCTCCAGCGAGCGAAACTCGAGCACCCTTTCGGGGAGGGAGTGTTCCGATGCCAGTTCTTCTAACACGTCAACGTCGGTGGAAAATCCCGTCTGCGTCTTTCTCACCGGCTTCAGCTTCAGTTCGTCGAAGAGGACTTCCTGAAGTTGCTTGGGTGAATTGATGTTGAAGGGCCTTCCCGCCAGCCCAAATATTTCTTGTTCGACTTCTGCCAGCCGCGCACCCATTTCTTCGCGCAGGCCGTCGAACACGTTCGTGTCGATTGCAATGCCCGCCATCTCCATCTTCGCCAGTATGGGAATCAGGGGCAGCTCTATCTGGTGAAAGAGCGGCAGCAATTCCCGTTCTTCAAGTTCTTGGGAAAACTTCTCCGCCAGTTGCCACGCGATGTCCGCGTCTTCACACGCGTATTCGCTAGCGCGGTCCAGGGGTGCATGGTCGAAGGTGACTGCTTTCGCGCCCTTGCCTATCAAGTCTGAGATAGGAATCAACGTGCGCCGCAGGTACTGGGTACTGACCTCATCAAGATTGTGCCTTAGCCGAGAAGGATCTGTCAAGTAGGAACCAACCATGGTATCCATGGTAATTCCGCGCATGGGCACGCCTGCGCGTTCGAACACGACTAGGTCGTATTTGATGTTGTGGCCGATCTTGCCGAGGGCTTCGTCGAGCATCAGGGGGCGCAGCGCATCGAGGACCTCGTCCACGGGCAGCTGGTTGTATTGCACAATCGATGTTAGATCGTCGGGGTCGGTCATGACGTGGCATGCGTCGGGCAGGTGGCCGACGGGAATATAGAACCCGGTGTTGGCGGCCACGCTGGCAGAGATGCCGACCAGCTTTGCGCGCATGGGATCAACGGAGGTGGTTTCGGTGTCGATGGCGAATTGCCCCGCGCTACGTAGCAGCGCGACGAGCGCATCGAGTTCCTCACGGGTAGTCACCAACCGATAGTCGTAGGTTTCTTTTTTCTGCTCGGGCTTGCCCAAGCATTCCTCAATGAGGGAATGGAAGCCGAGGGAGGAGAGGAAGCCGATGGTGGCATCGGCGTTGAAGGGTTGCCGAACGCAGGCCTCGACGCCCTTGTCCAGTTCCACGTCGGTCTTGATGGTGACCAACACGCGGCTGAAGAAGGCCT
>JBIKMR010000056.1:0-19346 GCA_044359155.1 Candidatus Hydrogenedentales bacterium | reverse complement strand
AAGCGTCCTTGCGTGCGAGGCCTACCTCAACATCGAAACCCGCAAGAACGACTATGAAGTGTCGAAGCTCAAGCAGCAAGCCGACACCCTCAACGACGCCCTCGCCAAGCTGCGCGGCAGCAGCGCCGCCAGCCAGCAACTGCAAAAGCTCCAGGAACAGGCCCTCGCCATGGGCCTGCGCGATCCCGAACCTTGGCAGATCGAGCGCGTAGACATGGCCGCCCCCCTGCTGCCTGCCTCGGCCTTCGAGATCGCCCGCGTCATTCCCGCACCACCGGTAATGCCCAAACGTCACGAGCCGGAAGTCGTGGCCGCGCCCGCACCCGCGCCCGCAGCAGATCCCGCCCCCGAAACCATCGCGCCCTTCGCGCCCATGGATGGCAACGCCGTCCTTGCAACCGCGCCCGAACCCATCGAGCTCGAACTGCTCGAACAGATGCCCGTGCAAAACGAACACGTGGCCCAGCTCGAAGAGTCGCTTCCCAAAGAGGAACGCGTCGAAGAGATGGTAGCCCCAAGACGCGCGCCCTTGGCCGCGCCGCTGGCCTCCCCAAGCTACGACCTCCCACCGGCAACGGTTTCCACTGCCCCCATCATGCAAGAAGCATCCACGCCGGGGTCGCTGGACGAATCCGTCGAGTCCATGCTGGCGTTGTAAAAGGGCGATTCGGGCGAGGGGTAGGCAGCAATCGGGGCGCAGCCCCAGCGAGGCGGCAGGGCGATGTTGATGTTCACCGAACAGCGGCGCGAGCGCACCGAAACAAGCGGCGACAAGTACGGCGGACCCGTAAGCGATCAGCAACGTCGCCGGGGACAGCTTATTTTCTGTCTTCTCATGCTCGGCCTTTGCATCGTGGGCGGACGCCTTGCGCAGCTCCACCTCAACCCCGACCTCGAACTGAGCGACGAAGAGCGCAAACACATCGGCAAGCGCGTGCTCGACCATCCCCGTGGCGATGTCTTTGATCGCGACGGTCTCGTGCTCGCCACCAACCAGGACGTGCCCTCCCTCTGGGCCGACCCCCGCAAGGTGCAGAATCCCGCCGAGCTTGCTGAGAAGCTCAGCTCTACCCTTGGGCTCGACCTCGACCAGGCTTTCACCCGCCTCACCGCCACCGAGTCCAACGGCCGCCCCATGAAGTTCATGTGGATCAAGCGCTGGCTCACCAACGTGCCCAAGGAAACCCTCGACGCGCTCGTCGATGCAGGCGGCGGCGCGCTCGACATCAAATACGAATCCACCCGCTACTACCCCCAAGGCGAAACCGCCGCCCACCTCATGGGCTTCGTCAACCGCGTGGGAGACGCCGCCGAGGGCGTCGAACTCAAGTTCGACAAGTACCTCAAGTCCGTCCCCGGAGAGCTTCTCGCCCGCAAGGACAGCAACCGCGAACTCCTCGAATCCCTCACCCTCGGATACAAGGCCCCCGAGGGCGGCAACAACATCCAGCTCACGCTCGACTCCACAATCCAGCATTCCCTCGAGGGCGCGCTCGACCAGCGCATCGTCGAGTGCAACGCAAGCGCGGGCATGGGCATTGTCATGGACCCACACTCCGGCGCCATACTTGCACTCGCCTGCCGCCCCTCCTTCGACCCCAATTTCTACGGCGACTTCGATCCCTCCCTCCGCAAGAACCGCGCGCTGGTAGACGTGTTCGAGCCCGGCTCCGCCTTCAAGATCGTCGTGGCCGCTGCCGCCCTCGAGCACGGCATCGTCAATCCCGACACCATGATCAACTGCGAGAACGGCGGCTTCAATCCCTACGGCCACTACATCAAGGACTTCCACAGCCTCGGCGTCGAGCCTTTCAAAGTCTGCTTCGAGCAGTCCAGCAACGTCGCCCTCATCAAGCTCGCCGCCCAACTTGGTCCCGAGCGCGTGGACCAGTGGATACGCCGCTTCGGCTTTGGCACCACCACCAGCCGCGATTTCACCATGACCATCAATGGCAAGCTCGAATCCATCGA
Organism: Candidatus Hydrogenedentales bacterium; assembly: GCA_044359155.1. Lineage (GTDB taxonomy): Bacteria > Hydrogenedentota > Hydrogenedentia > Hydrogenedentales > JAEUWI01 > WGMK01. Next base: position 17,375 of record JBIKMR010000056.1, on the reverse strand, counting down.
AAGCTCCGGCATCTACCGCAAGCGCGAAAAGTGGAACCGCCTCTCCATGGGCTCCTTGCCCATGGGCCAAGAGATTGCCGTCACCATGCCGCAACTCGCCCGCGCTTACTGCGTGCTCGCCAACGGCGGTTTCCTCGTCGAGCCCTACTTTGTCGAGAAGGCCGTCAGCCGCAACGGCGACGTGACCTACCAGTATCCCCACCCCGAGCCACAGCGTGTGCTCTCCGCCGAAACCGCCGCCACCATGCGCCAGCTCTGTCGCAACGTGGTAGATGCAGGCACCGGCACCAAGGCCGACATCGAGGAATACACTACCGCAGGCAAGACCGGCACCGCACAGATGAAGCGCAAAGAAGGAAAGGGCTACGACCCCGACCGCTTTACCACCATCTTCGCAGGCTTCGCCCCGGCGGAAAACCCCCGCGTGGTTAGCATCATCGTCATTCAGGAACCCATGATTCGCCTCCACTACGGTGGCTACGTCTGCGGCCCGGTCTTTAAGGAAGTCGTGCGCGAAGCGCTTGTGCGCCTGGACACCCCGCCCGACCGCCCTGAGAACGCCCCCAAGCCGGAAGACAAGGAAGAGGAAAAGAAGGAACCCAAGCGCGGTCCGGCAGAGGATGCCGACACCGTGGTTGCGCGGCTCGATGATCAAGAGCAGGCCATGCTCGAAGACTCCATCGAGAACCTGCTCGAACCGCTGGATGGCTTGCAGCTGATCGCCCCCATACCCACCTTGATGAGCGGGGAACCCGTGAAGCGTTTACCGGATTTCACCGGTATGAACAAACGACAAGCCGGGGAAGAATTGCGCAGCCTTGGGGTGCCTTGGGACGTGAAAGGCGCGGGCTGGGTCGTGTCCCAATTCCCCGAGCCAGGCACCCCCATCTACGAAGTCATGCTCTGTTCGCTCGAACTCTCCCGCCGCGTCACCGCGCCCGAGCCTATCGAGGCCGAGCAGCCCGAATACGAAGACGGCGTGAAGCCGAAAGAACCGCCCGCCCCAACCGAAGACATGGGCGTGCCCGATGCCTCGGCCCGCGCAGCCACCGCCAAAACGGAGAACGCCCTTGAACCTGTGTGACGTGCTGCACGCCGCAGGCGAAACTGCACCGCCGCCGGGCAAGGCCGCCGAAGCCGCGCTCGCGGCGGCTACGCATGTCACCGAAGATTCCCGCCGCGTTCGGCGGGGCAGTTTGTTTGTTGCCGTGCCCGGTGCAAAGGGCGATGGCCACGCCTTCGCCCAAGCCGCAAAAGATGCGGGTGCTATCGCCATTGTCGGCGAGCGTGAGGGCGTGACCGAACTTGAGGGTCTGCCCTATGTGCAGGTGCGCCATGCGCGTCGCACCGCAGGGCTTTGCGCCCACGCCCTCGCGGGCAACCCCGCGCATGGCATGACCGTGGTGGGGGTGACCGGCACCAACGGCAAGACCAGCACCGCCGCATTGATTGACGCCATCTTTCGCGCCGCAGGCCTGCGCACCGCCCTGCTCGGCACCCTCGGTTACGTGGTGGATGGCAAGCTGCACGAAGCCAACCACACCACCCCCTTCGGCGAAGACCTCGCCAACATATTCGCCGAGGCCCGCGACGCAGGCGTCACCCATGTGTCGATGGAAGCCAGCTCGCACGCGCTCGAACAGCACCGCGTGGCAGGCATCCCCTTTGCTGCCGCCGCCTTCACCAACCTCACGCAGGATCACCTCGATTACCACGGCACCATGGAAGCCTACCGCGACGCGAAAGCCATCCTCTTTCGCGGGCTGCACCCGGTAACCGGTCTCGCCGTGGTAAACGCGGACGACCCAGCCGGGGACTTCTACCGCAACGCCGCCCCCTGTCGCAGCGTCACCTATGGGGCCAACGGCAACTGCCGCGCGGTCAATGTGCAGGCCACCATGAAGCACACCACCTTCAGCCTCGAAACCCCCTGGGGCACGCACCCCGTGAAGCTGCGCCTGCTCGGGCACTACAACGTGGCCAACGCCCTCTGTGCCGCCGCCATCGGTGGCGGGCTGGGCATCGCGCTCGACACGGTCGTTGCCGCGCTCGAATCGCAGCCCTGCGTGCCGGGGCGCTTTGAACCCGTGACCTCCGGCGAATCCTTTCAGGTGGTGGTGGACTACGCCCACACCGACGATGGCCTGAGGAGCGCGCTCGACGCGGCGCGCCGCCTGTGTGGTGGGCGCATCATCACCGTGTTCGGCTGCGGCGGAGACCGCGACAAGACCAAGCGCCCCAAGATGGGCAACGTGGCCGGGCGGCTTTCGGACTACTGCATCCTCACCTCCGACAACCCCCGCACCGAGGACCCCTTCCGCATCCTGCTGGACGCGGAAGTGGGGCTGCAACAGGCGGGCAAGAAGAAGGGCGCGGACTACGACGTGATCGAGGATCGCGCCACGGCGATCCGCACTGGCATCAGCATGGCCCGCCCCGGCGACTTGGTAATGATTGCGGGCAAGGGCCATGAGGACTACCAGATCATCGGCACCGAGAAGACCCACTTCGACGATCGCGAAGTGGCTAGGCTGGTCCTGTCGGAGTTGCGCCGATGAGCTGGACCTATCCCCTCGAACAAATCGCAGCGGCCGCAGGCGGCAACGCCACGCAGCCGGACCTCACCGTGTCCGGCGTATGTACCGACACTCGCAAGCTGAAACCCGGTCAACTCTTCGTCGCGCTCAAGGGCGACAACTTCGACGCGAACGACATGCTCGAAGAAGCTTACGCCAAGGGCGCAGCCGCCGTGGTCACCACGCGCAACAACGCGCCCGGCGCGTCCATCGTCTGCGATGATCCCCTTACGGCTTTGCAGAGTTTCGCATCATGGCATCGCTCCCGTTTCGACATCCCCGTGCTCGGCATCACCGGCTCCGTGGGCAAAACCACCACCAAGGACTTCACCGCCACGCTGTTGGGTTCCGTGTTCAACGTCATCAAGACCCCTGGCAACCTGAACAACGCCATCGGATGCCCGCTCTCCCTGCTCGAGATAGACGAAGACACGGACTTCGCCGTCATCGAAATGGGGGCCAACCACGCAGGCGAAATACGTGACCTCTGCCTGCTGGCAAAGCCCACCGAGTCGGTCATCACGATGGTGGGGGCAACGCATGTCGAGGGCTTCGGCGGAAGCATTGAAGACGTGGCCACCGCCAAGGCAGAAATAGCCGAGGGCCTCGGCCCAGACGGCACCTTCTACGTGAACACCGACAACCCTTGGTGCCTGCAAATCGCCCGCAAGTTCTCGGGGGACAAGGTCTACTTCGGCAGCGGCGGGCAGGTGCGGCTCGAAGAATGCATCTCCGGCCCAGACGGCGGTATGATATTGGACGTGGCGCCCGTTGGGCGTATGCGCCTTCCCCTTCCCGTGCCTGCCCAGGCGGCCAGCGTGTTGATTGCGGTGGCGGTGGGATTGCGGCACGGGCTCACCGATTTCGAAGTTCCCCTACGACAGGCCTGCCTGAACGCCCCGCGTTTCCGCGTGGCTGCGCTCGGCCCGCTCACCGTGTTCGACGATTCCTACAACGCCAGCCCGCCCAGTATGCGCGCCGCGTTGGAGGCTCTGGCCCTGCATCGCAACGGGCGCAAATTCGCCGCGCTGGGAGACATGTTCGAGCTGGGCCCCATGGCAGAATCCGCGCACCGCGAGCTGGGCGTCGAGGCGGCAAGGCAGGGTGTCAGCGCGCTGTTCACGCTGGGGCCGCACGCGGAGCTGGTGGCAGACGCCGCTCGTTCCGCTGGCCTTACGGATGCCACCGCGCACGAGTCGCACGAGTCCATCGCGCGGGCAGTGCTCGAGCGCGCACAGCCCGGCGACGCGCTGCTGGTGAAGGGCTCGCGCGGGATGCGGATGGAGGGGGTGATTCGGAACCTGGAATCCATGCTGGCACCAGAGGGCAGCACGGCGGCTTAACCTATATATATTTTTCGGAACGCAAATGCTCTACCACTTGGCCTTATATTTCCTGCCTGACTTCAGCGCGCTGAACGTGTTGACCTACCACACCATTCGCGCGGGCGGCGCCGCGTTTACCGCCTTCATGCTCTGCGTGCTCTTCGGCCCCTGGGCCATCCGTATGCTCAAGTCGCTGAAGATTGGGCAGTACATCAAGAAGGACCACGTGGCCGATCTGCATGAGCTGCACAAGGGTAAATCCGGCACGCCCACCATGGGCGGTGCCATCTTCATCGTCGCCACCATCATCGCGCTGCTGCTATGGAGCACGCTTGAAAACCGCCTCATGTGGATTGCCCTAGGCGTATTCGTTTTCTTGGGCGCGTTGGGCTTTCTAGACGACTACACCAAGCTGAAGCGCAAGCAGAATGCGGGCCTCAGCGCGCGTGGCAAATTCATTGGCCAGATCATCTGTGGCCTGCTGCTGGGCGTGTATCTCTATCTCAATCCCATCGCGTTCAGCGCGGGGCATATAGAAGAATCTGATGTTGCAGACTGGCCCCTCTTCCTGCGCGAGTTGGCACAGGGAATGGACGAAACCCCGGAGACCCCGCGCGGACATCTGTGGACGTTGCTGGAGCCGGAAGCCCAGGCGGCGCTGAAAGGCGCGCGCGCGAGTGGCTCGCATGAGTTGGAGCATGAGGTGACACTGCGGAGCTCCTTACGCGAGGTGCTGCGCGGCAACGCGCTCTTGAACGAGGAAATTGCTGCGAACATTCCGATGACCGAAGAGATGTTGATGCAGTTGTCCGATTACTATCTGCTGAGCGATTTGGAGCGGCTGCGTCTCAACCGCCTTTTGCTGGAGGCGATGTTCCCAGAAAGCCTGAAACCATCCGCCGCAGACCGACACACCGACGTAAGCCTGCCCGGCTTCAAGGAAGTATTCGTTCCGCTCGGCTTGCTCTACATTGCCTTCATCGTCTTCCTCATCGTGGGTTCTTCTAACGCGGTTAACCTCACCGATGGACTCGACGGGCTTGCCACTGGCACCGCCATCATTTCCATCACCACCTTCTCCGCCATCGCTTACGTGGTCAGCCGCGCCGACTGGTCCAGCTATCTCTTCGTCACCCATGTGCCCGAGGCCAGCGAGCTTTTCGTCTTCGGCGGTGCACTACTCGGCGCGGGGCTGGGCTTCCTCTGGTTCAACGCACACCCGGCAGAAGTCTTCATGGGCGACACCGGCTCGCTCGCTCTGGGCGGGGCCATCGCCACGCTCGCCATCCTCACCAAGCAGGAACTTCTGCTGCCCGTGGTCGCCGGTCTCTTCGTCATCGAGGCTTCCAGCGTCATCATTCAGGTGGCCTACTTCAAAATGACTGGTCGACGCTTCTTCCGCATGGCCCCCCTGCACCACCACTTCGAGCTGCTGGGGTGGTCGGAAACCAAAGTCACCATGCGCTTCTGGATCATTGCCTTCCTGCTGGCAGCCATGAGCCTTGCCACGTTGAAACTGCGGTAACGTGATGCATCCCTTCGCCAACAAACGCATGACCATCTTCGGCCTCGGACGCACCGGCCAGGCCGCCGCCCGCTATCTGCACGGGCAGGGCGCAATTATATTGGTGACCGAATCCGGCGACACGCCCGCACTGCAAGAACAGGCCACGGCCCTGCGCGGCGAAGGAATCGCCGTCGAGCTGGGCGGCCACAGTGCGCGCGTGCTGGATAGCGACGTAATCGTCCTCAGCCCCGGCGTGCCCACCAACCTACCCATACTCGAACAGGCACGCGACCTCGGCGTCCGCATCAGCAGCGAACTCGAGGTGGTGTGGCGCGATCGCGGCGTGCCCATCTACGCCGTCACCGGCACCAACGGCAAGACCACCGTAACTGCGCTGCTGCACCATGTGTTGACCACGGCGGGACAACGCTCTGTCCTCTGTGGCAACAATGACCTGCCCCTCTCCGAAGCCCTCCGCACCCTGCCCAAGCCGGATTGCTACGTCCTCGAAGTGAGCAGCTATCAACTCGAATCCACCTACACCTTCCGCCCGCAAGTCGCGGCGGTTCTCAATGTCACGCCCGACCATCCCCGCCATGGCACGCTGCAACAGTATGCCGCCGTGAAGAACCGCATCCTCGGCTTTCAGGCGGCGGGCGACGTGAGCGTGCTCAACGCCGACGACCCCATCGTGTCCGACATGGCCATAGCCGATGGCGTCGAGGTTCTGACCTTCAGCACCAAGGGCAAGCCCGATGCCGCCGTCCGCGTCGAGGCGGGCATGGTGACCTTCAAGGGTGAAGCCATCCTCCCGCAGGCAGACATCCCCCTGCCCGGCAAACACAACCTCGCCAATGTACTCGCGGTGGTGGCCATGGCCTGTGCGGCGGGCGTGCCTGCGGCAGAAGTGGCGCACGGCATCCGCAGCTTCAGGGGCGTGCCCCACCGCATCGAGCCCGTGCGCACGCTCGGTGGCGTGACCTACTACAACGATTCCAAATCCACCAACATCGACAGCCTTCGCGTTGCGCTTGAAAGCTTCACCCAGCCCGTGGTGCTGATAGCGGGCGGGCGCGGCAAGGGCGCGGGATACGGCACACTCGAGGCGCTGGTGCGCAAGCACGTGCGCGCGCTCGTGTTGATTGGAGAAGACGGTCCCAAGATGGCCGCCGCATGGGGGCACGCCGTGCCATCCCTCACTGCCACCAGCATGGAAGAAGCCGTGCAACTGGCCGCAGACGCGGCAGACCCCGGAGACGCCGTCCTGCTCTCCCCCGGCTGCGCAAGTTTCGATTGGTATAACAACTTCGAGGAACGCGGCGAAGACTTCCGCGCCTGCGTCAACGCGCTCGAAGAAGCAACCCCTTTTAAGGAGGAACTGCTCAATGGTGCGTGAAACCACAATCCTGCTCACCGCCGTCGTCGCGCTCGTGCTCTTCGGCACGCTCATGGTATACAGCGCCGCCGCGCTCAACCCGGACGCCGTAACCGAGCTGCAACGCCAGCCCGTCTATATGGGCCTGGGCTTCATCGCCCTCATAATTGCGTCGCGCTTTGATTACCGTCACTTCAAAGATCCCATCCTCTATCGCGGCCTCGTGCTCTTTGCCCTCTTGCTGCTTGTGCTGGTGCTCATCCCCGGCGTAGGGCGCAATGTGGACGGAGGCCAGCGTTGGCTGCGCCTTGGGCCGGTCGGCTTTCAGCCTTCTGAGCTCGCCAAGTTTGTGCTCATCGTGTGGCTCGCCGTAAAGCTCACCGACAACCGCGACCACATGCAGACCTTCTTTCGCGGCTTCCTGCCGCCCATGGTCATCGCCGGAATCTTCACCGCGCTCGTACTCGCCGAGCGCGACCTCGGCGTCCCCATCGTCATGATGTCCGCCACGTTCATCATGCTCTTCGTTGCCGGCACACGCATGCAATACCTCATCATGTGCGTCATGCCCTGCCTCGCCTTTGGCAGCATCCTCGTCGCACTCGCCCCCCACCGCGTCGCCCGCGTGCTCGCCTTCCTCAACCCCTACGAACACCGCGAAAGTGCAGGCTGGCATCTCATCCAATCCTTCAGTGCCTTTGCCCAGGGGGGAGTGTTCGGGCGCGGCCCCGGTGCGGGAGAACAAAAGCTCGGCTACCTGCCCGCTGCCCACACCGACTTCATCTTCGCCGTGGTCGGCGAAGAATACGGCCTCGCCGGAACCCTCAGCCTCGTCGCCCTCTTCGGCCTCTTCTTCTGGATGGCCTTCCGAATCGCCCTCAACGCACGCGACCGCTTCGGCAGCCTGCTCGCCACCGGCATCGCCGCCAGTATCGGGATGCAAACCGTCTTCATCATGTGCGTCACCACCGGACTCCTCCCCACCAAGGGCCTCCCCCTGCCCTTCATCAGCTACGGCGGCACCGCCCTCATCGTCATGATGGGCATGGTCGGCGTACTCGCCAACATCGGCAGCCAAGCCACCGCCGCCGAACCGGTAAGGAAACTCGTCCCCGCCCCGGCGGGGTGAGGGGGTTCTTTTCCCAAGGGGGAAGGAATATACTGCGCACCGGCAAAAGCCTTGGGAGAACCGCTATGCTCCACGCCACCACCGCCGAACTGCGCGACAATATGGACCTGTTCATCAGCCGCGTGAACGCGGAGAACGAGCCGCTGATCATATCCAGCGAGAACCGCGTGCTCGCGGTAATGATGCCCGTCACCAACCCCGCCTTCATCGAGGAGATGGAAGACCGGATGGACATCGCGGCTGCTGACCGCGCCATGGAAGAAGAAGGCGAAGATATTACGCTGGAAGAGTTTGAGCGTCGGTTGAATGCCCAACATGGCATATGAGGTTATCCTTCGTCCCGGTGCCCAGAAGGCCTTGGACAAGATGAGCCCCGAACTCCGTGCGCGTATCTTAGTAGGAATTCATGCGCTACACCACGATCCCCGTCCGACAGGTTGCAAGAAACTGATTGGCAAGCGCAGCTACTACCGTATCCGTGTGGGGGACTACCGCGTTATCTACACGATAGACGACGGAATACTGCGCGTGCTTGTCGTGGAAGTAGGGCATCGCGGTGGCATTTACGGTTAACGCAATTAGCGGCTTGTTCATTGCGCCGCATTCTTGCCGGGGGGAATTGTCTGGCAATTCGTATCGTTACCCGTGTGAGACTTGACCGGTTGTCCGCGCCTGGCGTGGGGGCACTCGATTCACTTCACACACTGAGGTTATTGAATTGCCCACGGTTTTAAACTACCCCATCGCGCGCGAAAGTGTGCTGCGATTCATTGATGACGATTGTTTCTCCATGGCAGGGGCGCTTGCCTATTACACGCTCTTTGCCCTGCCGGGACTGCTAGTGATTGCGATTTCGCTGAGTGCAATTTTCTTCGGAGAAGAGGTCGCGCGGGGAGAAGTGCGCGTCCAGGTGGAACGTCTATTGGGAGACGAGGCGGCGAAGGAGGTGGAAACCATCATCGTGAGTGCCGCAGGCCACCAGACGCGAAGCCGCTTCGCCGCCATGCTGGGCGTTGCAAGTCTACTCTTTGGCGCCACCGGCGTGTTTGTTCAACTTCAGAGCGCGCTCAACAAGGTATGGCATGTGGAGCCCGACCCAAGGCTGGGCGGGGTACGCAACTTTATCGAGAAGCGAATCTTGTCCTTTGGCCTCGTGCTGGGGCTGGGGTTTCTCTTGCTGGTATCCCTGCTTCTCAGTGCCGCGATTGCCGCCTTCAGCAATTTCATCAGCGGCTGGCTGGATAACGAGGCATCTGCCATGCTGGTCGAGGGTATCAACGTAATCATTTCCTTCACCGTGGTAACAACCGTCTTCGCCGCAATCTTCAAGGTAATGCCAGACGCTAAAATCCGGTGGAAGGACGTTTGGGTGGGAGCCGCCGTCACGTCGATCTTGTTCGCCCTCGGCAAATTCGTCATTGGCTTCTATCTTGGCAACAGTGACGTGAGCAGTGCCTATGGCGCGGCGGGTTCGCTCGCCATCGTCCTGATCTGGATCTACTATTCCTCGGTCATCCTGCTCGCAGGTGCCGAGTTCACGCAGGTGCTTTACAGCAACCACGGCAAGGGCCCACGCCCGGAGCCCGGCGCAATGAAGGTGGAACATATAACGGTTCGGGAATAGCTGGGACTGGAGGCCATCGATCGGCGTTGTTTATTTTTGCGGAACGATTGACAATGTCGGCCTAAGCGATGATGTCTTTCACCACGTTCCCGTACACGTCGGTCAGGCGGTAGTCTCGACCTGCGTAGCGATAGGTGAGTTGTTCGTGGTTCACGCCCATGAGGTGGAGGAGGGTGGCGTGGAGGTCGTGGACGTGGACTTTGTTTTCGGTGGCGTGCCAGCCGTATTCGTCGGTGGCGCCGTGGGTGATGCCGCCCTTGATGCCGCCGCCTGCCATCCACATGGTGAATCCGAAGGGGTGGTGCTCGCGCCCGTTGTCGCCCTCGGCGGTGGGGGTGCGACCAAACTCTCCGCCCCACAGCACGATGGTTTCATCGAGCAAGCCGCGCGCCTTGAGGTCTTGCAGCAGCGCGGCCACGGGCTTGTCGGTGGCGGCGCAGTTGGCGGGCAGTTCCTGGCGCAGGCCGCCGTGCTGGTCCCACAGTTGGCAGCTTGCCCGCTTGGATGTTTGCGTGTGGTACACCTGCACGCAGCGCACGCCGCGCTCCACAAGCCGCCGCGCCAGCAGGCACTGCTTGCCATAGATCGCGGTGGTCGGGTCGTCCAGTCCATAGAGCAACTGAGTGGCGGGGGATTCGCCCTTGATGTCGAAGGCCTCGGGGGCCTCGGTCTGCATTCGATACGCCAACTCGAACGACGCAATGCGCGCACTCAGGCGGTCGTCTTCCATGCGCGTGGCCATGTGCTGCTCGTTCATTTCTTTCAACACGTCCAACTGCGCACGCTGCCGGTCCAGCGTCATGCCGGGGTTCGCCAGGTTGGCGATGGGCTGATCAAGGTTCGACACCAGCGTGCCTTGGTAGGCGGCAGGCAGGAAGCTCGAACTCCACAGCGGAGCGCCCTGCGCAGGCTGCGCCGGACTGAGCACCACAAAGCCGGGTAGGTTCTGGTTCTCGCTGCCCAGCCCATACAACAACCACGACCCGAGGCTGGGGCGCGAGAAGCTCTGCTCGCCCGTGTTCATTTGCAGGCACGCGCCATTGTGGTTGATGTTGTCCGCCACCATTGACCGCACCACGCACAGGTCGTCCGCGCAGGCAGATAGGTGCGGCAGCAGCTCGCTCATCCACGTGCCGCCCTGGCCGTATTGCTTGAAGCTCCAAGGCGACCCGAGCAGGTTGCCCGTCTTCGTGCGTTCCAGCTTGGGCTTCTCGAATGGCAGCGGCTTGCCCATTTCCGAAAGCAGGCGCGGCTTTGGGTCAAACAAGTCCACATGCGATGGCCCGCCCGACATGAACAGGAAGATGAGGTTCTTTGCGCGCGGCGCGGCATGGGCCACGCGCGGGGCCAACGGCCCGGCCACGGCGGCGGCAGCGCTCTCGCTCTGCAACAACGACGCCAGCCCCACCATGCCAAAGCCGCTGGCGAAAGTGGCCAGCGCCTGACGGCGACTTAACCCGGTGTAGGGATTCTGGTGCGATGGATGCATGAGTGCATGATAGCGATTTCCATGCGCGGGGTCGAGGAAGCCGGGCTCGCGCCACAACGAGCGGTTGAGTGCTGCTTGGAGTGCGGTTGCTTGCTGCCGATCTTTCCAAGGAAGCTTGCTTCCGTGAGTCGTTGAGTCACTTGCCCCCTTGTGTTTCGACATGGGTGTGAAGTCATGTACGCCCATGACGGCAGCAAGCGACCTACGTTAGCGCGGCGGCAAGCAGCCGCACTCCAGATGGCGCTGGTTGTGTAGGTGCCAGACATGTCTGGCACCTACGGCGTGGGCGGGTGCTGCGTTGGTCGCTGAGCGGTGGCGCAGCGCTCCCAGTCTTACGCTGCCCTTCGTGCGAGGGCGCGGCGTTGTTGGCGGTTGAGTTGGTAGGTGGGGTTGGGGGGATTTGTGTAGGCGGGCGTGAGGATGGTGGATTGGACCTGTAGGGCTTCGTCGGTGAATTCAGGCTGGGGTTCTTGGGCGGGCTCGGGAGTGGCGGCAGCTTTGGGGCCGTGTTCGATTTCGCAGGCGAGGCGGGTGAGTTTTTCGCGTGCGGCGATGAGGGCGTCGAATTGTTCGGGGGTGGGAATGGGCAGAGGGGCACCTTCGTGGGCGGGGGTGAGGATTGCGTTTTCGTTGCGCTGCGTGAGGATGAGGGCGAAGAGGTAGGCGTTGAGCCGCAGGCCGATGAATACGGTGAGGGGGACTTCGCGGTCGGTGAAGTCTTTGAGGATGGCGCGGCGGTGGCGGAGTATTTGCCGCCATTCGGCGTCGGTCATCCAGGATTCGCGGCGGGTGAGGGTGCGGATGTTCATGGTGCGGGTCCTTTCGGTTGGTGATATGCCCCTATACGTAGTGTCAGGGGGTTGCAGTGGGGAGAATCTGGAAAGGGGGAAGGCTGGAAAAGAGGGGAGGAAAGGAGGGGATTTCATGCAAAGGGGCAATGGGGGCAGAGCGGCGAAGGAGGTTAAGAGGTTAAGAGGGTAAGAGGGAGAGGGAGAGGGAGAGGGAGAGGGAGAGGGACCCCGCGAGGCGCGGGGCCTCGAAGACTCGGGAGGTGGCGCGGTCAGGAGACCACGCCACAACAACTCTGAGCGCTAGCCACTAGCCACTAGCCACTAGCCACTAGCCACTAGCCACTAGCCACGAACAACGAACAACGAACAACGAACAACGAACAACGAACAACGAACAACGAACAACGAACAACGAACAACGAACAACGAAGTTGTTGCGAAATCCCGAAAATCCCTGTTTTCCTTCTCCGCAGAATGTGATAATCTATAAAGCGTGGTCGGGTGGTGTGTCTGCGGTACACCTTGGGGATGCTGCGTTGGCGTCGTCTTACAAGAATCTTCCGATATCGCCGAAGCTGTTGCTGATAGTAATGGCACCGGTGGTCATGGCGCTGCTGATCTCTGGGGCGTCGTTGTTCACGTTTGATCTTTTCGTAGTGCGGCAGACGTTGCGGAACGAGGCGAACCAGGCGGCGGCCTTTGCCGCGTCGCTGGTGGCTGAGCCTATCAGTTGGGGAGACACGGGGCGCGCAGAGCATGTGCTCAACATGTTTGCCCAGAATCCCCGCATACTCGCGGCGGCTGCCTATGACGCACAGGGCAAGGTGTTTGCGCGGTACTTCAAGGACCGTAACATCGTCGAGCTTCCCCCTGAACCGGGGCTTACCGGCGTGGTGTTTGGGCTGCGCACGCTGGAAGCATTCCACAAGATCGAAGCACCGGACATTGAATCGCGCATCGGCACGCGAAGCGTTGGCACCCTGTATATCCTAGGGGATACCAGTTTCCTTTTGTCGTATGTGCCGATCTACGGCGTGTCTGTGCTTATCGTGGGCGGCATGTGCGCTTTGGCGGCGTATATGCTGGCGTCGCGTATGAAGTCGGTGGTGTCGACCCCGATAGAAAACCTTGCGCTGATGACGCGGGTGGTGTCGCGCGAGAATGATTATTCGTTGCGGGCGGTGAAGCAGGCGGACGATGAAATCGGGCGGTTGGTAGACGAGTTCAACCACATGATGAGTCGCATTGAGGAGCAGGAGCGCGACCTGAAAGAGGCGCGGCAAACGCTCGAGGTTCACGTGGAGCAGCGCACGCGCGAGTTGCAGCGCGAGATTGTGGAGCACAAGCGCACCGAGGCGAACCTGCACCGCGAGATCAAGGAACGCCAGGGGATCGAGGCGAACTTGCAGCGGGCGCTGCATTCGCTCGAGGAGGCGAGCAAGTTCAAGGGCGAGTTCCTTGCAAACATGAGCCACGAGATCCGCACGCCCATGAACGGCGTGATTGGCATGACGGAACTGCTGCTGAGTTCCGACCTGACGCCGTCGCAGCGAAAGTTTGCGGAGACCATCCGCCGCAGCGCGAAGGCGTTGTTGAGCATTGTGGACGACGTGCTGGATTATTCGAAGGTGGAGGCGGGGCAGCTGACCATCGAGTCGGACCCCTTCGACCTGATGATAGCGTGCGAGGACGTGGTGGAGTTGTTGAGCACGCGGGCTGCGAGCAAGCGGATATCGCTGGTATTGCGCTATGTACCGGGCACGCCGCGCCATGTGCTGGGAGACGCAGGCCGAATTCGCCAAGTGTTGATGAACCTGGTGGCGAACGCGGTGAAGTTCACCGAGTCGGGCTATGTGATGCTGGAGGTAAAGCTGGTCGAGCCACAGAACGGCACGGCGCGGCTGCGCTTTGGCATTGAAGACACGGGCATCGGCGTGTCGCAGGAAAACCTTGAGCGCATCTTTGGGAAGTACCAGCAAGAAAGCGGCACGGGCAAGCGATACGGCGGCACGGGGTTGGGGCTGGCGATATCCAAGCAGCTGGTGGAATTGATGGGTGGCAACATCGGCGCGCACAGCACGGTGGGTAAGGGCAGCCGCTTCCAGTTTGAACTCGCGCTGCCGTTGAACAAGGACATGGCAGAGACAATCGCCACGGGCGTGGGGGTGCAAGGACGCAAGGTGATGGTGGTCGAGCAGTCGAACATTGTTCGCAACGTCACGCTGGAAATGCTGCGCTCGTGGGGGGGGGATGCGGAAGGCCTGGCGGACGGCGGGCTGGCGCTGGATAAGCTGGAAGAAGCGGCGCGCGCAGGCGCGCCTTATGATTGTGCGCTGATTTCTGACGAGCTTCGCGTGGTGCGAGGGGAATCGCTGGGCGAGCTGATGCGCATGCGGCCCGCGCTGGATTCGCTGATGCTGGTGTTGATGACCGATGGCGGCGCGCCGGGCGATGCGCGCAACGCGCTGGACAAGGGCTTCGCGGCGTACCTCACCCGCCCGCTGCGGTGGGAAGAATTGCAGGCCGCGCTCGAGCAGATGTTCGAGGCGCACGCGCAGGGCGAATCGCTTGGGCTGGTTACGCGCCATACCATTTCGGGGCGCGTTGGCTTGCTCGAAACTCCGGTGCTTCCCATTGGCGAGGTGGAGCTGGGGCTGCGGATATTGGTGGCGGAAGACAACGAGGTGAACCAGGAAGTGGCCATCGAAGTGTTGCGCGGCTTGGGGTGTGACGTGGTGATTGCGCCTAACGGGCGCGAGGCGGTGGAGTTTGCGCTGGCCGAGCGATTCGATTTCGTATTGATGGATTGCGAGATGCCGGAGATGGACGGATTCACGGCGACGGCACGCATCCGCGCGGCAGAGGGTGAGGCGCGGCATACCACCATCATCGCCATGACGGCCTTCGCCATGAAGGGCGACGCGGAGCGTTGCATCGCCGCAGGCATGGACGATTACCTGAGCAAGCCGGTGGCTTTCGACAAGATGCTGGCCACGCTGGTGAAGTGGCGGCCTGAGCTGCAAGCCCTGCTGGATCGGCCTATCAACGCGCCGATAGTGCGCGAGGAACCGGCGTTCTCGATGATACCGATTGTGGACCTAATACAAGCGGGGCAGGTGACGGGGCGCAAGGTGGCGCGTTACCAGCGGGTGGTGCGGGTGTTTTTGGACAACATGCCCACGCGCCTGAACGACGTAGACCTGGCAATTAAGGCGTGCGACTGGGAAGAGGTCTGCCGCTTGGCGCACTCGATCAAGGGTGCGTCTGATTCGCTTGGAACGCTCCGTATGCAGCGAGCCGCGCTCGAGCTGGAACTGGCCGCGCGCAGCCGCCGTACCGAGCAACTGGGCGAGCGCTATGTGTTGCTGTGCGACAAGTTCTCCGAGGTAAGCGCGGTGTTCCTGCTTGCGGATTGGTCGCAGGAAATCTTCGAGGACGTGCTGCGCCCCGAGGCGCTGGTTTAGTCCAGCCTCCCCTACAAGGAATATTCTATGCCCAAGGTATTGGTGCCGCTTGCGCAAGGTTGTGAAGAGCTTGAAGCCGTGACAATTGTCGATCTGCTGCGCCGTGCGAAGGTGGACGTTACCACGGCGGGGCTGGACGAGGGCATGGTTACGGCGAGCCGGGGCGTGCGGCTGCTTCCCGATACCACGCTGTCAGCGGCGGTGTTGGAAACGTGGGACATGGTGGCGTTGCCGGGCGGGCTACCGGGGGCGGATAACCTTGCGGCGGATGCGCGGGTGATTGACCTGTTGCGCGCAACGGCGGCGGCGGGCGGGCATGTGGCGGCGGTCTGTGCTGCGCCCAAGGTGTTGGCGCGGGCGGGATTGCTGGATGGCAAGCGGGCCACGTGTTATCCCGGCTGTGTCGAGTGGGACGATTACCCCAGCGCGATTCCCACGGGCGCGGCGATTGAGGTGGATGGAAACGTGGTTACATCACGCGGGCCGGGCACCGCGATGGATTTCGCGCTGACGCTGATCGAGTTGTTGCAAGGCAAGGCCATGCGCGACCAGGTGGAGCAGGGCTTGGTGCGGGGGTAGAGGCGGGGCGGGTGCTGTGGGGGCAACATCCCCCGGATTCTGCGCAAGCGCAGAATCGTCCCCCTTCCAAGGGGGACTTAAGAGGAGACCTTCGGTTCTCAGCCTGGTGCGGTCGGAGACCACGCCACAACAGAGAGAGCGGAAAAGCGGTCTATGCCGAGGGCTTTTTCTTCGCGGCGGGTTTCTTTGCAGCAGGCTTTTTCGCAGCGGGCTTTTTGGCTGCTGCTGGTTTCTTTGCGGCGGCAGGTTTCTTTGCTGCTGCCTTCTTCTTCGATGGCTTGCGCAGCGCGGCTTCCGCCAGCAGGGGCAGCGCTTCGTCTAGCGTGACGGTGGCGATGTCCTGACCCTTGGGGAGGGTGGCGTTGGCGGCGCCGTCGCTCACGTAGGCGCCATAGCGCCCGTCGTAGATGGCGATTTGCGGCTGGCCTTCGGAAGCTTCACGTATCACGCGCAAGGCGGTGCGTGTTGCGGCGGTGCGGCTGGGGCGTTTGGGTTCGGCCAATAGAGTAAGGGCGCGGTCGAGCGACACGGTCAGCACATCGTCTTCGCCCTTCAGGCTGCGGTAGTCGCCATCGTGTACCACGTAGGGTCCGAAGGGGCCGGTGCCTGCGCGCACTTTCTTGCCGCTGGTGGGGCTGTCTCCCAACACGCGCGGCAGGGCCAGATAGCCGAGCGCCATTTCAATCGAGACGTTGTCCGGCGCGGTGCCCTTGGGCAGGCCCGAGCGCTTGGGCTTGGGGTCTTTCTTGTCGCTGCTGGTTTCGCCCAACTGCACGTAGGGACCATAGGGCCCAACCAGCGCATACACGTTCATGCCGGTCTCAGGGTCGCTGCCGATGGGCTCGTTGCCCTTGGACTTGTTGGCCAGGTATTCCTGCGCCTTCTCAACGGTAAGCTCGTCGTAGGTGATTCCCTCGGGGAGAGTGGCGGTGTTTTCCGGGCCGCCTTCGCCGCGCTGCACAAAAGGCTGGTTCCTGCCAATGCGCACCACGTACTCCGCGCCTTCGCTGTCGCGGCCAATCGAGATGGTGGGGAAAGGAATGTTTTCCTGTTCCTGCTTGATGCGCGCATCCAGCCCGACGCCGAATTCGCCATCCGCCGTGCCGTGGTAGAAGGCTTTGAGGAAATCGATCCAGTCGCGATCGCCATCGGCTATCTTGTCGAGCGCTTCTTCCATGCGCACGGTGAAGCCGATGTCCACATACTCGGCGAAGTGGTCGCGCAGGAGTTGTGTGACCGCGATGCCGAGAAAGGTGGGGGCGAGGTACTTGCCTTGCCGGTCCACATAGCCGCGCGCCTGGATGGTGGAAATGGTGGGGGCGTAGGTGCTGGGTCGGCCAATACCTTCCTCTTCCAAACGCTTCACCAAGGTGGCTTCCGTGTAGCGCGCGGGGGGCTTGGTGGCGTGGCGCAGCGGGGCAATGGCGTTGATGCCGATGTCTGCACCGGGGCCGACCTTCATGCCTTCGCTCACGGGCGGCAGCTCGGTGTCTTCCTGGGCGGAGTCTGCGACCTT